>CAZQIO010000049.1:0-1564 GCA_964593405.1 uncultured Candidatus Saccharibacteria bacterium | reverse complement strand
AATAAAGGGGGCCAAAAGAGTATCAAAATTTGAAAAAGAAATTGCGCCTGCTGCTTCACCCTGGAGAGTAAAAATAAAATTAACACATTGCATCAAAGCGGTATGAAAGTGTTTTGCAGGTTTTGATTCCACTTTTCCCGAAACTCCACCAAATCCTTTTATCAAAAGATCATAAAGATCCCAGCCGACACAATAGGGACCCAAAGTATCTAAATTATGAATATGAAAATCACCGGATTCGTAAGCTTCCCTTATTTCTGGGGGATAAATTTTGTTAAGCCAGTATTTTTTGATAATGTAAGAAACGCCATAATGGTTTAATCCTTGCAAAGAAAAAGCCATGTTTGCATTCTCTTGAACTTCCCAATCCAATTTCTCTAAATACTGATCTAATCTATCTACTGCTTCTTCTGAAACTTTAATTGCTTCTCTAATTCTCCTTCTTTGTTCGCGATAGAGAATATAGGCTTTGGCAGTTTTAACTAATCCTTCCAAAATTAAAACTTCCTCAACAATATCTTGAATTTGTTCTACATGCGGAATTTCTCCTTTTTTGAATCTTCGATTGAGAATTTGAACTACTTTATCTGAAAGCTTTTTTGCTCTTTTTCCATCTGCTTCTCCAGTTGCAGTGAGAGCTTTATAAATTGCATCGGTAATTCTTTTTTGATCAAAATCTACAATTGAACCGTCTCTTTTTTGAACTTTCTCAATTTTATTTTTTATTTTTGCCATATTTTTTATTTTTACATTATCTTTCAATTTTTCAAAGTCCTAAATCTTCTGAAATTTCTTGCATTGCATTCAAAACAATTTCACAAAACTTTTCAAGAGGCAGATTTAAAAAAGTTTCACATTTTTTTATTATATCTCTATTTGCGCCCCTCGCAAACCCCTTTTCTTTGAATCGATTAAGAACATTTTCTACCTTTAAATCCTTTAATTTTTTTGAAGGCAAAACTAAAGTAGCAGCAACGATTAAACCGGTTAATGGGTCAACACAAAATAAGGCTTTAGCCATTAAACTTTCTGGTAAAATTCCATGCCTTTCATTATGGGTTAAAACCGCTTCCTGAATTTCTTTCTCAACCCCAATTTTTTTTAACATTTCCGCTCCCAATTTTGAATGATCTTGAGGAGTATTTTTTGTTTTCTCATAATCAATATCATGCAATAGTCCGCAAATTTCCCATTTTTTTTCATCTTCACCAAAAAATTGAGCTAATTTTTTCATTGCTGCTCCAACAGCCAAAGAATGTTTTATCAAATTTTGATTTTTGATTTCCTTTTTAAGAAGGTCTAAAGCCTCTTTTTTTTCCATGGTTTTTTAAAAATTTTTCTAATTCACTAATCTTTACAATATGAAATTTCCCCTTTATCTTAATCCAATATTCTACTGGAATTTTGTGCTCTTTTGAAATGGATGACAACTTTTTAAGTTGGGCAATGTCATGCTCGCCAAGATACCAATAATTTTTCTTTGTAGTTTTCACTTCCACAATTTTTAAAATTTTATTTCTTTTTGGTTGCAAAATTAAAAAATCTAATGCTCCCCCAATAGCGA
>CAZQIO010000048.1:1269-1613 GCA_964593405.1 uncultured Candidatus Saccharibacteria bacterium | reverse complement strand
AAACTGAAACTTTAAAATTTTCTTTTGATTTTAAAGCCTGGGTTAATTCCTTTTGGATTTTTTCTTTAATCATTATTAAGGTAAAAGACCCAGTTTTTTCATCCTTTCGTATTCTTGCTTTTTCTGCTCTCTATATAATGCCTTTCTTTTTTTCTTTTCTTCTGAAATATTTCTATCTCTAAATTGAATTTGCCTTGCCCTAACTAAAATTCCACTATTTTGAACAGCTTGGGTAAATCTTCTGATTAAAGAAAAGGTTGATTCACCTTTTTTCTTTCTAATTTCAACGCCCATGTTTTTGTTTTTTTAATTTTTTTAAAAATTCTTTTACTACCTCATTAATT
>CAZQIO010000048.1:0-1259 GCA_964593405.1 uncultured Candidatus Saccharibacteria bacterium | reverse complement strand
CCCAAAGACTCTACTACTCTCAAATTTGCTTTTCTAAATTCCTCCATCAATTTAAGTGCTTTTTTCTTTGCTTCAAAACCAAGTTGGGCAAAGAAAATCTGGGGAGTTTTTTTCCTTTTGACTCCAATTCCTTTTTGCTTTAACACCTGAATGATCCTCTCTATTCCTCCTGCCCCTCCACAAGCTGGAATATCTTTTCCGCCCAAAATCTTAATTAAATTATCGTATCTTCCTCCTCCAACTAAAGCTCCAATTTCTTTTTCTCCTTCTTTTGTTGAAAAAATTTCAAAAACAGTCTTTGTATAATAATCCAAACCTCTTACCAAATATGGATTTAAAGAATAGGGAATCTGAAGTTCTTCTAAAAACTCCAAAACTTCTTTAAGATGATCTTTGCATTCCTTGCACAAAGAATCCAAAATTTGGGGGGCTTGTCTCACTATATTTTGACATCTTTCATCTTTGCAATCTAAAACTCTTAAAGGATTTTCTTTTACTCTCCTTTTACAATCTAAACAAAGAGCATCATATCTTCCTTTCAAATAATTAGCTAAAACTCTTTTGTAATATGGCCTACAATTACTATCTCCAATACTATTTATCTCAACAATAAGCTCTCCTATTTTCAACTCTTGCAAAAGAGTAAAAAAAATAAGTATTATTTGAGCATCTATAGCTGAGCTTTTTTCTCCAAAAACCTCAAAACCCAATTGCCAAAATTCTCTATATCTTCCACTTTGAGGTCTTTCATAACGGAAAAATGGACCAAAATACCAAAGTTTCAGAGGTTGAGGTAAAGAATGCATCCCATGTTCAATAAAAGCTCTCGCTACAGGTGCTGTTCCTTCTGGTCTCAAGGTAAGAGAATCTCCTCCCCGAGTTTTGAAAGTAAACATTTGCTTTTGGACAATATCTGTGGCAGTTCCAATTCCTCTTTCAAACAATTCGCTCTTTTCTAAAATTGGTGTTTCAATTCTCTCAAATCCCCAAAATTCAGCTAGTTTTTCAGCGGTTTCAAAAATGTGTTGAAAATAAGGTTGATCTTGGGGTAAAATATCGTGCATTCCGGTTGGGGCTTGAATAGTTGGTCTTGCCATAGATTTTTATTCACTAGACTGAAAAGAAATATTTGGTGGAGAAAAAGCAGAAACTGAAGAAAAAGGGAAAAGCCTTAAAGCCACTCTTCCCACTATATATTTTCTTGGCAAAGGTCCCCAATTTCTTGAATCTGAAGAAAAAGCTCGGTTATCACCCAAAAC
>CAZQIO010000047.1:0-1707 GCA_964593405.1 uncultured Candidatus Saccharibacteria bacterium | reverse complement strand
ATATCTTTGACTACCAAATTTAGCCACCCAGTTTTAATTATCATTCGAGAGGAAATTTGAAATTCTGTTGGTTTTGTTTGTTCTGGTAATGTTGATATTTTCTCTAAACCATATCCTATTGAGGGAACCGCTGTCGGTTTTTTTGTTAATTTACCAAAAGTGCCAAAGAAAATCCAAATTAAAATCCCTACTAAACAAACCATCCCAAAAATCCCAACAATTTTCCAAATTTTTTCTGACATAATTTAATCCCTATTTAGTTTACGACCTTTCTCCAAAAACTTTAACAAAAATTTCTCTTTTTCTTTCTCTTGAATCAAAGTCAACAAACACAATCTGCTGCCACGTACCCAAAGCTAACTTTCCATTTTCAATAGGAATAGTCAAAAAAGGTTTTATCAATGCAGATCTCAAATGAGAAAAACCATTTGCCTCTCCCCAAACATCATCATGATGATATTTTTTAGAAGATGGAACAAGTTTTTCCATTAATTCTTTAAAATCTTTGATGAGCTGGGGTTCATTCTCAATTGTAGTAATTCCGACTGTAGAACCAGGAGAATAAATAATACAAAAGCCATCTTTTATTTTTGATTTTTCTATCCCTTCCTGAACTTTAAAAGTGATATCAATCACATCGCAAAATCCCTTTGTCAAAAGAGAAAATTGAAATTTAAACATCTTTTTTAATTTTAGCTACCAAAACCCAAAAAATGAAGACTCAAATAGCGAGGCAAATCTTCAATAAAATCAAAAAATGAAGACTCACTATGATTCCTAATTGCTACATAGCAACCTCCACATTTATTAAATTTTGAAAATTGTTCTCTTAACTCTCTCAAATTTTTAAATTTTTTCCTCTGCATTGAACAAGGAACCAAACTTCCGTCTGGCATAACAACTACAAATTTTTTCCCCGCCTGACAATTTGGCATATAACCTGTTTTTAAAAATTTGAAAAATTTAGAGAGTATATTTTTTGAATTAATAATTGGACAATCTTTTTCTTTTTTCATTTTCAAAAGTTCTTTGAAAACAAAATCCAATTGGGACCAATCATTTCTTGTAAAAGCTAAACTATAATCTCCAGTTCTTAAAGGAGTGTAAGCACTAAATGAAATAAAAACTCCCCACTCTTTTGCTTTTTTAACTAAAGCTGGGGCTTCTTTAAAATTGGCTTTGGTCAAAGCTGAATTTAAAACAATATCATGAAACCCATGTTTTGAAAGTCTTGGTAAAACTTCATTTAAATGTCTAAAAAGGCCTGGAAACCTTCTAAATTCATCGTGTCTTTCATCGGGAAAATCAAGAGAAACTGAAAATTGGTCAACGCCAGCTTCTTTGAGCCTTAAATATTTTTCTTCTGTTAAAAGGGCGCCATTTGTAACCAAAATTGTATAGGGTAAAGTCCTAAATATCTTTACTGCCTTTACAATCTCAATTAGATCTTTTCTCAAAAGCGGCTCCCCTCCGGAAAGCTGACAAGCAATTGGATTTAATTTTTCAACCAATTTTGTATATTCTTTTGGACCAATTTGTTTTTCCCCTTTAATTTGTCCTCCGAGATCGCAATGTTTGCAATTGCAAATACAAGATAAAGTGAGCTCAAAAGAAACAATTCCGATTCTATCTTTAGGGGAGATAGTTAAATTTTTTTTAAAATATTTTAATAAATCTTCTAGATTGACTTTGAACATAAAGATTGAA
>CAZQIO010000046.1:0-1826 GCA_964593405.1 uncultured Candidatus Saccharibacteria bacterium | reverse complement strand
AGCCAAACCTTTAGCATCAAGAGTGCCCAAAGTTTGTAAGAATTGTCTCTTTTCCCTCTTTGATGTTCCTCAATCAATTTTTCAATTCCTTCTTTTTTGAAACCAAAATTTAAAAATTTTGGGTCGAAAAGTTGCTCTTTTAAATAATCTTTCAATTCACCTTTGAACCAAAAAGAAAGGGGGACGCCAAAGCCCATTTTGGGTCTAAAAATGCACTCTTTTGGCAAATATTTTTGGGCAATTTTTTTGAAAATGTATTTTTTGTTTAAACCTTTAATTTTTAAATTCGATGGAATCTTGGCGCAAAGTTCCATAAATTCGTGGTCCAAAAAAGGAGAACGCACTTCCAAAGAATGGGCCATCGAAGCAATGTCAACCTTGACCAAAAGGTCGTCGGGCAAATAAGAATTAATATCGGTGAAAAATATTCGATCGATTTTATCAAAACTTTCACCTTCCTTGAAGATTTCTTCTAAAAATTTTTCTTTTCTCGAATTTTGAGTTAATTCAAAGAGTTGTTCATCATAAATTTCTTTCTTTTCCTCCTCTTGAAAGTAGCCAATGAGTTTCAAGTAAAACAAAATTGGCTTTTTTCCAAAAGAAGAAAACAACTTGGAGGCACGATAAAAGAGACGTTTTTTAGTTAATTTAAAAAGAAAAAGGTTTATTTTCTCAAAAATTTTTTTTGCTGGCAAAAACTTCAAATTTTGATAAATTTTATAAGCTGTGTATCTGTCGTATCCGCCAAAATTTTCATCTCCTCCGTCGCCGTTTAAAGCCACCTTGATTTCTCTTTTTGTTATTTCGCACAAATACCAAGTTGGCAAGGCCGAAGAATCAGCGTATGGTTCTTCGTATTGGTAAACTAATTTTGGCAAAATTTCGATTGTTTTTGGCTCGACAATAAATTCGTGATGGTCGGTTTTGTATCTTTTGGCGACCAACCTTGCAAAAGGAAGTTCGTTAAATTCTTGCTCTTTGAATCCGATTGAAAAAGTTTTCAAAGGTTCTTTCATTTCCCTTGCCGCAAAAGCAACGATTGTGGAAGAATCTATCCCTCCTGATAAATGGGCGCCCAAAGGAACATCGCTCCTCAACCTCAATTTTACTGATTCTCTCAATTTTTCTTCGATTGCCTCTTCCCATTCTTTTTCTGACAAATTCAATTTCTGAGAATAGTCTAATTTCCAATATCTTTCTTTTTTAATTTTTCGGTCCAAAGAAACGATCAAATAGTGAGCGGGTTCCAATTTGAAAATTCCTTTAAAACCAGTCTTTGGATGGGGAATATATTGATAGGTTAAATACTCATCGATTGCTCCCCAATCGATCTCTCTTGGAACTTCTTTATCTTTTAAAATCGCCTTCAATTCTGAAGCAAAAATAAAAAATTTTTCGCAAAAATAATATTTTAAAGGCTTTTTCCCTAATCTATCTCTTGCCAAAAACAGCCTTTTTTCTTTTTTATCCCAAATGGCAAAGGCGAACATTCCCCTTAAATATTTCAAACAATCGATTCCTTTTTCCTCGAATAAATGCAAAAGAACTTCGCTATCTGTCTTTGATTTAAATTGGTGCCTTTTTTCTAAATCTTTTCTCAACTCTAAAAAATTGTAAATTTCTCCGTTAAAAACCATCCAGTATCTCCCATCTTCGTTTGACATTGGCATTCTCCCTGCACGAGACAAATCAATAATGGCCAGCCTCCGAGAACCCAAAATTATGTTTTCGTCGACAAAAAAACCAAAGTCATCCGGCCCCCGGTGAGAAAGAGAGTTCAAACATTCTTCATAATCTTTTTCTTCAATTTTTGTTTTCTCAAAAAA
>CAZQIO010000045.1:1603-1829 GCA_964593405.1 uncultured Candidatus Saccharibacteria bacterium | reverse complement strand
ATTAAAAAAAATGGCTCTTTTGTACAAAGGGATTGAAAAATCAAAAATAGAGAAGACAACAAAAAAGTATTGCCAAAAAAACTTAGTTAAAGAAGCTAAAGAATGTATTAAAGCCTTGAAGAAAAAAGGATATTTTGTTGGAGCTTTGAGTTCCAACCCTCAATTTGTTTTAAATTGTCTTAAAAAAATTTTGGGTTTAGATTTTGCCCAAGGCACTGTTTTGGAG
>CAZQIO010000045.1:0-1593 GCA_964593405.1 uncultured Candidatus Saccharibacteria bacterium | reverse complement strand
AAAAGCCACCGGAAAAATTTTAAAGAAAGGCGATCGCTACGTGAAAGCAAAAATTTTAAAAGAGAAAATTAAAAAGTACAAACTTAAAAAAGGTCAAACAACAGTTGTTGGTGACTCAATTACTGATTTACCAATGGCAGAAGAAGCCGGTATGTTTGTTGCTTTTTCACCCAAAGAAAAATTAGTAAGAGAAAGGGCAGACAAAGTAATCAAAAATTTAAGAGAACTAATTTTGCTTTTGTAATTCATGGTCAAAGAAAAAATTTTTATTTTCAAAAATTCAAAAAACAAAAAATTGGTGGGAATTTTGAACTTACCGAAAAAGAAAAAATTTCCTCTCATTATCTTTGCTCATGGTTTTAAAGGAACAAAGTCTGAAAGAAAATTTTTTGAGCTCGGAGAAAAATTGACTCAAAATGGTATTGCCACTTTCAGGTTTGATTTTTCAGGATGCGGAGATTCAGAGGGAAATTTCAAAGATATCACTATTCGACAGGAAGTTGAAGACTTAAAATCAGCCTATAATTTTTTAAAAAATTTACCAGGAGTAGATAAAAGAAAAATTGGAATTTTAGGCTACAGCTTGGGGGCCTTGGTGGCGGCCCTTTTTCAAATCCAAAATCCAGTCGCCAAAACGCTAATTTTTATCTCTCCACCGTTTAATCAAGAAAAATTAGTCAAAATTTGGTACAAAAAAAGAGAGCTCAAAAAATGGAAGGCCCAAAAATATTTGGATACTCCGCGGGGACGAATTTCAATTCAATATTTGAGAGAATGCCAAAATTACAATCCCTTAATTTCAAAAATAAAAGTTCCCACTTTGATTTTGCACGGAAAAAAAGACAAAGACGTTCCAATAAAGTTTGCAAAAGAAACCTTCAGGTACCTAACCTGTCCCAAAAAAATGGTTATAATTGAGAATGCCGACCACAAATTTGAAGACTTTAGGGTTCTTAAAAAAACAATTGGGGAAATTTTAAAATGGACAAAGAAAAACCTAAATTAATAGTTTTCACAACTCTTTTTCAAAGCAAATTAGGTGGGGTTAAAGATTTATTAATTTTGTTAGGAAAAGATAAGGAGGTTGAAGAATTGGATAGAGAATTCCAAAAAAGAAAAATTTTTGGGCCTTGGGGATTAAAAGAGTTGAACAAACTTTTCGCGGGTTTTTCTGAAAAAGAACTCCGCAAGTTATGTTTTGATTATTGCCAGAAAAATCTTTTGCCGGGACTACCCCAATTTATTTCTTTTTTAAAAAGAAAAAAATTTTTGGTTGGAATTTTAAGTTCTAATCCTCAATTTATGCTTGATGTTTTAAAAGAAAATTTACCTTTAGATTTTGCTTTTGGTACTGAGTTGGAAATTAAAAAAGGAGAGGTGACAGGTGAAATAATTCGAGAATTGAATCGATTCCAAAAAACAAAACTTCTGAGACAAATAAGAAAAAAATACAGAATTAAAAAGAATCAAACGATTATTTTTGGGAAAGCAAGCATAACCCATTTACCAATGGCAAGAGAAGCTGGAATTTTTGTAGGGTTTGAACCAGAGAAAGAAAATATCATTTCACTTTTTACTTTAGACAAAAACCTT
>CAZQIO010000044.1:0-1896 GCA_964593405.1 uncultured Candidatus Saccharibacteria bacterium | reverse complement strand
AATTGGGGATTGATGAATTGGAAGCCTTAAGGCTTTGTGATCTTTTAGGACAAGAACAAGAAAAAGCCGCAAAGAAAATGGGAATTTCCCAAAGCACTCTTTCTCGAATTTTATTATCAGCCAGAAAAAAGTCGCCCAGGCTTTAATCGAAGGCAAAACAATAAAAATTAAAAGTTTAAATAAAAAATGAGTTTTCCATCGGAGCCTTGAGGCTTGAAATCGGCTCAAATCAAAGAAGTGAGCCGATTTGGTTGGCGAACCTTCTTTAATGCCAAATTTTGTTAAAATAAATTAATGAGAATTTCTGAGCAAATTTTTCCAAGGCCAGTGGCGCTAATTTGTACTGTCAACAAAAAGGGAAAGCCAAATGTGATGACTGCTTCTTTTTTGATGCCAATTTCCTTTGAGCCAAAATATTTAGCCATTTCCATTTCACCAAAAAGATACACTTTTGAAAATTTAAAAGATGTTGGAGAGTTTACAGTAAATTTGCTGAACAAAGAAATGAAAAGGGAGGCAGAAATTTGCGGAAGTTTTTCTGGCAGGCTCGTTGACAAATTCAAAAAAGCAAAATTAATTGTCGAAAAATCAGAAAAAGTTTTGCCACCAGTGATCAAATGCCCAATCTCTTTTGAGTGCAAACTTGTCAAAATGGAAGAATTCGGAGACCATTTTTTGGTAGTTGGCAAGGTTTTGAAAGAATGGATAAGGAAAGAAAAATTTGAACCATTGCTCCATTTTAGCGGAGAGACTTTCATGAGTTCAAAGAAAATTTAGGTTCTTTTAACGCTTTTGAAAAATTACTCAATTTTAATATCCGATACTCAACGCCATTTGAATTAATTTTTATTTTCACTTTTCGCTCCATCTTCTTTCCGATTAGCTCTTTTCCCAAATTTATAATTTTTGATTTTTTAGTGTCAAGATTTAAAATTGACTTTTCATTGTTACTAAGTTAAAATTTGAAAAAAGGTCAGCTTGAGAAATTAAAACTTTATTTTATGGAAGGAACTCCAAAAGAACCAGAGACAAAAGAGAAAGTAAATCCAATTGCAATTTTAAGCTATCTTGGAATTTTGGTTTTAATTCCTCTTTTATTAGAGAAAAAAGATGAATTTGTAAAGTTTCATGCCAAGCAAGGGTTGGTATTATTAATGGCTGAAGCGATTTTGTGGTTTGTTTCTTGGATCCCCATTTTGGGATGGCTGGCGGGGCTAATTGGTGGAATGTTTTGCCTCGTCCTTACCATTTTAGGTATTGTTAATGTTCTTTCCGGGAAGAAAACACCTCTACCACTTTTGGGGCAGTACGCAGAAAAATTCAAAATCTAAATTGGAAAAAGTTAAGTATTTTTAGATTGAGGGATATTAGATGCTTTTGTTTTGCATGAAATGGAAAGTCACAAGAAAGGCAAAGTAATTTCTGAAATAAAAAGAGTGGCCAAAAAAGCAGAAGGCTAATTTGCATTGATTTTAAGAGTTAAAAATTAAATTTTTTATGGAAAATTTTGAGCCTTGCGTTAGGGCAATAATAAAAAAATATTTTGGGCAAGTCAAATTACTTGACTTCAAACACAAATGAAAAAAATGGAAAATTTTTTACTGAGAAACAAAAAAAGCGGCTTTTGGAAATTGCCAGAGAAAGCGTTTGAGCGTTTTATTTTGAAGGAGGAAATTCCAGAGTTTGAAGAAAGAGATCCTGCGCTCAATCAAAAATTGGGGCCTTTGTGACGATAAAAAAGGAAGGAAAACTTCGAGATTGCATTGGCACTTTCTCTCCAACAGAAATCCCCCTTTTTAAAGTTGTTTCACGGATGGTAATTGCTGCTACTGAAGACCCCCCAGATTTTTCCCAGTTCAAACAGAAGAGTTGCCTTATTTGAGATACGAAATTTCA
>CAZQIO010000043.1:0-2129 GCA_964593405.1 uncultured Candidatus Saccharibacteria bacterium | reverse complement strand
CCCCAACCTGGAGAAGGTTGAGGAACGCCAAAGGTTTCACCCGGTTTTAAAAGGGGTTCGGCTGCCAGAGCAATTTGCGGGGAAAATGGGTTTAAAGTAAGCGAGCAACATTTGAATCGTTCCATTTGACCCAAGATATCCTTTAAAGATACCACAGTGCTTAGCGAAAGCCAAGCGAAAAACATTAAAGTGACTCCAAGAATACACCAATGAAAAAATTGTTTTTCCCACCAATTCCAAAATTGTTTGAGAGCGTTGAAAAACTCACCCCCGGGCTCTTTAATTTCCGGAAACGCCCAACAAACGCCAGCGATGGGGCTCAAAACTACTAAAGCCCACAAAAACACATATCGCGCCAAAAAAGCAATGCTATAAATCAAAAGCCCAAAGGCGATCGCAGTGAGGATGATTGTGCCGATCACACATGTCATCGTTCTCTGCGTGTCTTCGTCGGTTGAAAAAACACTCTTTGCTTTTATATCCTCAGCATTGAGCGACTTTACTTTGTCTTTCATGTCGCCGGCGAAAAACGCGACGAGAATATTTGTTCCGTCAATGAAAACTCCGCAAAGAAATGGCAGAAATTGAATAAAAATGGCGGCGATGATGAGGTTGACGATTAATTTTTTCGCAGAGTATTCTCCGATTCCCAAAGCAATCAAAATGGCGCAAACCACAAAAGCAAAAACCCACATGACCACGGCCAAAGGTTGAGTTGCACCCAAGCCCGCTTTAATTACGGGATTTTCAGGTTTAGTGTAAGGAAGTTTTATTGCACCGGGAGCACTTACCCAATTGAAAATCTGCACGCACCAATCGAAAAAATGAGTGGCGGCGCCTACAATCCATGTGTCGATGTCGGGCACTAAACTTCCGCGAATGTTGCAGCCAATGAAGAGCGCCGCGACAGCGACCGCCAAAACGAGAATTGGAAGAAGGAAAAACATATTTTTTTATTTTCCCCGAAAAAGATAAATTTTTGAAATTTTAGATTCGGGAATGGCTAACTGGCTACCTTCTAGAAAAACAACGTCCCAAAAATCTTGGGGAAGTTGGCTGATGTTAGTGATGGCAATTGGCCCCTCTAAAAATACGCATTCTCCATTTTGGGCACAAATAATGGCGGAAATTCCTTCATTTACTGAGATGGTTCTGCTATCCTTTGAGTAATCAAAAATCCCTTCTTTTGGTGGCCTCAATACTTGGTAGTCCCCGTTCAGGGGAATTTCTTTACAAACACTTCCTGGAATTTCCTTTACTTTCTTGTATTGTTTCAACCACTCAATACAAGTTTTCTCGCTAATTTTTCCGGTTGGGGCTTCAAAAACTGCTGAGCAGGCACAAAGATTAATTCCGGCACCAGAAGATGCAGAACTTTTTTCCAGTGTAAAGTAAGGGCCGGGGCCGGAAGCAGAACCTTTTTGGAAAGGCACAATCTTCAATTTGTTTTCTTTTCCTAAAAGATAATAAATATCCTTTTCTAACACCTCAATCGCTCCTAATCTTCTCTTTTCCGCTTTTTCCGCAACAAAGAATGCATTATCGTACACTTCAGTCTTTCCTTTTTTTGAAGGAACGTTGACAAGTTTTTGACCTTCTTTAAGGGAGCTTTCCCCTCGGGCGTGCTCTGGAAGCCGAAACCCTTGTTTCAGAATATTCAGATATTCATTTTCGCCAACATTTTCGGGAGTCATCCAAACTCCTGAAGTAATTTCTCCCTGGGGCCACGTAACGGAAGAAGGAATGGGTAGCCCTTCTTTCCCCCAAAGGGCTTTATAAAACAAGAATAGCAAAAGTAAAAGGGCAATTCCAACAAATCCCTGGGCAATTTTCTTTTTTCCTTCTGCTTTTTTGTTGGGGTCTCCGGCGGAGATTAAATACAAAAATCCTCCGTAGACTAAAATGGAAAATAAGATCAAACCTGCAACTGCCAAAACAAATCTTAAAAAAGCCTCAAAATATTTTTTAAATTCCTCCTTTCCCGTCACTTTTGGAGGAGCGCCAGGTAAAGGATATTCCAATTGGGCAAAACAAAGACTAAAAAAGAAGGAAGAGAAGATGAAAAATAAGAAAAGACCGACGATTTTTTTGTTTGTCATAATTTTATCTTACTTTTCTCTCCTTATTCT
>CAZQIO010000042.1:0-2292 GCA_964593405.1 uncultured Candidatus Saccharibacteria bacterium | reverse complement strand
GAGTTTCTTCTCCATCTTCATGGCCCCCTCCTTTCTCTTTAATACCTTTCTCTAGGATTGTTCTCTACCATGAAACAACACCTCTCACCCTTTTAAGGGGCTACGTTGAAGGAGAACTGAAAAGGCCCTCTTTCAGGAGGGCCAAAGATTAACTTTGAGAGTCTCTCAAAATCAATCTTTAGCCCTCCCTGGAGGGTCAAAGAAAAAGTAAAAACCAAAAAGGTTTAATTGATTTGTTTTTTTCAAAATAGAAGTTGGTTTCATGGTAATAAAAAGATTTTATCAGAGCAAAAAATTTTGTCAAGGGCTTTTTTTGATTTAAAATTTTGATAAAATCAAAAAGTTAATGAGGTGCGATCTTCATTGTCACACTTTCTATTCAAAAGATAGCCTATCTTGCCCCAAAGAAATTGTCGATACTGCTATCAAAAAGGGAATTGATTGTCTGGCAATTACAGACCATGGAGAAATTCAGGGAGCCATGGAAGCTATTGAATATGCCAAAGGAAAGCCAATCTTAATTTTGCCCGGAATCGAAATAAAAACCAAAGAGGGAGATATTTTGGCCTTAAACATTAAAGAAAAAATTGAAAATGGCCTTTCGGCAAAAGAGACGATAGAAAAAATAAAGGCTTTGGGTGGTTTTGTCGTTTTGCCCCATCCTTTTTCTCTTTTTTGTAAATTCAAAGGAAATTTAAACGAGTTGATTGAAAAGATAGATGCCATTGAAATTTTGAACGCCTCAACTTTTGGTAGAGGAAACAAAAGAGCTCAAAAATTTGCCAAAGAAAAAAAATTGGGCTTTACAGTCGGCACCGATTCTCATTCTCCAAATTTCATTGGCAGAGCCTGGCTGGAGATTGAAGGTGAAAATTTGTCAATTGAAGAGATTTTAGAGAAAATAAAAAAAGGAGAAGGAAAAGTTTGTGGCAGAGAAATTGGTTTTTTTGAAAAACTTTTTGACCACTTAAAGAGAAATTTTTTTAAAATTTTAAATTATGTTGGCAGAAAAAAGAGAAAAATTTAAACCGATTGAGAGATTGACCGGCAAAATTTTTTCAAAATTGGGCCCGAGTCCAAACCAATACACTTTAAATTCAATCTTTTTTGGAATATTTTCTGCCCTTTCAATTTTTTACAAAGAGTTTTTGTTGGGGTTTTTGTTTTTTTTGTTGGCTGCCTTTTTGGATTTTGTCGATGGAGCAGTTGCCAGATACACAAATGCTGCCACTAAAAAAGGAGCTTATTTTGATACCATCGCAGACAGGATTGTCGAGGGTTTGGTATATCTTTCCCTTTTTTCTTTGCCTCTGCCAGAAATTTTTTTGCCGGCAAAATACTGGATATTTTTGGCCTTTTTTGGATCTTTAATGACAACCTATGCAAAAGCAGCGGCAAAAGAAAAAGAGTTAATTTCTGAAGAATTAAAAGAGGGACTTTTTGGAAGAGCAGAGAGAATGATTGTTTTGGCTTTAGCTTTGTTTTTGGCAATTTTCAATCTAAAATTTGCAATTTATCCGATAGTGATTTTGGCAATTTTTTCCAATTTAACCGCAATTCAAAGGATTAAATTGGCCTTAAAAAGTTAACTTTTAATCTATTGCCGAAATTGCATTCTCAAAGTGGGAAATTTTCACTTTCTCTTTTTCAACAATCACAGAAATCACATCAATTTGCCACTTTGAATCCAAGGGAATTTTGTTTTTAATTAGCCAACTTTCTGCAGCCAAAATCAATTTTTTCTTTTTTGAAAAATTGATCTTTTCTTCTGGCAAAATCTCAATTTTAGGATCTTTTAACGTTTTAACCTCAACAAAACAAATTGTATCTCCTTTTTTTGCCACAATATCAATTTCTCCCCTTTGTAAATCTCCAGGAATTTGAAATTTATAATTTTTGTCTAAAATTTTGTATCCCTTTTTCTTTAAATAATTTTTGGCGATTTCTTCTCCCCTTTTCCCAAGTTTTTGTTTCATTTGGACCCGGTGGGAATCGAACCCACAATTTCCTCTTTGCGAAAGAGGCGTTTTACCACTAAACTACGGGCCCTTTTCAATAAAATAACCTATAATACTTCATCCAAGTTGTCAATTTAATTGAGTAAATTGAAAAGTGGTTTTAGGCTGTGCTATAATAATAGAGTTTGGGCGCGTAGCTCAGCTGGTTAGAGCACGGGTCTTATAAACCCGGGGTCGTAGGTTCGAATCCTACCGCGCCCACTGGGAGCCGAGCAGGGCGGAGCTCTGCGAGGCGACCAAGGGCACTTAGCTCAGCCTGGAGTGAGCGCTGCCT
>CAZQIO010000041.1:1188-2582 GCA_964593405.1 uncultured Candidatus Saccharibacteria bacterium | reverse complement strand
GTCTCCACTCAAATCTTTAAGTGCAAGAAAAAATTTTAATTAACAATCAAATAAAAGCAGAAAAAGTAAGGGTGATCGATGAAAACGGAAAGAATTTGGGTATTTTTGATTTAAGTGCTGCATTGGAAATGGCTAAAGAGAAAGGGTTAGATTTAATTTTGGTAAGCGAAAAAGCGACTCCTCCTGTTTGCAAAATTGGAGATTACGGAAAATATTTGTATCAATTACAAAAGAAAGAGAAAAAGATTCAAAAGGGAGGGGAAATAAAGGTGGTAAGGATAGGATTTAATATTTCTCCCCATGACTTAGAAACCAAGGTAGCTCAGACAGAGAAATTCCTAAAAAAAGGCCAGAAAGTAAGAGTTGAAATGATCTTGCGAGGGAGAGAAAGGCTTTTTGAAAATCTTGCTAAAGAAAAATTTGATAATTTTTTAAACCTCTTAAAAGAAAAAGTTTCATTTAAAATTGAGAGGGAATTAAAAAAAGAGCCAAAAGGATTCACCCTTTTTCTCACTAAAAGTTAATTTTTTATTTTTATGGCAAAAGCAAAAACAAGAAAATCAATTTTAAAAAGATTCAAAATTACAAAAAGTGGAAAAATTCTAAGAAGACCTTGCGGGCAAGACCATTATCGAGCGAAAAAATCAGGAGACAAAATTAGAAAAACTAGAAAATGGGTTGAGGTTTCCCCAGAAGAAGCAAAAATAATCAAAAGGTTTTTAACTTATTGTCGAAAATAAAAATGGTAAGAGTAAAAAGAGGAAAAGCAGCAAGAAAAAGGAGAAAGCATTTACTAAAATATGTAAAGGGTTTTAGGGGCCAAAGAAAATCAAAATTTAGAGCAGCAAAGGAAGCTCTTTTACATGCCTGGTCTAGGGCTTATGCTGATAGAAAAAAGAAAAAAAGAGTTTTTAGAAGACTTTGGCAAACTCAAATTTCGGCTGCTTGCCGAGCTTTAGGATTGAAATATTCAACCTTTATTCATGCCTTAAAAGAAAAAAATATCCAAATTGATAGAAAAATTTTAGCTACTATAGCAAATAAAGCCCCTCAAATTTTTAAAGAAATTGCAAAAGAAACTCAAAAATAAAAAAACCCCCCACAAGGAGAGGGGTTTTGAATTTTATATTTTATATTTTTTTATTTTACGACACAAAACTCACAAGGCAGAGATCCGGTTAAAATGGGCCAAATTTTAACACCGCACCAAGCTCTCTCTAGAGTGTTGCTATGAGTGTAAAGTTCAGGTCCAATTTTGGTGTCTGGAGAAAGAGAAACAGTAAAAGAATTGAGAAAATCTTTAATTTGGGCAGGCAATTTTCCACCTAATATCATGTTCGCTAAATCTCCAAACTTAATTTCAATACCAGTAGTAGGAACAGAAATTCCAAAAG
>CAZQIO010000041.1:0-1178 GCA_964593405.1 uncultured Candidatus Saccharibacteria bacterium | reverse complement strand
TTCCTATCTCCCAAGTCCAGGTGAAAACTGGATTTTCAAATATAGGTTTCACCCACACCTCACCTGGAGTTCCACTAAATGGACATTTTGGAAGATCTTCACTTGGTACAGAATCAATCTTGCAAAGATCAACTCCTTCTCCTACACCAGCTGGTCCTGCAACTTGAAAAACTCCTCCTTTTGTGGACCAGGCAAAAATTGTATGTTCTGCAATTAAAAATTTACAAGAATTCCTTTGACCAGAACCACTCCGAACTAAACTAGACCAAGTACAATCTTTTGGCTTTGCATAAATTCCTGGAGAAGCTGTAAATTCGCAATTTGGAAGTTTGATCGAAACACTTGGAGTAGCTTCAACCGTTACCTCTACATATTGAGGAGTTGTCCAGGTTCCCTGTTTCTTTCCAAATACATATCCGTAATATCTATAAACCCCAGGTTTGGATTCTTGAAAACTAAAAGTGGCACTACAAATTGTTTTTCCCCCACATTCTTGAGAGTGCCAACTTCCTTGATAATATGCAAATACCTTTACTACACCCTCTTCATCTTTCCCTGTAACCGTCAACTCAATTGTTTCCCCTACACCCACTTTTGTTTTAGCAACCGAAAGCGTACCAGAAACACCAATGCCTGGTGGAGGAGTGACAGGGCTTGAAATTTTTACTTCTACATAAGGTGGAACAGTCCAAGCTCCTTCAAAAGAACCATCTGCTTTTTTCCCTAGTACATAACCGTAAATCTTGAGAGTGCCCTCTTGAGTGGGTGTAAAAGTAAAAGTACCGGTACAAGTTTTTTGTCCCTGGCAATCATATGATTTCCAACTTCCTTGAAAATAGGCCCAAACTTTGGCTACTCCATTTTCATCTTGTCCTGTAACAGTAATGGTGACTGATTGGCCAATGACAACTGTAGTTTTGTCAACCGAGAGTGTACCAGAAACTGGATATTCCACTCCGATAAAGAGCTTGCATTTTTGTCGGCCAAAACTCAAAAGTCCAATTAAAGCTTCACTAGATAATTTATATTGCATCCAATCAGAAAGCACATTTGTCAATTCGGAAAACGATAATTGCCTATCTTGATTTGCATCGTATTTTAAAATCAAATCTTTGTACTTTAAAGAAAGACTTTCACAGCTTTCTTCAGGTTCAAGTCCAGCTAAAGCAAGACTAAAA
>CAZQIO010000040.1:0-2733 GCA_964593405.1 uncultured Candidatus Saccharibacteria bacterium | reverse complement strand
TTTTTAAAATTTGAAATTTCATCTAATACCTTCTCCAATTTTTCTTCCAAATTTAAAATTTTCTCTTTTAAATTTGAAATTTCGCTTTCTAAAATTTTCTCTTTTTCTCTAAAACTTGAAATTTGAGCCAAAAAAGATTGATTTGAAAGATTTTTAAAAGAGAAAAAAATTCCAAAAAGAGAAAATAGAGCAACAAAAGTAAAAATCAAAATTTTAAAATCTTTAATCATTTAAACTTTCTCTTTTGCCAAAAATTTTTCAATTTCAAAATCCCCACAATTAAAAGGACCAAAACTGTCACCGAGATTGAATAAATCAATAATTTTCCTTTCAAGACATCGACTAAGCTTGCCTTGAGAGCTTTCTTTTCAATTGATGGTTTTTTAATTTCAATTTCCTCTTTTGTTTCGCTGCCTTTTAATTCTGCTCCGGTTCCGGTTTTATCTTTTTCTTCAACTTTCTCTTTTTCAATTGGCAATTTAAAAGAAATTTTTGGAGTTGGAGGAGCTAAAAATTTTGTCTCTTTTTTGATTTCCTCTTTTGGCCATTCTTCTTTTGGTTTTTCTTGAGCTGGCAGTAAAACAACAAAACCTCCTGGAAGAGGCATTGAACTGATTGAAACTGTTGCTGTTTCGCTAGAAGATGTCAAGCCATCATCCACGGTTAAAGTTAGAAAATAGGTACCAGGGGAATTGTAGGCATGGGCGACGTTTACCCCCTTGGCAAAACTTCCATCTCCAAAATCCCAAAGATAATCTAGCGGATCTCCGTTTGGGTCAAAAGAATTTTCTCCGCTGAAATTTAAATTTTGACCAACAACTCCTGAAAAATCTCCAGAAATTTTGGCTTCAGGTTTCAAATTCACTCCTGCCCCACCATTTTCGAATCCTAAAATTGCAAAATATTGCTGGCCATCTATTTCTTGAATTATCAATGTCATCTCGTAAGTTTTTCCATCTTTTTCGCAACTACTCGTTACAGTCTGCCACAAAATCAAATCAATCCGACAATCACACCTTGGATTTATCTCTTCCATTTTTGTTGCCAAAGGACAAACATAAACTTGCTCTTGGGCCAGAGCAAAACTAAAAAACAAAAAATTTGCCAAAATCCCAAAAATCAAAATTCCGCATTTTCTCAAAACAGAAATTTTAATGATATTTCCAAATTTCATGAAATTTTGAAATATCACATTTCAATTGACTACGCTAAATTCGCCGCAAATGCCAAATTTTATATTTTATTATTTTACTATCGATTTTCACATTTGCCCAATTATGCAACTATGCAATTTCCATTTTCACATTCCTCTGGCAAGGCCAAACAAAAGCCAAGCGATGAGGAGGGAAAAAATAAAAGCAGTAAAGTTAAGTAAAAATGCAAAAAAGGTAACAATTTTACTAGAATCCTTTAAGCTGCGTAACCCTAGCCAAAATCCTATAAGGGAAAATACTAATACAAATAAAAATCCAAAACCAACATAAAAACTTAAAAAACTAAATGAACGAGAGAGATTATGAATATTTTTCCCAAATACACTCAATATTTCTACTTGAGGTGGCCATCCAAGCTCGTACACCCCTATTGACCATTCCATTACTAACGTAAGCCAACTAACCAGACCTAAAATTAAAGATATTTTATTGCTTTTCATTTTACTGGTAAAAATAAAACCTTCGACCTTTCAATGGCTTCTGGCCATTGAGGAGTAAATAAGATTGTTTTTCTTTTTTCTAGGTCAGTATCTGCGAGAAGATTATTTAATTCAAGGTCGGTTTGTAATTTGTCAAAATCTACATTTACAATTCCGATTGGTTTCAAAGGAGATTTTTCTTTGAAAATCCAAGTTTTAACCTTTCCACTTATTTCTCCAATTTCATCAAAAAACATTTGTGATTTCTCAGAGAAAAATTTAATTCCACTTTTGATTTGTTCTTCTGTTCTCTTAATAGTTTTTGGTAAAATTCCTTTTTTAATTTCAACTTCTTTTGAGATTGATTCTGAAAAATTTGAATTTTTATCTTTTAAAGTTAGTGTGATTTTGTATTTTCCTGGCGCATTATAACATTTTGTATATTCTTGAATTTCTTCTTTTTGCTCGCCGTCTCCAAAATCCCAAAAAATAGTAGAAGGTTTTATATTTTTGTCAGAAAAAGCATGACCTTCCACCCTAATACAAGGTAAACCTAACTTTTGTTTTAAAGAAAAGCCAAAATTAAAATAAGGATTAAAAGCTAAAAATTCGTCTCCTCTTTCTGTTGTTTCCCAATTGTTTGGATTCAAATTATCTTTTTCAAAAATTTTCACGATTCTCACGATTCCTTTCTTTGTATCGGCAACTCCGTTCTCTGGTGTTGATGTTGCTACGCCTTTTCCATTTGACCCTACCATTAATGCTTCCGTGCTAAAGATTTGGGTAGTACCAAGTGTTTCATATTTCAAATTTGCATTTTGAGGCGCAAACACACCGTGAGGTTCTTGAAAACTATGTATATGACCCCCGAAATCAAATGGAACTATTCCTTTGTTAAGAATTTCCTCAATTTTATTTAGTTCTTCAACATCAAATGCATAAAATTTTAAAATTACGCCTGTCACAAACGGATGGTGCGCAAATAAAATTATTGGGTTTTCTTTAAATTCTTCTAACTTCTTTTCTAACCAGTTTTTGTTAATTTCGTTCAGTACAGCATCGGAGCCAACGCCGCTGCCGAATATTCCTTTCATAAATTT
>CAZQIO010000039.1:0-3177 GCA_964593405.1 uncultured Candidatus Saccharibacteria bacterium | reverse complement strand
CCCAAAAAAGGGGTAAAAGTTGAAAACAAAATTAAAACTGGGAAATCTACCCAAAAAGACAAATAAGAAAACCCAGCCAAAGCCCGTCTTAATCCTTCAACCCCAAAAGTTAAAGGATCCAAGTAAGAGACGTATCTTAAAAAACGGGGAAGGTTTGAAAGGGGGAAAATGGCACCAGAGAGAAAAAACAGGGGCATAATGATCATTTGAACAATAACTCCAAATCCCTGAATGTCTTTTAAAATTGAAGCAAAAATTAAGCCCAAACCAATAAAACCAAAAGAAATTAAAACCATGATCAAAAGGGCTAAAATAAAATTTGTTAGAGAGCTAATTTTAAATCCCATTCCCAAAGAAATTAACAAAATTAAAATTGCCTGAATCAAAGAAGTGCTCATTCCTCCAACAATTCTTCCCAAAACTATAGAAACTCTAGAAACTGGGGCAACTAAAATTTCTTTCAAAAACCCAAATTCTCTGTCCCACAAAACTGAAATTCCAGCCATCATCGAAGTTGAAATTAAAGTCATTCCAATAATTCCTGGAACCAAAAAGTGAATGTAATCTTTAGTTTGACCAACTCCGGGAATGAAAGCCCCTTTGAAACCAAAGCCCAAAAAGATCAAAAAGAAAAGCGGCATCATCAAAGTGCTCAAAATTCTTGACCAAGACCTCAAAAATCTTTTCATTTCTCTCAACCACAAAACATAAATTGCGGTCAAATTTATTTCCATAATTTTACCCTCTATGCCTTTTTGCTCTTTCTCTTAACCTTTCTGCAAAAGAAGCCTCTCTTTCTCTAATTGTCCTACCAGTGAAATGTAAAAAGACATCCTCCAAAGTCGGTTTTCTTAAATTGATAGATTTTATTTTAAAGCCAGCTTCCCTTTCGTCAATTTTAACCAAAAGAGGAATTTTTTCTTCTCCTTTTTCAACCTGCAAATAAAAAACTCCGTTTTCATGGCTTAATTTTTTTATCCAGGGCAATTTCTTGAAAGCTTTTTCAGCGTTTTGATAATTGTCTACTTCAACTAAAATCACATCTCCGCCCAAAACATTTTTCAGATTTTCTGGAGTATCTAAGGCAACAATTTTTCCATAATCTACGATTGCTACTCTGTCTGCCAAAAAATCTGCCTCTTCCATGTAATGGGTCGTCAAAATGATTGTTACCCCTTTTTCTTTGTTTAATTTTTTAATATATTCCCAAATTCTTCTCCTTGTTTGGGCGTCCAAACCTAAAGTCGGTTCATCCAAAAATAAAATTTTGGGCTGGTGAACTAAAGCCCTGGCAATTTCCAATCTCCTTTTCATTCCGCCAGAATAAGTTTGGACAAGTTTGTCAGCAAAATCTTCCAATTCTACCAACTTTAGAGCTTCTTTAACTCTTTTTTTGACTTCTGATCTTTTTAAACCATACATTAATCCATGGAATTCTAAATTTTCTCTTCCGGTCAAATAATTATCTAAAGCAGGCTCTTGAAAGACCATTCCGATAGATTTTCTGACTTTGTCTCTTTCTTTCTGAACATCAAAACCATTAACAAAGGCTTTTCCTGACGTTGGTTTCAAAAGGGTTGAGAGAATGTTTAAAGTAGTAGTTTTTCCAGCCCCGTTTGGGCCCAACAACCCAAACAATTCTCCTTCTTTTACTTCAAAAGAAATTCCATCAACAGCCACCAACCCATTAAATTCTTTTTTAAGATTTTCCACCAATATTGCCGACATAACATTAGTTGATTTTCAAGTTTCATTTTTCTTCTATTTTTTCTGTCAAGACAATCTCTGGGTTTTGAGCAGCTTTTTCTAAGTTCGAAATTAAAGTGTCAAAAATTTCGTCAAATTCCCCTGGCAACCTTTTTCTCTTGTAAGGATTGGCAAAAGAAATGATCTGTTGCCAGACAAAAGGATGCCATTTTTCCATCTCTTTTAACTTTTGGGCAATTTCCCTTACCAAATAATTCACTCTCAAAACTTTTTCCGACCTCCTTTCCCTCTCTTTCAAACCATCTTTTATTGGCATTTCCAAGAAAAAGTCGCACTTTTTCAAAACAGATTCCAGACCAGATCCCAAAAGTCTCTCTTCTTTCTCATAACCCAACCCCAAAGTTACATAGTAGGCATTCTCAATTGAGTCTTGCAAAACAGGTTCTGTTTCTAACATTTCTGGATTTTTACCAAGGTATTCTCTGTAAATGTTTAGAGCAACAAAAGACTTTTCCCTGATGTTTAATTCTTTCTCAATGTTAAAATTCATCATCAACTCTTCCAATTTTTTTGGAACCAAAATCACAGGAAGTTTTTGAATGTCTAGTTGTCTTGCAGCTAAAAATCTGTGTTGGCCATCAATAATTTTGTATTTTCCATCTTCTTCAACCGCAATCAAAGGAACGATAAAACCAACCCTTCTTATTGAATCTATCAAATGTCTAACATGATAGTTACTTGGCTTTCTTTGATGAGAAACAACCTCCAATTTTTCTATTGGAACCACTTTAAACTTTAAATCATGGCCCAAAAAAGGGTCTTTGAATTCAAATTCCTCTTTTTTTGCTTGTTTTTTGGCCATATGAATATTATACAATATTTTCCTTGTGTCAAAAAACCTAATAACTCTTGACAAAGAATTTTGAATTTGGTATAATAAAGGTGGCACCTTCAAAAGGGGTGCTAATCTAAAAAGAAGGAGGGGTAGAGATGAGGGTAGTACTGTACGTCCTTTCTATTTTCCTGGCTTTCCTGGGGGGCCTCCTGGTGGGCATGTCCTACCGGGGAGTCATTTTGAATGTACGTGAGGCTCTTCGGGAAACCTACCTGAGTGGAATTGAGTGGTTCGCAAACCTCGCCCATTCTCAAAATTTGTCCCTCCCCATCATAGTGATCTTGAGTATCCTTTTCGTGGATCTCGGAATAGGCACATGGATGGTATTAAAAGAAGCGTTGAGATGGGGGAGGGAAGTGATGGCGGCGCGATGGGAAGTCATCTTGACCATCGTAAAATGGCTTCCGTTGGCTGGAATCGTTCCCCCAATCCGGCTCGTCGAATTGGTGGTGAAGTGGCTACGGGAGCCCGTGTATAAGGAGTGAACGCGGAGGAGCCGCGATGGCGGGGGGGTTTACCCCCGCCTCCTTTTTTTTTTTAAAATAAATTTTTTGGCCCTCCAGTATGTTAGGACA
>CAZQIO010000038.1:2202-3388 GCA_964593405.1 uncultured Candidatus Saccharibacteria bacterium | reverse complement strand
AGTCAAAGGAGTCCTCAACTGATGAGAAGCAATCGACAAAAACTCAGTTTTTGCTTGAGAAAGTTTTTCTATTTCTTCCCTTCTTTTGATCTCTTTTAGTGTGTAGCTAATTAGCAGCCAACCCAAAAAAGTAAATAGCGCAAAGAATATTCCGTGAGTGATTTTCCAAATTAATTCTTTAGCAAACAAAACCTGGAAGAGTAAAAACAACGCTATAGCTGCCACAAGTAATTGGGACAAAATTATTTCCGCCCCAAAAACCTTTTTAGCGACAATAGAATAGGCTGCGAATCCCAAAAAGAAAATGGCAGAAAAATTCCCTAAAAAATAATATTGCTGAGTGCCTATAATCTGAGGTAAAAGTGCATTAATCATGATTTGCAGTATGACAAAAATTCCCAAACCCAAAAATAGCAAACTCACTCTTTTTCTTTCCTCACGCGGTGAGTTTAAGTATTTAGAAATTGTGTTAAAAAAGAATAAAATCATAAGAAATAAAAAAGTGATTCCAAAAAAGGGAAAGAATAGTTTACCATAAACAACATCAAATCCCCAAGGAGTGAGTTTAATGTCTGAAACGAAAAATGGAGTGAAAAGAATTAGATGGGTTAAAATGCTTCCCCATGCAAAAGAAATTATTTTAATTAAATTCGAAATTTTCTCTTCGACTGGGAAAACTAAAGAAAAAAGAAAAAGAAAAATTGCCCACCAAACTACACTTGCATAAGTTATCTTACTTAAAAAGATGGTCAAAAATGGATTAGATCTTGGAAAAAATTCCGAAAAATAAGCGCTCCCAATAAAAAGAGCAGTAAAAACACAAATAAAGAAAAAATAGCGGTTTTGGGATTTTTTCTTATTACTGGAATAAACTAAAAATCCAAGAAAAAAAGAGAGGAAAAGGATAAACAAGCACAACGCAGAAGCCCAAATCGAAACCATTAAAAAATTGTATCACGAGTAAATTCAAACTACAAATTTTGGCTTTGGTCTTTTAAAATCTTCTTTAAATGGTCCTTCGCCGAAATTGAAAATTTCTATTTGAGGTAGAGTTTTTTGGGGATCGATTCTGTAAGCATCGGCATAATCTAAGTTTTCCCTTAAAAGTTGCTCGTGGATCAACTTTTGATATTTTTGTTTTAATTTTTCAATGGTTTCAGAAGGAATTTTTTGCTGGGGTTTTAGT
>CAZQIO010000038.1:0-2192 GCA_964593405.1 uncultured Candidatus Saccharibacteria bacterium | reverse complement strand
TTCATTTGCAGTAATTTTAAAACTGTTAATTTGTTCAAATTCTGGAGTATCCAAGAGAGGAAGGATGTTTTGAGGAGAAATTTTAGCACCTGTGAAAATGGTGATCATGTCATCTCCTCTTCCTAAAAATATCAAAAATGGCCACTTAAAGTATCCTTTTTTCCAGTTTATATTTTTAAGCAAAGAAGGAATAGAATAACCGTGTTGATGTAAAATATTTTTCATTTCAGAAAAGGAAAGCACTCTAACTAAATCTCCCAATCTATATCTAACAACTGGTGAAAGAGTTGAGGTAGAGGTTACTATAAGGTTACCATTTTCTTCCTCTAAGAAAGTGTTGAGAGGATTGTATTGAAACAAGGAAAAATCTGGAACGTTTGATAGTAAAATTTTCTTTTTAAGGTTTTCGTCTTTTTCGATCGCTCTTTTAATTACCTGACAAGGGGGAAATGCGCATCCAAGAAGCCCTGCATCGCCTGCTGCATACAAATTAAAAATTCTCCATGGTTCTTTACCAGAAGGATCTATTCTTGAAAGGAAATATTTTTCTTGCTTTGTTCTTAAAAATTCGCCAGCCAAAAGAAGTTTTAAATTAAATTTGCTCCATTCAAATCCCTCTTTGTCTCCTTCTTCTAAAATTTTCTTAAAGAAAGAAGGAAGAGTAGCTATCACAGTCTGAGAGTAATTTTTGCTTATTTCCTTTAAGATTTCTATTACTAATTTCACATCGCATCCTGGTGTTAAATAAGTGATGTTATGTTTTTCCAATATTAAACCCATTAGAAGATTTAATGTATACCCAAAAGGCCAAATTCCCAAAGGTGCAGCATTGATAAATAAAGTTGCGGTTTTTTTTGCAGAAAGATCCCACATAAAATCTAACCATGCAAACCAACCACGCATGGCTGTTAAGTATATTTTCCTTGAATACAAAAAGGGGGTGGCTTTACCAGTAGATCCGCTAGAAAAACATATTCCGAAAAGATTAGCAAATTCTTCTTTTGAGAGGTAATCGGGAATGGGGTGCAAATGAAAAAGATTCTTTTTGGAAGTAATAGGAACTTTATTTTTAAAATCATCAATGGTTACAATCTCAAGGGGATTCACATTATGCTCTTTTAAAAATTTTCTATAAGCAGGGCTTTTGGCCACAGCATAATCGAAAGCAGAAAAAGCTACGCCTTGGCTTTTTTTCTCCCAAAAAGAAGCGGGCATTAATTTAAAAAATTGAATTAGTAATTTTGGATTGGAAGTAATGATTTTTTGAATCATAGTTTTAAAAAAATGAGCTGGCAAGCGCCAGCTCATTTTGACTTTAGGGAAAAAGATCTATTGTTAAAGCTTTTGGCGCTACTGGTAACGTAGGGTCTCCCATTACTATTCTGATCATTGCTGTCACTACTTGAGCGGCGTTGGCCAGCACTGTGGGCCCTAGTTGTGGGAAGGGTCGTCTTTCAATCTTTTTGGAATATCGGGATAGAAAGTCAATAAATTTTTTTGGGAGAAAACGCATGGTAGCTGTAGCTAGTCTCATGTAGAGATCAACCCCATAGACCTTGCCTCCTACAATCTCCTCAAGCGAAGGAGTTTGGGGAGTAAAAACTATAGCATAAGCGAGCCAACCCATGTTTAAGATCTGAATTTCCACTTTTTGCTCTTTTCTACAAAAATAATGTATTGTCCAAAGCGGTTCTTCTGGGTCTGCTGAGTTTAAGATTATATCGGCTTTTTTGACCTCTTTTGCTACCCTTTCCGCATCCACAAGAAATTCGGGATAGGCGGTCACTTTGGCGTTGGGATTGATGCCTAAAATAAGCTCTTTCAACACTTGTGCTTTGTTCTGGCCTAATTGATGACTAAAAAATGCCTGTCTGTTCAAATTCGAGAGTGTTACTTTGTCGCCATCCAATAGAATAAATTTGGTAAATCCAGCCCTCGCAGCCAATAAAGCAATTTGACTCGCAGCTCCGCATCCTACAAACAGTAGTTTAGTAGTTTCAATCTTTTCTTGGAGGTCTTCTGGGATAAATCCCCAATTCCTCTCATACATTCTTTCCATTTCCACCCCCTCTTAACCTGATTTTTAAGTACCACTTTTATCTTAGCGTATTAAAAATTTTTGTCAAGATCTTTTGACAAATTCTGTTAAAAATAGGATTTGATTTTTTGAACTAATTGTTCTGGGGTATAAT
>CAZQIO010000037.1:0-3554 GCA_964593405.1 uncultured Candidatus Saccharibacteria bacterium | reverse complement strand
CCCTTTCTTATCGGATGCTCAAGATAAAAATAGGTTTGTTTTCCCCTAATTTTTTTCCTGATTGTTACCATAAAGTTTACCCATACAAATTATATCAAATTCAAAAATTTTTTCAAATTGTAGGGGTAATTAATGTTGGTGATAATGCTGGTAAAATTTTACTTCTTGGCCATAAAGTTTTGATAAAATTTCAGGGCTTAAAACTTCTTTTGGTAAGCCTTGGCAAATTGGGCATTTGTTTAAGCAAATGACATAATCTGAAAACTTGAAAACGACGCTCAAATCGTGAGTGACCAAAATAATTGCCAAATTCCTTTCTTTTTTTAACCTTTCCAAAAGTTGGTAAATTGTTTCTTCTCCTGAAATGTCAATCCCGCTTGTCGGCTCGTCAAAAAGCAAAACGTTTGGATTTTGAATTAACGCCCAGGCAACCAAAATTCTTTGGTATTGGCCAGAGGATAATTCTCCTAAAGGTTTTTCTAAAAAATTTTCGTCAAAGCCGACTGTTTTTAAAATTTCTTTTGCCTCCTCTTTCCTTTTAGTTTTTAACTCAAAAAATTCTTTTATTGAAATCGGAAAATCTTTGACAAAAGGAACCCTTTGGGGAACATAACCTACTTTTACTCCCTCTTTCCATTTAATTTCGCCCTTGTACGGAAAAAGACCGAGCAAAGTTTTTAGCAAAACTGTCTTTCCTGCTCCGTTTGGCCCCAAAATCGTTAAAGTCTGACCTTCTTTCAATTCAAAGGATAAATTACAAATGATTTTTTCTCCATTCAATTCAACGTTCACATTTTCAACTTTCAAAATTGTTTCTGCCATACTAAAATAATTATAGATTATGACAATTAAATTTAAAAGAAACATTTATTTAAAAAATCTCACGACTTTTAAAATTGGAGGAAAAGCAGATTATTTTTTTGAGGCAAAAAACGAAAAAGAATTGATTGAAGCTATAAAGTGGGCAAAAAAGAAAAATTTGCCGTTTTTTATTTTGGGTGGCGGAAGTAATGTTTTGTTTTCAGATGAGGGATTTAGAGGAGTTGTAATTAGTGTTCGATGTTCGAGGTTCGAGGTTCGAGGTGAAAAAATCATTGCCGAGGCTGGATGTCCCCTTCAAAAATTAGTTCACGAAGCAATGGAAAACTCCCTTTCTGGTTTGGAATGGGCGGCTGGAATTCCGGGAACAATAGGGGGAGCAATCAGAGGAAATGCTGGTGCTTTTGGTGGAGAAATGAAAGATGTTGTTGAGAAAGCGAAGGTGTTAGAAGTTAGAGGTTTGAAGTTTGAAGTTAAAGAATTGGATAAAAAAGATTGTTGTTTTGCTTATCGAGAAAGCGTTTTTAAAAGAAAGAAAAATTTGCTCGTCTTAGGGGCAATTTTGAAACTGAAAAAAGGAAAAAAACAGGAAATTCAAGAAAAGATTAAAGAAATTTTAAAACAAAGAAAAGAAAAGCAACCCCTTGAATTTCCATCTGCTGGATCTGTTTTTAAAAATGTGCCTGTCAAAAAATTGTCAAAAGAAATAAAAGAGGAATTTAGAGATAAAATTAAAAATGGATTTTTGCCAGCGGCTGTTTTGATCGAGGCTTGTGGTTTGAAAGGAAAAAAAATTGGAGGAGCTAAAATTTCAGAAAAGCACGCCAACTTTATTTTGAATTTTCAAAATGCTAAAGCAAAAGATGTTTTAAGACTGATTTGGCTAATAAAGAAAAAGGTCAAAGAAAAGTTTAATATTGACCTGGAAGAAGAAATAGAGTTGGTTGGATTTTAGATTTCTCCTTTTATGGAATTTGATGGACTCTCACAACAAAGGCTGGCAATGTTTTTTTCCAATCTTCAGAGTAAACCAAAATAATTCTATCTTGTGTTTTGAGGCTGAAACTTTTTTTGGCTAAATTTAAAAGTTTTTTGATTTCTTGGGGCCCTCTTTTTTGATAGAGCCTTTCTTTTGTTAAAAAAGGACAAACGCCAAAATAAAGGGAAAGTTGATGCTGAATTTTTTTATCGTTAGTGAAAGCCAAAATTGGAATTTTTGGCCTAAGCCTTGAAAGCATTCTTGCCATCGTTCCTGTTTTGGTTAATACCAAAAAGGCCTTAACCAAAAATCTTTTTTGACAACACTTTATCCACAACTGCCAGGCTGAAAAAGCCACAGCAGCAGGTTGAGTGTTCACTTTAAAATCAAAATGAAAAGGAAGGTTTCTCTTTTTTTCCCAAAAGAGGCATATTTTTTCCATCATTTTGACGCTTAATACAGGATATTTGCCAATGGCCGTTTCCTCAGAAAGCATCAAAGCATCGGCGTAGTCTAAAATTGCGTTGGCAATATCTGAAATTTCGGCTCTGGTTGGGAATTTGTTTTCAACCATTGATTTTAGCATTTCTGTAGCAACGATGGTTGGTTTTCCCTCTTCGGTTGCTTTTTTGATGAAAGTTTTTTGATAATATGGTAACTTTTCAAAAGGAATTTGTTTTGCCAAATCTCCTCTGGCAATCATTATTCCGTCTGCGCTAGCTAAAATATTGTCGAAATTTTTAATTCCTTTTTGATCTTCGATTTTGGCCACAATTTTAACCCAGCTTGGAACAATTTTCCGAAATTTTTCAATGTCTCTTTTACTTTGGGTAAAAGAAACGGCAATATAATCTACCAGAGAAAACAAAAAATTTTTTCTAAATTTTAATTTCTCTGGCACATCAAGCAAAATAGCCACTGGTTTTTTGATTTCAAAAGAAACTTTTCTAATTTTTTTTATCATTTTGAAATGCCAATTTGGTGATGAGTGCTTCAAATTCAATCTAAAAACATCCACTCCTCCCCTAGCCATTTGTTCAATAATTTCTTTTTTCTCGCTAGCTGGTCCGATTGTGGCAACAATTTTTGTTAAAGCTTCTTTCATGAAATTAGTTTTCAAGCGCTATTTTCCAAAACAAAATTAAAAAACCAGTGTGGGCGACCATTCGGTCTTTTGGCCGAAGCGATTTTTCTCTCTTTTGCCATTCTCTTTGCAATGTTTCAAAAATTCCTTTTAGTTTGAAATCTTTTTCAAATTCTTTTTCTGTTCTATCTATCAAATTGAAAACTTGCAAAACAGTGGGCAACCAGCAAATCAAAATTCCTCCTTCTTTTAAAATCTCTTTCACTTTTCCCAAATAATTCCAAGGGTCAACCATATCCAAAATCACTCTGTCAAAATCTTTTTCGTCAATATCTCTTAAATTTTTGACTTGAAGCTCTAAATTTTTTATTTCCTTAACGTTTTTTTGATAAAACCTTTCAATGTTTTCTTTTGCCGTCTCAACCATATCTTCTCTTTCGTCGATTGAGACTACTTTCCCTTTTTCTCCCACCGCCCTCACCAAATACAAAGTTAAAGCTCCAGAGCCAGTTCCGCACTCTAAAACTTTGGCCCCAGGGAAAATATCTCCCAAAACCAAAATTTGGCCTACATCTTTTGGATAAATAATTTGAGAAATTCTTTTTAGTTTTTTCATCACAAAATCTTCAAGCGTTGGCTTTAAAATCAAAAGTTTTTCCCCTTTTGAGGATT
>CAZQIO010000036.1:0-3742 GCA_964593405.1 uncultured Candidatus Saccharibacteria bacterium | reverse complement strand
GCTCAAACAAGCGGTGGTCCATGTGGCTCAATCCGACGACAACCGTGGAACCTTACCAGGGCTTGACATGCCAGTGAAACCCTGGAGAAATCCGGGGACTCCACAAGGACACTGGCACAGGTGCTACATGGCCGTCGTCAGCAGGTACCGTGAGGCGCATGGTTAGATCCCAAAACCTGCGCAACCCTCGCCGCATGTTTGCCCTGAGATTTTCCTCAGGGATGTCATGCGGGACTGCCGCATTGATGCGGAGGAAGGTGGGGACGACGCCAGGCCGGCATGGCCCTTATGCCCTGGGCTGCACACGTGGAACAATGCCCGCTACAAAGGGTTGCCAAGCCGCAAGGCGGAGCTAATCCCTAAAAAGCGGGCCCAGTTCGGATCGGGGTCTGCAACTCGACCCCGTGAAGCCGGAATCGCTAGTAAAGGGAAATCAGCCATGTTCCCTTGAATACGTTCCTGAGCCCTGTACTCACCGCCCGTCACTGCAGGCGAGCCGGGAACAGCCAAAGTACCCCTTTTTGGGGTCCGAGGCTGGGCTCGGTGAGAAGGCAGAAGTCGTAACAAGGCACGGGTACGGGAACGTGCTCGTGGATCACTCAATTTATAATTGGTCGATTAGGTTCGAGAAGTCGGAATTCCCTTCTCGATCCTAGGGCGTTGGTCTCTCGGCCCAAAACCCAGAGACCCTCTTGCGGTCGGATCTTGGGTGACAATTTTGTTATTCGTTGCCTTTGACAAGGCATTTTTTATTTTTTAAAATCCTCTTAATGCCAATTCCAAAAAAAATTTTAAACTTTTTAGATAAAGCTAAAGTAAAATACAAAATTTTAGAGCACAAAAAAGTTTTCACTGCCTTTGACAAATCTCAAACTTTAAAAGTTTTGCCAAAAATTGTCGGAAAGACTGTGATTTTGAATTCTGGCAAAGAATTAATTTTTGTTTTAATTCCGGCAGATAAAAATTTAGATTTGAAAAAGGTAAAAAAGAAAATAGGAAAAGAAGTAAAGTTGGCAAGAGAAAGAAAGATTCAAGAGAAAATAAAAGGAGTGAAATTGGGAGCCATTCCTCCATTTGGAAATTTGTGGAAGGCAAAAACACTAGTTGATAGCTCTTTCAAAAAAGAAAAGAAAATCATTTTAAATAGCGGAGATTGGAATTTTTCAATCGAAATTTCGCCAAAAGAGTTTCAAAAAATCGTCCCTGATTTGGTTTTTGGAAGTTTCTCAAAGAAAAAATGATTTTTTGGAAACTTTTTAGGGGAATTTATGAGATAGCAGCAGAGAAAATGTGCCAAGAAATTGCAGAATTTGTTGAAAGGGGAGAGAAAATTTTGGATTTTGGTTGTGGCTCTGGAATTTTGGCAAAAAAACTAAAAGAAAAATTCGATGCTAAAATTTTGGGGATTGATATTAAAGACAACAGAGTTTTTAAAATTCCCTTTCAAATTTTTGATGGCAAAAAGATTCCTTTTCCAGAAGACTCTTTTGACACAATTTTAATTTCTTTTGTTTTACACCACACAAAAGATCCAATTGAAATTTTGAAAGAGGCAAAGAGGGTGGCAAAAAAGACAATAATTTTTGAAGACATAGCAGAAGGAATTTTTGGAAAAGTTAGAATGGCAGTCCATCTTTTAACTTTTGGTTTTTTCATTGGAGAATTTCCGAAAATAAAAATTTTGAAAGAAAAAGATTGGGAAAAAATTTTTGAAAATTTGGGCTTTAAAATTTTAGCAAAAAGAAATTTCAAACCACCGCTTTATTTTTTAGATCCAATCAAAAGAAAAATATTTGTTTTGAAAAAATGAAAGTTTCTGTAATTTTGCCAGTTTTCAACGAAGAAAAAAGGGTTGGAAAATTGGCAAGGGCGCTCTCTGACGTCGATTTTGTCTTTGAAACAATTTTTGTTGACGATGGCTCTCAAGATAAAAGTTATTTTGTTTTGAAAAAATTTGAAAGCGAAAAATTGAAAATTTTTAGGTTAAAAGAAAATAAAGGAAAGGGCTTTGCTTTAGGTTATGGAATCGAAAAATCGAGGGGAGAAATTTTAGTATTTTTGGACTCTGATTTGGAGGGCTTGAGAGAAATTCATTTGAGAAAGCTCATTTTGCCTTTAATCAAAGAAAGAAAAAAATGCGTCGTTGGAGTTCCTCTAGAAAAGAAAAGAAAACTAATTAGACCCTGGGAAATTTACCTCTCTGGTGAAAGAGCCTATTTCAAAAAAGATTTGATTTCTCATTTGCCAACTTTTTTTAAGTTAAGGTACGGAATTGAACTTTTTTTAGATTCTTTGTTTGAGCCAAAAGATATAAAAATTGTCAGACTTTTTGGGTTGATTTCTCCCTCAAAATTCAAAAAGAAAGATTTTGGCCAAGCGATTTTGGATTATTTCAAAGAGACAAAAGAAATTTTTGAGGATTTATCAAAGATTGGATTTTCTCTTTCTCTTGCCCAAAATTTAATCAAATGCTATATTAGAGAGATGATGGGCGTGTGGCTCAGTGGTAGAGCGCACCCCTGATAAGGGTGAGGTCGGAGGTTCGATCCCTCCCACGCCCACAAAATTTTTCTTCATGAAAATTGGTATTCCCAGGGCTCTAATTTACTGGAAATTTCCTTTTTTTTGGGAAAAATTTTTTGAAAGTTTAAATTTTGAAGTTTTACTTTCTCCACCAACCAACAAAGAAATAGTTGAAGAGGGAGTTAAAATTTCAGATCCTGAAACTTGTTTTTCAAACAAAGTTTATTTTGGGCATTTAAAGTGGTTAGATGGAAAATGCGATTTGATTTTCGTTCCGAGATTAAAAACTAATGAGGAAAAATTGGAATATTGTCCAAAATTTTTTGGTCTTCCAGATTTGGCAAAGATTGTTGTCAAAACAAAAATTTTAACAGAAGAATTTGACGAAAGAAAAAGAACTTTTGAAGAAAGTATTATTAATTTAGGTAAAAAATTGAAAAAAGATGAAAGAACAACAAAAGAAGCTTTGGCAAAAGCTCTCTTTGAAGAAAAAATTTTAAAAGAAAAAGAAGAAAAAGAGTTTTTGAAAAAGATGAATTCGAAAAAAAAGAAAATTGTGATTGTTTCCCATCCTTACAATTGGCACGATGAATATGTTAATTTAAGAATGGAAGAAAGGTTGGAAAATTTAGGCGTGGAACCGATTTTTATTGAAGAGATTCCTCCATCCAACATCCAACATCCAACATCAAACATTCAATTTCACTGGGAATTCGGAAAAGAAATAATGGAGAAAATTGAAACAACTTTAAAATACAAAATCGATGGGGCAATCCAAATTTCTTCTTTTGCCTGCGGTTGCGATGCTGTTTTGAAAGAATTTGTTGAAAAGAAATTCAAACAGGCAAAGATTCCTTTTTTATATTTAATCATCGACGAACACACCGGAGAAGCTGGGTTTCAAACAAGATTGGAAGCTTTCGTTGACACTCTCTAAAAAATTTCTTTAAATTTATTTGATGAAGCCAATTGTTACTTTTGCCAATTGGGGAAATTATAATGTGGCTTTTAAAGCCCTTTTTGAAAGTTTGGGCGTTGAAGTTGTTTTACCAGACAAAACCAATCAAAACTCTATTTTTGAGGGATCAAAACTTTCCCCCGAGATGTTTTGTTTTCCTTTTAAAGTTAACATGGGAAATTATCTCTCTGCCATAGCAAAAGGAGCCAACACGATTTTTATGGCTACTGCCTCTGGCGGTTCTTGCCGGCTCAGGTACTA
>CAZQIO010000035.1:0-4605 GCA_964593405.1 uncultured Candidatus Saccharibacteria bacterium | reverse complement strand
ACTATCTTTTTATTTTCCAGAAAAAAATTTTTTCTTCACCGATATGGCCAGAACGGCTTTTAAAGTTGTCATTGAGAAATTAAATTTAAAAAATTCTCAAATTTTAATGCCAGCTTTCATTTGCGAAATTTTTTGGGAAATTTTGAAAAAATATCAGATTGAGCCTGTATTTTTAGATATTGATTTGAAGACTTTTAACATAAAAATCGAACAAATCAGAGAAAAGGCAACTCCAAAAACAAAAGCCATTCTAATTTGCCACACTTTTGGTTTACCAGTCGACATTGAAAAACTCTACTTTGAACTTCTAACCTCAAACCTCCAACATCTAACAATCATCGAAGACTGCGCTCACTCTTTTGGAGCAAAATACAGAGGAATCTTCGCTGGCAATTTTGGTACAGTTTCTTTTTTCTCTTTGTATAAACAATTTCCAACTTTTAGAGGGGGACTTTTGGTCTGCCCAAAAGATTGGGAAATTGAATTACCAAAGACAAAATTTTCACCAAGGGACCTTCTTTCGCTTTTGAATTCTTTTTCTTTGTTTGCATTTTTCTTCAAAAAATTTGGCAAAGATATTGCGCCAAAAATGATGAGAAAAGAAAAATTTGAGAAACCCGCTGGAATTAATAACGTTTCTTTGAATTTGTTTTCTCTCTTTTTGGAAGATTTTGAAAAAAACTTAAAAAAGAGAATTGAGTTGGCAAAATATTTTCAAGAAAAATTAAAAGAATTGGAGTTTGAAGTTCAAGAAGGGGAGGGAAACGTTTTTTGCTATCTTTCTGCTTTGGTGCCAAAAAATTTGGCAAAAAAGAGAGATTTTTTTGTCGAAAAATTGCGCAAAGAAAAAGTTTTTGCCACTAGAATTTGGAAAGACCCAATAATTTTAAACAAAGAAGTTCAAAAAGAATTGAAAATAAATTTGAAAGATTTTCCAAACACAATAGAAGCAGCAAAAAGAATTGTCAATTTTCCCCTCCAAAACTTTTTTGAAAAAAAAGACATCGAAAAAATGATTTCTGCCATCAAAAAAACTCTGACCAAAATTACATCTTAACTTCATTTCGTTACGCGCTATTTTGACGATCGTCGAAATAATGAGTAATAGTGATTTTCTTTCACTTTTTGTCAGTGTTTTTGGAATTTCGACTAGAACTTTTTAAAAAAATAAAGAACTAAAAGAGAATAGAAAATTTGAGAAATCAAGATTGAGAAAACTCCGCCCCAAATTTTAAAAATCGGGATTAAAACAAAAAACAAAACTATTTTGAGAATTTGCGGGGCAACGCTCAAAATGTAAAGCTCTCTCTTTTTGGCTTGGGCCAAAAAAGAAGTTGCCAAAAAAGAAAAGGGAGAAAAAATTAAAGTTAAAGCCAAAATTTGAGAATAAAAAACGGAGTCTAAATAGGCCGGAAAGAAAATTTTGAAAAAATAAGGACAAATTAACCAGTAGGCTAAAAAAATTAAAAATGAGACAGGGAAAAGTTTTAAGAATTTGTCGAAAATACTCTTTTTAACTTTTTTCACATCTTTCTCTGCCATTTTTGGCAAAGCCAAGGCAGAAAAGGGAATTAATTCTGATATCCTTTCAACCAATCTCAGAGCATAGGCATAAATTGCCAAAGGTTTCGCTCCCGCAACCTGCCACAAAATCGCATTGTCAATTTGAGCCGCCAAAGATGCCGGAGCTCCCATTATTGTAATGTGTTTTCCAAAAGAGATGGGTTCTTTGTCTTCTTCAGTTTCTCTATTTACTTTCTTTCTCGTTAAAACCCAAAACAAAAAGGTTGAAAAAGAAAAGGCAAAAAAGTAGCCAAAAATTACCCAGACTGTTTTTGGTTTAAAGAAAATAAAGCCAAAAAAAATTAAAGCTGCCAAAAAGTTATGAAAGATAAAATATTTATTTTGCAAGTCAAACCTCTTTTTTCCTTGCCAAAATGCCAAATAGAGACTGAAAATGGCCAAAAGTGGATAAAAAATTCCGGCAATCAAAAAAGAAAGTCCTAGTTCAAAATTTTTGTGAAAAAAATACCAAAGAGAGATTGCCAAAAAAACTAAAAACCCAAAAAATCCAAATTTCAATTTTTCTTTTTCGCAAAGAAAGAAAGTTTTCTCTTTTTGCTGGGCTACCGCTCTGACTAAAGCAGTGTCAATTCCTGGCAAAGTTAAAATTCCAATCATTGCCGCCATCGAAATTATGTATTGATAGGCACCATAAACTTCTTTCGGTGCAAACCTTGAAAAAGCCATCAAAATCAAAAAAGAAGCCAAGAAAGAAAAAACTCTTCCAACTATCCACCAAAAGCTTCCCGTCGCCACATAGACCATATCAGTCTTTGTGTAGTTTGAGAGCCAATTTAAAAATTTATAAATTTTTTCTTTCATAAAAATTCTTTTGCCAATTTTTGCGTTTTTAAAGGATACTTTTTTATTAATTTGAAAAAATTATTTTTTTGAATTTTTCTCAAATCTAAATTTTCAAAATTGAATTTTAATTTTCCCAAAGAAACCAAATAAAAAGTATCGCACAAGGCTTTTTCTGGCTTGGCAACCCAAACTCCCTTCAAAAGAGTGTAGCCAAAAAATAATTCTTCTTTTATTTTCCGATACTCAATTGTAATATTTTCGATTTCAACTCTCTTTGTTTTTAAGGTAGTCGCAAAAGTTAGAGAATAGGGAATTTGACTTAAAATTCCCCATTTTGAAAGGGCTGATTCAAAAGAAAGATAAGATGGAAAATAAATTTCGTTAGCAATTTTTTCAATTTCAATTTCGGCTCCTGGCAAAAAATAAACATTTTTTTGAATCCTTTTTAACTCGCCTCTCTTTGTCAATCTTGAAAGGATTACTTTTAATGACTCTCTTTTCCCTGACCAAATTTTTTCCAAGTCGGCTAATGTAAAATAACTTTTTTCTAATTTCCTCAATTTTTCTAAAAATTCCTTTGTCATTTTATTAATTCTTCAACTACTTTTTTATAATCTGAAGGTAAATATTTGAGCAAATTTTGCTTTAAAATTTTCTTTTCAATTTTTATCTTTGGTTTTTCAAAAGGTATTTTTAATTTTTGAGAAATAAACCACAAATCGAAAAGGTCGCGAGGCTCTTTTCTTTCTTTTAGGGCTTTAATTTTCAATTCCTTTATTTTTTCTAAACTCAAAACAAACAACAAAACTTGAAAATTAACCGTTGGCGAACTCAAAAGCCGACTTTCAAAACCCTTTTTTAAAATTTTCTTTCTAATCTCAATTTTAATTCGAAAGGGCAAAGGCAAAAAATCTTCTTTTATTTTAAATTCAGCCAAAAAAGTAAAAAATTTGTTGTACAAATCAGTAATTTCGATGTTGTATTTTTTTGCAATTTTTTGAATTTCCGATTTGAAAGTAGAAAAAGAAAATTTTTTCTTTAAATAAAAATCTAAATCATCTGAAAAGCGAGGAGAGCCATAGGCCAATCTTAAAGCAGTTCCACCAGCAAAAATTAAAAAATTTCCAATTTTAGATTGTGAAATTTCTTTCAAAAGCACCATTTCCCAATACTCTCTTGCCACTCTTTCAAGATTTGTTTTCAATTCTCTGGAAATTTTTTTAGCAATTTCAAAATCCATAAAGTTAACAAAATTGTTAACTTTAAAGAATTTTACTTAAAAACGAAAACAATGTCAATTTGAAATTTGCTTTAAAAGGAAATTTTGATAAAATAGAGTCTATGAAAATCTTAGTTACAGGTGGAGCAGGATTTATTGGGAGTCATTTAGTCGATGCTTTAATCAAAAAGGGCCACAAAGTGGTTGTAGTTGATAATTTATCAACTGGAAAAAAAGAAAACATAAACAAAAAAGCAAAATTTTACAAAGTGGATATTTGCTCTCCAAAAATTTCAAAAATCTTTCAAAAAGAAAAACCAGAAATCGTTTTTCATTTGGCCGCTTTACCAAGAGTGCCTCTTTCAGTAAGAGATCCTGTAAGAACTTCAAAAGTGAATGTTTTGGGAACAGTGAATGTATTCAAAGCGAGCGCTGACGTCAAAGTAAAAAGAGTAATTTTTGCCTCCTCCTCTTCTGTTTATGGGGATCAAAAGAAATTACCATTAAAAGAGACAATGACCCCAAATCCCATTTCTCCTTACGGACTTCAAAAATTGGTTTGTGAGCAATTCGCAAAATTATTCTTTCACCTTTATAAACTTCCGATTGTCTCTTTGAGATATTTTAATGTTTACGGACCCAGAATAGATTTTAATTCAGCATACAGTTTAGTGATTGGAAAATTTTTAAAACAAAGAGCAGAGGGAAAGCCTCTGACAATTTATGGTGATGGAAACCAATCAAGAGGTTTTTGTTATGTTGATGATGTGGTGAGAGCAACGATTTTGGCAGCAGAAAGCAAAAAAATAAAAGGCGGAGAGGTAATTAACATTAGCAGCGGAAACTCTTATACAATTAATTATTTAGCAAAATTAATCGGCGGACCTGTTAAATATTTGCCACCAAGACCTGGAGATGTTTTGCACACAAAAGCAGACATTACTTTGGCAAAAAAACTTTTAGGTTGGCAACCAAAAATTTCTTTCGAAGAAGGATTAAAAAGGACGATTGAGTGGTTT
>CAZQIO010000034.1:0-4744 GCA_964593405.1 uncultured Candidatus Saccharibacteria bacterium | reverse complement strand
TCACTTTTTTGAAATCTTTTCCATAAAAAGAAGCCATCACAATTTCTTTTTCTCCCCCTTTCTCTACAGTTTCCATGTCAAAAGCCAAAACATCAATTTCAGGAATTGTCATTTCTTCAAGCACCCTGATTTTTTTGCCTTCGATTGCCAGATCAACATCATAATTTGTTTTTGCATTCTCTCCTTCAACCTCTACCCAGCAGCAACCATCGATTCGATTGTCAATTAAAAATTTTCGATAAAAGTTGATAGCGTACTCGTACTCTTCAATTACAGAGCCTTTTCCTCCTCTCTTTTCTTCTAAAACTTTGATTTTGTCTCTTGCGTTTTGAGTGTCGGCTGGCTTTTGACAAAAAATTTTCAAAAAATCAGTTTCTTTGCCAAAGAGTTTCATTTTTGTTTCTTCGATCCTTTCAATCTTTATTCTCTCTTTTTCTAAAATTTCTTGAATGTCTTTTTTTGCCTCTTTAACATCCTTTGGCAAAACAAAAAAATAGGGGAGTGGAGAAAAAAACAAAACCGCGCTTTTTCCATCAAAACTTTTTCCCCACAACCTAATCTTTGTTTCCCCCTTTTCTAAAATATAATCTGCATCTAAAAGAAAAATTTTTTCTAACATTCTCAAAAAGAATCAATGTATCTCTCAATTTCCCATTGGGTTATTTGTAGAGGATTCCATTTGGGATAAATTTTTTCATATTCTTTCCATTCTCTTTCTTTAAAAGACAAATATTTTTCCAATGCTTTTCCCAAAACTTTCTCCATTAAAGAATCTTTTTGAAGTTCATTTAATGCTTCCTTTAAAGTTTGGGGCAACTTCCTAAAAAGCGATGAATTTTTATAAGTGTTCAGTTGGCAATCTTTTCCAGGATCTATTTTTTCTTTGATTCCTTCCATACCACTGGCCAGCACTAAAGCAAAAAGTAAATAGGGATTTGCCAAAGGGTCTGGAATCCTCAACTCAACTCTTGCTGAATTTTTGCTAGAAAAAGCCGGAATTCTAATTGCGGCCGTTCTGTTGCTAAAGCCCCAACAAATGTTCACCGGGGCTTCAAAACCTGGGACTAATCTTTTGTAAGAATTGACACTTGAAGCAGCGATTGCACAGATTGCTTTAATGTGTTTTAAAATTCCGCCAATGAAATTTTTGGCAATTTCTGAAATTCTATTTTTTCCAAAAAATAAATTTTTACCCTCTTTATCAAAAAGGCTCATGTGAATGTGCATTCCAGAACCTGGCATTCCAGAAAATGGCTTTGGCATAAAAGTTACAAAAAAACCCTCTTTTTCTGCTAAATTTTTTATTAAAAATTTTGCCGTCACAATTTTGTCTGCCATTTCCAGTGCCGGCGCATAAACTAGAGTTATTTCCTGTTGGCCAGCGCCAACTTCGTGATGAGCGTATTCCGCAGGAATTTTTAATTTCAAAAGAATATCAAAAACTTTCCTTCTCAAAATCGCCACCTTGTCTTTTGGAGTGGGTGCAAAATAAAACTGGGGGTCAATTGGCTTTCCATTTTTCAAAACAAAAAATTCCAATTCTGCTGAAACGAAAAATTTAAATCCATTTTTTTCCGTTTCTTTTAAAATTTTTTTCAAGAGAAACCTTGGAGAAATTTCTAATTCCTTTTCTTTTAAATTCTCTGTCGGTTCAAAAATATCGCACAAAACCCTTCCAGTTAAATTATCCCATGGCAAAACAAAAAATGTTTTTTCAATTGGTTTTAAAATGAGGTCGCTTTTTTCTACTGGGGCAAAACCAACAGAGGATCCATCAATTCCTTTTCCCTCCTTTTTAATGTCTTTGTATTTTTTTGCGTTAACATCAATAGATCTTAAATTTCCAAAAAGGTCAACAAATTGCAATTCAATTTTTGTGATTTTTCTTGGCATTTAAATTTTCAAAATCTTTAAATCTTTTGCGCTTTTTATTTTCTTTTCGGTTTCAAAAATGGCAATTGTCCTTTCATTAGTGTAGGCCAAAGAAGTAAAAATTGTCAAACAAAAGTTATCAAACATAAAAAGGGGGGTATCTGGTTGATGAGAGCGAATTAAAATTTTTTTATTAAATTTTTCCATTATTTTAAAAAAATAATCTCTGCCAAATTTTGGCCGGCCAGTAAAAATATCGATCCCAAGGTTCTCTCCAGGTTCATCATAAAAATCTCCCCAGCAAATTCTAAACCAATTTTCATCTCCGATTTTAATTTTTTCGAAATCATCTAATTTCTCCAAATTTGGCAAGGCACCATGCAAAGCAATAATCGAATTTAAAACAACAGCAAGAGGAAATTTTTCAACAATCGAGGAATATTTTTTGTATTCTAGTTCATTCAAACTTTCCCAAAATTCAGCCGGAGAAAAACTCAAGATTTTGTGGCCTTCGTGATTTCCCTGCAGCAAAATAATTTTGTCTGGATGTTTTTCTCTTTGCTCTAATAAAAAATCGAGATTTTCTTTTGAAAAAGGACCCCTGTCAACATAATCTCCCAAAAAGACAATTTTGTTTCCGGGCTTTAAATAATCTTTAATTATTTTTTGGCTCGCCTCCAAATCCCCATGAGTGTCTCCAACAAAAATCACTCTTTTTGCCTTTTTAATCTCTATTAAATTGAGCATTTAATTTAAAGCAAAAGTCGCATTTCATCAAAGGCAGCGATTGTGTTTTTAAAAATTTTTTTTGCCATTCTCTCTGCCAATTTTCTTTCTTTTTTTGTTGGAAAAAGCCTTGCTGAAAAATGAGTTAAAACTAATTTTTTCGCTTTACTCTCTTTGGCAATTTTGGCAGCTTCGATTGGGTTTAAATGGGGCCACTTAGAAATTTTAACCCCAGCTGGCAAGGCAGTTCCGGCAATCAACAAATCTACATTTTTTGCCAACTCTCTCAAACTGAGACAGTCTCCGGTGTCTGTGCAATAAGCAATTTTTTTCCCTTCAAGTTCAATTTGATATCCAAAAACAGGGTCTGCATGAAGCAAAAATTTGCACTTTACAAAAAAAGGAACTTTATGTACCCCCTCTTTTAAATCTTTTATCTTTACCTTAAAGGAAAGTTTTGAAATCGGAACGGCAAATGGAGAATTAATGATTTTTTTCAACATTTCTTTTGTTCCTTTTTGACCAAAAATTGTCAATCCGTTTTTAAACTTAAATTTTGCCAAAATATGGAGGCCAAAAATGTGATCAAGGTGAAAATGGCTCAAAAACAAAAAGGCAGGTTTTTTGAAATCACAATATTTGTCCAATTTCCAAATTCCATTTCCTGCATCAAAAATCACGGAAAAATCTTTTGTCTCAATCAAAGTACAAACTGTATCGCCAACTTTTGTATCGTACCACCCATTTGTTCCCAAAAATACAATTTTCATTTTAAAATTAAATCAAAACAATTTTTTTATTTCCTCGACAACCTCGCTCGGTGTAAAATGGGCTTTGATTAAATATTTTGTTGCTCCAAGTTTTAGTCCCTTTTCAACATCTTCTTTTTGGCCCAAATTCGAAAGAATTATAATTTTCAAATCCTTAAATTTCTCTGGGTTTTTCTCTTTCATTTCTTTTGTTTCTTCCAAAATTTGCCAGCCATCAATTTTTGGCAAAACAATGTCAACAAGCAAAACATCCGGAACTTTCTCTTTTAATTTTGCAATTGCCATTTCTCCATCTGAAACAACATCGACCTCAAAACCAACTTCTTTAAACTTTGTAGTGTAAATGTCAATCAAAAATGGATCGTCTTCAATTAAAAGTATTGATTTCATGTTAGTTTAAAATTAAATTTAAATCCTCTCCGCACTTTGGGCATTTACCATCTTTGTCGTATCGGTGAATATAATAATTTACTCTCGAAATTGCTATTTCGCCGCATTTTGGGCAATATGTGTTTTCTGCTTCATGGCCGGGGATATTTCCAATGTAAACGTATTTTAGACCAACCTCTCTTCCGATTTTGATTGCTTTTTCTAAAGTTTCAACTGGCGTGTCTGGTAGATGCTCCAATTTCCAAGAAATTGATCCACAAAATTGGGAGACATGCCAAGGGGTTTCGGGACCCAAATTATCACGAATCCAGGTTGCAATTTGGTAAAACATCTCTTCTGAATCAGAAAGGGTTGGAATAACCAAGGTTGTGATTTCAACCCAAACTCCAGATTTTTTCATCAATTTAGCAGTTTCCAAAACTGGCTGAAGCCTTGCTCCGCAAACTTTTTGATAAAATTCATCCGAAAATCCTTTAATGTCAATGTTGTTTGCATCCAGGTAGGGGATAACCAATTTTGCAGATTCTGGAGACATAAACCCATTGGAGACAAAATTGTTTTTCAAACCTGCTTTCTTTGCCAATTTCATCGTGTCTAGGGCGTATTCCAGGAAAGCAATTGGATCAGTGTAAGTGTAAGAAATGCTTGGTAATTTATTTTCTAAGGCAATTTCGACAATCCTTTCTGGTGGCACATTTTCTCCTGGAATTTCTTTGGCGTTTTTAAATCCTTGGGATATATCATAATTTTGGCAATTTTTGCAAAACAAGGGGCAACCAACAGTCGCTATCGAAAGAGAATAACTTCCAGGAAGAAAATGATAAAAAGGCTTTTTTTCAATCGGGTCTACATGCATGGCAACTATTTTTCCGTAAACGATTGAATAAAGTTTTCCATCTATGTTTTCTCTAGCACCGCATTTACCTCTTTGTCCCGGTGCCAAAACACAATAATGGGCGCAAGTTCTACATTGTACTTTTTTGTTA
>CAZQIO010000033.1:0-5010 GCA_964593405.1 uncultured Candidatus Saccharibacteria bacterium | reverse complement strand
TTTTATCTAAACTTTCTGGGTTGGCTAAGGTAGACAAGTCACCCAATTCCTCACCGGTAAACAGCCTTTTCAAAATCCTTCTCATTATTTTCCCAGATCTTGTCTTTGGCAAATCTTCAACCAAATAAACTTCTTTTGGCAAGGCAATGGGACCAATTTGCTTTCTAATTTGAGCTATCACTTCTTCTTTTAAGGTTTCAGCTGGCTTTTTTGTTTTTGAGACAACAAAAACAACCGGAACTTCCCCTTTAATTTCATCTGGTACTCCAACTACTGCACATTCTGTAATTTCAGGATGCAAATTAACCGCAGCTTCTAACTCTCCAGTAGAAATTCTATGACCTGCAACCTTAATTACATCGTCAACTCTCCCTACAATTCTGATTAACCCATTTTCATCCCTGAAAGCCCCATCTGAAGTAAAGTAAATTTTATCTCCGTATTGGCTCCAATAGGTTTCTTTGTATTTTTGAGGGTTTTTGAAAGTTCCTCTCAGCATTCCCGGAGAAAATGGTGGCAAAATAACCAAATTTCCTTTTTCTCCTGCTTTGCAAGAATTTCCTTTCTCATCTAAAATATCTACCTTTATTCCAGGAAAGGGCAAACCGACAAAAGCAGGCTTGAAAGGTCCGATTCCAGGCAAAGAAGTAATCAAAATTCCACCAGTTTCTGTTTGCCACCAAGTATCGACAATTGGACATTTCCCTTTTCCAACGTTTTTGAAATACCAATTCCAGGCGTCTTCATCGATTGGCTCTCCGACTGAACCCAAAAGGCGCAAATTCTTAAACTCATATTTTTGTGCAATCTTTCCGTCTAACTTTTCAAACATTCTGATAGCAGTTGGAGCAGTGTAAAAAATTGTTACTTTATGTTTCTCTAAAATTTGAGCCCATCTATCTGGAGTTGGCCAATCAGGAGCCCCTTCAAAAATTAAAGTTGTAATTCCGTTCAAAAGAGGAGAATAAACAACATAAGTGTGACCTGTAATCCAACCAACATCGGAAGTGCACCACAAAATATCTTCAGGGTGCATGTCAAAAATCCATTTTCCAGTCCAATAGGCCTGAACAGTATAACCTCCGCAAACGTGCATGCATCCTTTTGGAACGCCTGTCGTGCCAGAGGTAAAAAGGATAAAAAAGAGATCTTCACTATCCATTATCTCTGGAGGGCATTCTTTGCTCTCTCTTTCGATCAACTCGCTAAACCAAAAATCTCTATTTGGATCAAAATTAATTTGATTCCCAGCCCGTTTAACAACTACAACTTTTTCAACTTTTGTTTCTTTGATTGCTTCGTCTGCCGCTTCTTTTAAATTAATAACCTTTCCCCTTCTAAAATATCCGTCGGCAGTAATTAAAACTTTAGCTTCAGTAATTTGCAACCTTATTTTAAGAGCGGCCGGAGAAAATGCAGAGAAAACGACTGTATGAACTGCTCCGATCCTGGCACAAGATAACATCGAAATTAAAGCCTCAGGAATCATTGGCAAATAAATTCCAACAACATCTCCTTTTTTCACTCCCAATTTTTTTAGGGCGTTGGCAAATTTGCAGACATTTTCAAAAAGTTCTTCATAAGTTAAAATTCTTGGTTGCTCATTTGTCGGTTCTGGTTCCCAAATTATTGCCGGCTTTTTTCTAATTTTTGGCCAACCAAGTTTGTTTTTCTCAAAAATGTTTGAGGTAATATTTATTTTCCCTCCCAAAAACCACTTAAAATAAGGGGGGTTGTGCTCAAAAGTTTTTTTCCATTTTTTAAACCAAAAAAGTTCTCTGGCTAATTTTCCCCAGAATTTTACTGGATTTTTGATTGCTCTCTGGTATATTTTTTTATCGTTTACCCAGGCTTTCTTTTTGAATTCTTCTGATGGATAATAGAGGTCGTTTTTCTTTAGCATGATTTCCAATTATTTTTACAATCTCTTTCCGACAAAATCGGCAAATTCGGCAAGCCTGCAAGCGTATGCCCATTCGTTGTCATACCAGGCAACGACTTTGATTAAATTTTCTTTGACCTGAGTCAAAAGTGAATCAACGATAGCAGAGTAAGAATTTCCAATAAAGTCTGATGAAACCAAAGGTTGGTCTTCGACTCCCAAAATTCCCTTTAACCTTTCTGTCTGGGATGCCTTTTTCAAAACATAATTTACTTCTTCTTTTGTCGTCTTTTTCTCAACAACACAAATTAAATCCAAAATCGAAACTGTTGGAACAGGAACTCTCATTGCAATCCCATCCAATTTTCCTTCCAATTCAGGAATAACTCTTCCGATTGCTTTTGCTGCTCCGGTTGTCGTTGGAATAATGTTTAGGGCAGCTGCCCTTGCCCTTCTCAAATCTTTGTGTGGCAAATCCAAAATTCTTTGGTCGTTGGTAAAAGCGTGGACTGTTGTCATGAAGCCTCGAATTATTTTGAAGTTCTCTTGTAAAACTTTAGCAATCGGGGCCAGACAATTTGTCGTGCAAGAACCCATGTCGCAAATATCCCATTCTTTTGGGTCACATTTATCTTCGTTCACTCCCAAAACAAAAGAAGGAATTTTTTCAGGGTTGTCAGAAGGAGCAGAAATTATTACTTTTTTTGCCCCAGCTTCCAAATGCTTTTTTGCTCCATCATAATTTGTAAACCTTCCGGTGCATTCCAAAACAATGTCAATCCCCAATTTCCCCCAAGGAAGTTGTGCCGGATCTTGCTCTGCAAAAACTTTGAATTTTTGACCGTTAACTGAAATGAAATCCTCCCCTGCTTTTACTGATTTTTGATAAATTCCATAAACTGAATCGTACTTTAAGAGGTGAGCCAAAGTCTTTGGATCTGTCAAATCGTTGATAGCAACAACTTCCAAGTCAGGATGATTTTCAATTATTCTTCTGAAAACTGGTCTTCCGATCCTTCCAAATCCATTGATTGCAATTTTGATTGCCATTTTTTACTTTAAAATAAATTTTTGAGACGACCTTTATTTTAGTTTCAAAATTTCATCAATTCTCTCTTTATCAAACCCTACTACAATTTCTCCATCAATTTCAATTACCGGAACCCCCATTTGACCTGATTTTTTAATCATTTCCCTGGCTGCTTCTTCATTGCTTGAAACATCCACTTCTTCAAAATCAAAACCCTTCGATCTCAAGTATTCTTTTGCCATATAGCAAAAAGGACAAGTTGGAGTTGTATAAATTTTTATTTTTGGCATTTTTATTGACAAGTTCCCCCGCCAAAAGAACCTTTCACCTCCCCAAAACCTGGAGAAGCAGTCTCTTCAGAAAGTTTTTGCTCGCACTCTTTCGGGGGATTCAAAAATGCATTGCAAATTGCTTCTTTTACTTTTTCTGGAGACCTTTCAACATTAACTTTGGTATCGTTGATGACCAAAGTTGGGGAGCCCCTCACCCCATACTTTTCGTTCAAATCTTTATGAACATCAAAAGGTGGATATCCTTCCTCTTTGAAGTTTTCTGAAATTTTAAATTCTTTGTCGGTTTTTTCAACACAATCTTTTAATTTTTGTTCATTGACGTTTGCCTCTTTCAAACATTCTTGGCTCTTTCCCTCTTTAACAAAACAACCCAAATAAGCCAAAAATTTTTCCTTTTCCTCTTTTTGGATACAGTATTGTCTCAGATTCTCTTCCATTTCTTGCCTCCCGTGCATTATATAATAAACAAAATAAATTCCAATATCTGCTTTATCTTTCAAGAGTTGCCAAACTGGCAATATTGCTTTTTCCATTTGAAGACCAAATGGACAATAAGACATTACAAAAAGTTTAACATCTGGTCTCTCTCTTTTTTCTGGCTGAGCCTGTGTTTGAGGTTGAGAAATTTGGGTCTCAGAAGAAGTCTGGGCGCTAGAAAGTTCCTTTAGTCTTTGTTCCAAATTTATGATAAACGGAAAGAAATATTTTCCATCTTTTGAAACCGCACTTTGATAATCTTCATTTTCCTGAGAATCTTCATTTTTCACTTTGAAAGTCATCAAATAAAAGCTCCCTACATCTTCCCATCCAACTAAATTAACGGACAAATTGGCAGAGGGATTTCTTCTTTTTAATTCTTCGTTGATAAGAAATAGCGCTTTTTCAACGACGCTTGGCGTTTTTTGCAATCTTTTTTGAGGGAAAAAATAAACAAAGCTTCCAATCAAGCTGCTTACCGTAAACAAAACCAATCCCCCAATGACAATTTTTCTGATTGCTTCTTTTTTCATTTTCCAAAAATTTTAAAGTTTTAATTGACCTTGAACCGTTTGGTTTGTTTTTAGAACCTTGAGGCAATTTCAATTATAGCAAAAAAAGATTGAAAATCAAAAGAGGCAGAACCTACCAAAACTCCATCGACAAAATCTTGAGACAAAATCTCTTTTGCATTTTCTGAAATGACGCTTCCTCCATACAAAACATCAACTTCAAAACCCTCTTTTTTGAAAATTTCTTTGATGAAACAATGAGCAGCTTTTATATCTTCCAATTCAGCTGGTTTTGGAGTTTTTCCTCTGGCTTTTGCAAAACCTGAAATTGCATAAACTGGCTCATAGGCTATCGAAAAAGAATTTTGCGAAACTTTCAATTCTTTTATCGCTGGCAATATCCCATCTTTAATCTGCCTTTTCAAAACTTCTTTTGTTTTTCCCGTCTTTTTCTCCTCAATATCCTCACCAATACAAATTGTGGGGAAAATTCCATTTTTTAGCGCTGCCTTCAATTTTAAAGCCACTTTTTTGTCATCAACCCCAAAATAAAATCTTGTTTCTGAATGGCCAATCAAAACTTCTTTGACTCCGATTTTCTTTAAATCTTGGCAAGAAAGAGCAGCCCCGGTGAATGCCCCCTCTTCTTCCCAATGCAAATCCTGGGCTCCGATTTTTACCAATTTTGCTTTTTCTGCCAAAGCCTTCAAAACTGAAAAATGGGCAAAAATTTTAACTTCAACATTTTTTATATTTTTTAATTTTTTTTCCAATTCTCCCAAGAAAAAAACCGCATTTTTTTCTTCTCTCAAATTT
>CAZQIO010000032.1:0-5935 GCA_964593405.1 uncultured Candidatus Saccharibacteria bacterium | reverse complement strand
ACATAACCGATTTTTATTCCTTCTTTCCATTTAATTTCGCCTTTGTGCGGAAAAAGGCCAAGCAAAGTTTTGAGCAAAACTGTTTTCCCTGCTCCGTTTGGCCCCAAAATTGTCAAAACTTGACCTTCTTTCAATTCAAAGGATAAATTGCAAATGATTTTTTCTCCATTCAATTCAACATTCAAGTTTTCAACTTTCAAAATTGTTTCTGCCATACTAAAATAATTATAGATTATGAATCCTAAAGTGAAAAGAAATGTCTCTCTAAAAAATTACTCAACCTTTAAGATCGGAGGCAAAGCAGATTATTTTTTGAAGCGAAAAGTGATAAAGAATTAATTGAAGCTATAAAGTGGGCAAGAAAGAAAAATTTGCCGTTTTTTATTTTAGGTGGTGGAAGCAATGTTTTGGTTTCAGAGAGGGTTTTAGGGGTTTAGTAATAAAATTGCAAATTGTAGATTGCAAATTTCAGAATGAAAAGGCAATTGTTGGAGCTGGCTATCCCTTAACCAAATTAGTTTTAGAAAGCGCAAAAAGAGGTTTAATGGGTTTGGAATGGGCGGCAGGGATTCCTGGAACTTTGGGAGGAGCAATCAGAGGAAATGCTGGGGCTTTTGGAAGAGAAATGAAAGATGTTGTTGACAAGGTAAAAACATTGCAGATTGTAAATTGCAGATTGTAAATTTGAATAGTAAAGAATGCAAATTTGGATACAGAGAAAGTATTTTCAAAAGAAAGAAAAATTGGGTAATCTTGGAAGCAACCTTAAAATTAAAACGAGGAAAAAAACAGGAAATTCAAAAGAAAATAAAAAATATTTTAAAACAAAGAAAAGAAAGGCAACCCCTTGAATTTCCATCTGCCGGGTCTGTTTTCAAAAATGTGTCGGCCAAAAAATTGCCAAAAGAAACTAAAGAAAAATTCAAGGATAAAATTAAAAATGGATTTTTACCGGCAGCAGTCTTAATTGAAGAGTGCGGTTTAAAAAGAAAAGCAATTGGCGGGGCAAAAATTTCAGAAAAACACGCCAATTTTATTTTGAATCTCAAAAATGCCAAGGCAAAAGATGTTTTTGATTTGATTCAATTGGTAAAGAAAAAAGTAAGAGAAAAATTCAGAATCGATCTGGAAGAGGAAATAGTGTTAGTTGGATTTTAAAGTGTGCTTAATCTTTCTTATGGAATTTGATGAACTCTTACAACGAAAACTGGAATTTTTGTTTTCCAATCTTCAGAGTAGATTAAAATTATTCTATCTTGTTTTTTAAAGTCAAAACTTTCTTTGGCTATCGTCAACAATTTTTTGATTTCCTGAGGTCCTCTTTTTTGATAAAGATTTTCTTTTATCAAAGAGGGTTTTACTCCAAAGTATAAAGAAAGTTGATGTTGAATTTTTTCATTGTTGGCGAAAGCCAAGATGGGAATTTTGGGTTTAAGTCTTGAAAGCAGACGGACCATCGTTCCCGTTTTGGTTAATACAAAAAAAGCTTTTACGGTGAACCTTTTCTGGCAACACTTTATCCATAACTGCCAGGCTGAAAACGTGACCGCCGCCACTTGAGAGTTAATTTCAAAATCAAAATTAAGAGGAAGTTCCCTTTTCTTTTCCCAGAAGAGACAGATTTTTTCCATCGTCTTCACACTCAATACGGGGTATTTTCCAATGGCCGTCTCTTCGGAAAGCATTAAAGCATCGGCGTAATCTAAAATGGCATTGGCAATGTCTGAAATTTCAGCCCTTGTCGGAAATTTGTTCTCCACCATCGATTTCAGCATCTCTGTTGCCACGATCGTCGGTTTTCCTTTTTCAGTCGATTTTTTAATTAAAGTCTTTTGGTAGTATGGCAATCTTTCAAAAGGTATTTCTTTTGCTAAATCCCCCCTGGCAATCATTATTCCATCCGAACAATTCAAGATACTATCAAAGTTCTTAATTCCCATCGGGTCTTCAATCTTCGCAATAAGTTTTACATTTTTGGGAACGATGCTTCGGAAACGCTTAATATCTTTTTGGTCCTGGGCAAAAGAAACGGCCACAAAATCTACCAAAGAAAATAAAGGAATTTTTTGATGTTTCAATTTTTCCGGCACATCCAACAAAATCGCTACCGGTTTTTTAATTCTCGTTGAAATTGCCTTAATCCTCTTGATCGCTTCAAAATGCCATTTCTCAGAGGAATGCTTCAGGTTCACCCTAAAAACATCAACTCCTGCCATGGCCATTTGTTCAATGATTTCCTTTTTCTCACTGGCAGGTCCAATTGTGGCAACAATTTTTGTTAAGGCTTCCTTCATACCATAGATTTAAACTAATTTAACCTTTGTTATTTTTGCTATTTCTGAATTTAATGCTCTTAAATCAGATTTGTTTAGTTTATGAATGTTATCGTAGCCACAAGCTCCGGCAATCATTTTTATTTCTTCGGTTGAATTTTTGACAAAATTAGCAATTTTCAATTCTGCCTGAGGATCAAATTTCTTTCTTAATTCAGGGTCTTGAGTGGCAATACCCACTGGGCATTTTCCCATCCAGCAAAGACCGCAGTAAATGCAACCCATAGCAATCATTAAAGGAGTGGCGCAAAAAACAGCGTCGGCCCCCAAAGCCAAGGCTTTGGCAAAATCGGCAGCGGTGTTTAAACCACCGCCAATCCATAGTTCTTGTTTAGCTTTTTTCCTATTCAAAATTTCTCTGGCTTTTGGCAAAATCGCCAGAGTCGGAATGCCAACCTCGTTTAAAAGGACTTCTGGCGCCGCACCAGTCGCTCCCCCTTTTCCATCAATGGCAATAATATCAGGACTTGCCTCAATTGCTAATTCAATATCTTTTTCTGATGGCGCTCCTAATTTTAAAATTATTGGCACACCGCCAGTAATTTCTCTTAACCATTCTATTTTCTTTTTTAAATCTTTGATATTTTTAATGTCCGGGTGATATGCCGGTGAATGGACATCTTTGCCCAAAGGAATATTTCTGATTTTGGCGATTTCTTCTGTTAATTTTTCTTTTGGCAACAACCCTCCTTGGCTTGGTTTGGCTGATTGACCGATTTTAATTTCAATGGCATCGGCTTTCTTCCGGTAACATTCCTCCTTCTCCAGTATTAGCAATGGTTCCGGCTAAAGTAGAGGCTTTGGCTAGGGCGATTTTTGCCTCTTTGGAAAGCGCGCCAAAAGACATCGCTCCAAAAACAATTGGCGTTTCAATTTCAATTGGCTTTTTTGAATGTTTGCCGACAATCGTTTTTGCAGAAATTTTTTCTTTGAAATAATCAACCGGTCTTTTTGAAAGTTGGGCGGGCACAAAAACCAAATCATCAAAAGACAATTTCCCATATTTTTCTCCTCTGTTGCTGGCAACCGGCACCTTGTCTCCCAACCTTTTTTGAATTTTTTTAACAAAATCATGATTCATGTTAAATCCAGATATTAAAATTTTGTCTTAAAATAGCCAAAACAAAATAAAAAAGAAAGAATAAAAAAGCCAAATAAATAAATTTTTGGTGATATTTTTGCAAAAAAATAAAAATTTATTGCTTTTTGACCAACTAATAAAGCAACGGCAACCAAAAAAAACTTAAAACAAAAAATACGCCGGTTAAAACTCCTGTCCAATAAACCAAATTTTGTCCGAGAATAATAATCATAAAATTATTGCTGCAGCTCCCCAAGATAATAATTTTCCAGCAATTTCCATGCCTTTTCTGAATGCGGTTTTCCTGAACCAATTTTTTCCCCGGTTTCGGTGATTTTGGTTTCAAATAATTTTGTGGCCTCTTTTCCGCATCCCAACTCAATTTGAGGCGGATGTTGTCCTAAAGCAATAAAAGGTGTTACATCATACACTTTATTCCTAATTATCATCCAGCAATCGTCTTTATTGTTGTGTTTTGCTACTTCTTCTTTGGTTATAAAGCGTTGTTCTGAAGTTTTTCTTTCTTCTGTATTTTCAGTTGCGTTTTCGATATTGTTTTTTCCTGCTGGCTTGTTTTTTGACAGAAAATTTTCTCTTATCGCTACTATCGCAATAGCAACGATAATTATTATTATAATTGGCAAAACTAAAAAAATTTTTTACTCATAATTTGGCTTTTAAATTTTATTCTGGTAAAGTTGACCTTTTTATTGCCTGTTTTATTATCTCCAAATTGCAACTTTTGTGTTTTTTACACCATTTTTGGCATTCTTTCGCCCATTTTCTTTCTAAATATTCCAAACCGCAAACCGAACATTTATAAATTTTTTTTTGCTTTTCATTTTGTTTTATTCTTTTGGTGTAAAGCAACAATAGCCGATTTTGTCGCATTCTTCTTTGATTTTTTGCCAATCTTTTTCTTCTGTAATAACTTGCAAAGCCATCGGATAAAGGATATTGTCTTCTTTGGCAATGTGATCTTTTAGGGTTGGCACAATTAACTCTGTCAGTTCAACTAGTTTCTTTTTGAACTGGGGAAAATCATCTGCCTGAATCTTCTTTGCCAAATTCAAAAGTTCCTTTTTTGCTTTTCTTAAAATTTTGTGCTCTTGACGCATCACTTCTGGTGGACCAAAAATTCCTCTTTTTTCAAGTTCGGGAAACAAAACCTTCTCTTCTCTTTGGTGATGGGGCTCTGCCTCTATCAAATGTTCGGCAATATCTTTTAAAACCTCAAAACTTTTATCTTTTTTGTAAGATTCCATCTTTTGGACTTTTTGATTCGTTTTTTCCAATCTTTCCAAAAAACCAAAAATCATCTCATGCTCTGACATTAGAGTGTGAATCGGGTGGCCTGGCTTTAAACCCCTTTTGATTTTGTTCCGATTTTTATCTAAATTTTTAAGATGAGACAAACAAGAATGCTCGGGCATAAATTTGAATTCTAAAATTTATTTATTTTTTCCACAACCAATGCAAATTGCAGTATTCTCTGGCAACAATATTTTCAATATTTTCTACTTCAATTTCAAATTCGGCTTCTGGCAATTCTTCGGGTTTTAAAAATTGGCGATAACTTTTCCCGTCCACAATAATCTCTATCCATTCAATATAATGGTTTTGTTCCATTGGGTGAGGAATAGTCCCAACTTTAACTTTTACTCCTTTTTCTGTTTTTTCTATTACTGGAATGTGTTTTTCCTTGCCAACATCTTCAGTTTTTTCTTCTAAAAGTTCCATTGGTTTTCCACAACAAACAAGGGTTCCTCCTCCAGCGTGTAACACCTCAACAATGTTTCCGCAAATATTACACTTGTAAATTTGTTTTTGTTCAATCATTTTAGTATTGCAATCTTACTTCAAAATAACTTTGAGGATGGCGACAATTGGGGCATTCTTTTGGAGCTTCTTTCCCAAAATGGACATAACCGCAATTTCGACAAACCCACATTACTTTTTCTTTTCTTTTGAAAAATCCTTTTTCTAACTCTTCTAACAATATTTTATATCTTTTTTCGTGTTGTTCTTCAACTTCTGCCACCTCAGTGAAAAATTTGACCGCATCATCAAATCCTTCTTCTTTTGCCACTTTTTTGAATTCAGGATACATCTTTGTGTGTTCGTAATTTTCTCCTTCTATCGCTTTTTTCAAATTTTCCTTTGTATCTGACCACTCACCCAACAGTTTCCAAATCATTTTGGCATGTTCTGCTTCATGATTTGCCGTTTCTTCAAAAATGGCTCCAATATGATGCAATCCTTGCTCTCTGGCAATCTTGGCAAAGTAGGTGTATTTGTTTCTGGCTTGAGATTCTCCAGCAAACGCCTTCCATAAATTCTCGTAGGTTTTTGACCCTTTTTTAACTGGTTTTGGATCAGAAACTGTTATTGGATCTTTCATATTTTTTTTCTATTTTATTTTTCGACCTTTTTATTTTGTACTCTTTCCTCTGTTTAAATTCTTGCTGCTTTCCTAAATTCCATTGTTGAACCGGGCGATAATAACCGACAATTCTTGAGT
>CAZQIO010000031.1:0-6197 GCA_964593405.1 uncultured Candidatus Saccharibacteria bacterium | reverse complement strand
GTTTCGGCTTTGGCAAGATATTATCTGGCAAAGGGTCATCAGGTTTCAGGTTCTGATTTAGTTTCTTCTGAAATAACAAGGGCCCTTGAAAAATTGGGGGCAAAAATTTTTATTGGAAAACATAGAACAAAAAATGTGCCAAAGGATGCCAATTTGGTAATTTATTCTCCAGCAATTGACGAAAATAACCCAGAATTACTAGAAGCTAGAACCCATAACCTAAAAACCTTATCTTATCCTCAAGCTCTTGGAGAATTAACGAAAAAGCATTTTACAATCGCAGTTTGCGGCTCTCACGGTAAATCAACAGTGGCAGCAATGATTGGATTGATTTTAACAAGAGCAAAACTTGATCCAACTGTAATTTTGGGGACAAAACTCAAAGAATTTGGAGATTCAAATTGTAGAGTGGGGAAGAGTAAATATTTAGTTATCGAGGCCGACGAATACAAAGAATCTTTTTTGAATTATTTGCCAAAGATTGTTGTTTTGCTCAACATCGAATACGACCATCCAGATTATTTTAAAAATTTGCGCCATTATATTTTTGCCTATGAGAAATTTTTAACTCGTTTGCCAAAAGATGGAATTTTAGTGGCAAACAAAGCCGAAAAAAATGTCAGAAAAATTTTAGAGAAAAAAATTGTCAAAAATGTTTTTCTATATTCATTAAAACAAAAAGAGGCAAAAAGGATAAAAAAAATTCTCAAAATTCCAGGAGAGTTTAACGTTTCGAATGCCCTGGCTGCCCTAACCTTGGCAAGGATTTTGAAAATTCCAGATAGAGTTTCTTTTAAAGTCTTTTCTCAATTCAAAGGAAGTTGGAGGAGGTTTGAAATAAAAAGAGTCAAAATCGGAGAGAAAAAAATAACAATAGTTCACGATTACGGTCACCACCCAACTCAATTGAGAGAAACCCTAAGGGCAGCCAGAGAAAAATTTCCAAAGAGAAAAATTTTTTGTGTTTTTCAACCCCATCAATACCAAAGAACTTATTTTTTGTGGAAAGATTTTGTGAAGGCATTGAGAGAGGGAGCCTCTTTCGTTGACCAATTAATCTTAACTGACATTTACACAGTTGCTGGAAGGGAAAAAAGAGAAATAATGAAAAAAATTTCTGCTCAAAAATTGGTAAAGGCAACAAAAACAAAAAAGGTAATTTATGTTAAAAAAGAGAAAATTTTTGATTGGTTAAAAGAAAAATTGGAGGGTAGGGAAGTGGTGATTTTTATGGGGGCTGGAGATATTTACAATTTAGTCTCAAGCGCAACCTCGGCAAAGACTGCAAGTTTTTCCTGAACAAGAATTTCCTTTTTGAGTTAAACCAGACGGTCTGTATTCTTGGCACTCTTTGTGGCAGACTGGGCATTGAGCAAAAATTTTCCAACAAGGACCAAAAACTGAGCTTTGCCATTCTTTCTTTTTTCCCTCGGCCTCAAAAATTTTTTGACAATCTGGACAATAAAATTTTTCCATATTTGAATTTTAACATTAGAGTTTGATAAAATAAAGGCAATGGTAAGAATTTTAAATTCAGAAGCAAAAAAATACATTGGGAAAAAAGTCAAGGTTTGCGGCTGGGTTAACTCAAGAAGAGATCATGGGAAAATTGTTTTTTTAGATTTGAGAGACAGGTCTGGAATTTTGCAAATTGTGGCAAAAAAAGAAATTGCCAACCAAATAAAAGAAGAAGACGTTTTGGTAGTTTTTGGTGAAGTAAAAGAGAGACCAAAAGAAATGATAAATCCAAATTTGGAAACTGGAGAGATTGAGTTGAAAGCTGAAAAAATTGAAATTTTGGCAAAAGCAAACGCTCTACCCTTTGATTTGAAAAATTTAAAACTTTCTTTGCCAAAACTTTTAGATTGGAGGCCCCTAACCTTAAGGAACGAAAAACAAAGGGCAATTTTCAAAGTTCAAAGAGTGATTATTGATTCTTTTAGAGAAACTTGCAAAAGATTGGGCTTTTTTGAGTTTGAACCACCAACTATCGTTGCCTCTGCCACCGAAGGGGGGGCTGAACTTTTCCAAGTTAACTATTATGGGAAAAAAGCCTATTTGGCTCAATCTCCCCAGCTTTACAAGCAGATTTTAGTTTCTGTTTTTGAAAGGGTTTTTAGCGTCTCAAAAGCATTTAGAGCAGAACCTTCAATAACGACAAGGCACTTGTCAGAATTTATTTCTTTAGATTGCGAAATGGGTTTCATTGAATCTTGGCAAGAACTAATGGAAACTTGCGAAAAAATAATCAAAGGAATTTTCAAAGGAGTAGAAAAATATTGCCAGAGAGAATTGAAACTTTTTAATGCCAGCTTGCCAAAAATTAAAAAAATTCCAAGGTTGAAATTGAGAGAGGCCCAAGAGATCATTTCCAAAAGGACAAAAAAAGATAGAACAAAAGAGCCGGATTTGGCACCAGAAGACGAAAGAGAAATTTGCGATTTTGTCAAAGAAAAGTACGGTTCAGAATTTGTTTTCATTACCCATTTTCCGACTCAAAAAAGGCCATTTTATACAATGCCAGACCCAAAAGATCCAGAATACACCTTGAGTTTTGATCTCTTGTTTAGAGGCTTGGAAATTGTCACTGGCGGGCAAAGAATTTCAGATTACAAAAAACTTTTGGAAAAAATGAAAAAATTTGGCATCAACCCTAAAAACTTTAGCTATTATTTGCAAGCTTTCAAATATGGAATGCCGCCTGAAGGAGGCTTTGCAATAGGGGCTGAAAGACTGACAAAACAAATTTTGGGTTTGGAAAATGTAAAAGAGGCCAGTCTGTTTCCAAGGGACATTCAAAGGGTAGATACAAAACTAAAAGAAAAATGACAAAAAACATTGCCCATTTTCTTTTGGGCATTTTTTTGGGATTTTTGCCACTTTTTTTCGACATTTCCCAAAAAAAATTGGAGAATTTTTTCTTTGCTCAAATTTCAAAACCGTATGAAGAACTTGTTTTTGTTAAACTACCAAAAAAGACAAAACCTCAAATTCAAGCTAAGGCAGTCTTGGCAGTGAGATTGAGTAAAGCAAAAAGAGAAAAAATTATTTTTGCAAAAAATTCCGATGAAGCTTTACCAATAGCTTCTTTGACAAAGTTAATGAACGCAATAATTGTGTTGGAAAATCCAGAAAAATACAACCAAGATAGTTTAGTGAAAATTTCTTTTTTGGCAGCAAATCAAAAAAATGTTCTTGGCTATGGTAACTTAGATTCTCAAATTGGAAAAGAAATGAAAGTTAAAGATCTTTTAGAGTTGATGCTAATTTACTCTAGCAACGACGCTGCATTTGCACTTTCTGAAGTTATTGGGCTAGAAACGTTTGTTCAAAAAATGAACGAAAAGGCAAAAGAACTGGGGTTGTCAAAGACAAAATTTTTTAACCCTCACGGTCTTGATCCTGAGACAGGAAACAGTGTTAACCAATCCAGTCCAAAAGATCTAGTAAAACTAGCAAGATACATTTTAGAAAATCATCCTCTAATTTTTGAAATCTCTGCCAAAGAAAGCTTCCCAAAAACAAAAAACGGAATTTGGGATTTAAAGTTAAAAGAAGGTTACAAAGTAGTTGGTGGAAAAACAGGTTATACAAAAAGAGCAGGGGGTTGTTTACTTTTTGTTTTTCAAGACGAATGGGAAAATTTTTACATTAACGTAATTTTAGGAACTGAAACAGAAGAAAATCGTGTTCAAGAAATGCAAAAGTTGATAAATTACATTTTGAATTATCAATGAATAAGTATTATCTCAAAATTTTTATCTTTTTGTTATTTTTGAGTAGTGGAGTCTTTTTTGGCATTTTTTATTTTTTCTGGCAAAAAAAGCCAAAAGAAATTTCTTTTCAAGCCAATACAACAAATTCAAATTTTACTTTCTTTGAATGGAAAAAAGTAACAGAAAAAGCTCCTTGGTCTGGGAGGGATGCTCATTGGGCAGTTGTTTTTAAAGATAAAATTTGGTTGATGGGAGGGGTGGCCGGAGGAAAAATTAAAGTTGGCAATGTCCCTTACGGAGATCTTCCTCACAAAAGTGACGTTTGGGCTTCTGAAAATGGAAAAGATTGGCAAATTGTTCTTGAGAATGCACCTTGGGGAGAGAGAAGATCGGCTGCAGCCTCTGTTTTTAAAAATAAAATTTGGCTGATGGGAGGATGGACAAAAAAATTTGGTGAGACAAAAAACGACGTTTGGGTTTCCGATGATGGAGCAAATTGGAAATTGATTTTATCGTCTGCTCCCTGGCCAGAAAGAGAAGGTCACGCCGTGGCTGTTTTTCAAGACAAACTTTTTTTAGTTGGGGGAGTCAATTTTTATAAAAGGAAAACTTACAATGATGTTTGGTATTCTGAAGATGGGATAAACTGGATTGAAGCAACCTCCAGCGCTCCTTGGTCAAAGAGATACGATCATACTTTAACCGTTTTTAAAAATAAGTTATGGTTAATTGGAGGTATTGATTTTGGCGAGCAAATAAAAAATGATGTTTGGGTTTCAGAAGATGGAATTAATTGGAATTTGGTAACTGAAAACCCACCCTGGCCAGCCAGACACGGTCACGTTGCCTTAGTTTACAAAAATTACTTATTCATAATCGGTGGTTGGTCAAAAAATGGTGGACTAAATGACGTTTGGTACACAGAAAACGGTCAAGAATGGTATGAACTCAAATCACTACCAAATTGGCAGGGCAGGGAAGACCATGCCGGAGTAGTTTTTAAAGATAAAATCTTCATTTTAGGTGGGATGGTAGATTTTAACGATTATTTGGTTTGGGCCAATGACATTTGGGGAGGAAGTTTTTCAGAATAAAAATTACCATGGAAACTTTTGATTTTTCATTCAACATTGTAAAAGTTTTATTTTTTTCCGGTCTGAGTGCAACTTTGTCTTTTTTTGTTTCTCCATTTTTGATTAAATTTTTAAACAAAATTAGGTTTTTTAAACAAAAACCAAGAGAAACGACAATTAGCGGAGAAAGAGCAGAAGTTTTTCAAGCTCTCCACAAAGAAAGAGAAACTACTGTCCCAAGGGGCGGTGGGATTTTAATTTGGTTTACTGTCAGCTTTGTTATTCTTTTTACCTTTCTTTTGGCCCAATTGACTGGAATTTGGTGGTTAAAAAAATTAAATTTTTTGACCAGAAAAGAAACCTGGCTTCCTCTTTTTGCCCTCATTTCAGCCTCAATAGTTGGTCTGATTGACGATATATTAACGGTTTATGGGAAGGGAAATTATGTAGGGGGAGGGATGAGTTTTTGGCGAAGGTTTTTGATAGTTTCCTTGATTGGACTTGTTGGCGGAAGTTGGTTTTATTTTAAACTTGGTTGGGACACTGTCCATCTTCCTTTGCTTTTCAATTTTCCAGGTGGAGTAGATTTAAAAATTGGCAAATTAATTATTCCCTTTTTTGTTTTAGTAACTTTGGCTTGTTGGGCTGGGGGAGTAGTCGATGGAATTGATGGTTTAGCTGGTGGAGTTTTTGCTTCAATTTTTACAGCCTTTTCTATTTTAGCCTTTTCCCAGCAAAAACCAAACTTGGCCACTTTTTGTGCCTCGATCGTTGGCACTTTGTTTGCTTTTTTATGGTACAACATTCCTCCTGCCAAATTTTACATGGGAGAAACCGGAATTATGGGGCTGAGCGTTGTTTTAGCGGTAGTTTCTTTTTTAACAGACTCTGTTTTGGTTTTACCGATAATTGCTGGAGTTTTAGTAATTGAAGTAGCATCAGTTATTGGGCAACTTTTATCAAAAAAAATCAGAAAAAAGAAAATTTTTCTCTGCTCTCCCATCCATCATCATCTAGAAGCTAAAGGTTGGCCTCCTTATCAAATAACGATGAGATTTTGGATTTTATCTGTAGTGTTTTCGATCTTGGGAGTGGCAATTAGGTTGTTAAAATGAATTGGCAAAAATTAAGAAAAAAATATCCAAAATTCATTTATCATCATTTTGAATGGAAAATCATTTTTGGCAAAATGAAAATTACTTTCGATTTTGAAATTGAATCTCTGACAAGATTTAAACCAGAAATTTTCATTGAGAGAATTTCAGAAAAAGAAATAAAAAAATTAGACAAAAATTTAATAGATAATTTAGTTTTTAATCTTGGAATGATCGAAAGCTTAAGTTATTGGAAGGCTACCTGTTCTCCAAAAATTGAATTGAGAGCTAAATGTTTGGACGAAAACCAAATT
>CAZQIO010000030.1:0-6399 GCA_964593405.1 uncultured Candidatus Saccharibacteria bacterium | reverse complement strand
TCCTCGCAACAACTTTTTTGATAATTTGAATTTTTCATTTTATTTTTATTGAGAATTTTTGAATAATTCTAAAAGTTCTCGAATTTTCTTTTTTCTTTCTTTTTGGCTTTTTCCTTTAATTGCCTTGGTAACGCAGGTGTCAAGATGATTTTTCAAAATCAACTCATTTACTTTCTTAATTGCCGAAATTACCGCTTCATTTTGCAAAATAATATCGATGCAATATTTTTCATCTTTTATCATTTTTTTAATCCCTTCCAAATGCCCGGAAATATAATTCATTCGATTCAGAATTTGTTTTTTATAACTTTTTTTCATGGTCTTACCCCCCTATACGGGGTATTTAAAATTTTAGCGAAGCAAAAATTCTTGTCAAGAGAATTGATCAAAAGACAGAGACTAAATAATACTAAATTTTTACCTCAACCAAATATACTTGTCTCAACCTAATTACAAACGCATACCCCAATTGGGACACATAATTTTGCCCTGGCTTTTTAATGTATCCCAATTATTTGAGTTTAAAAATTTTCTTTAACCAATCGTCGGGTCCGATATCTTCAGCAATTATCAATCGCATCTTTTTATGTGACAATCCAAAAAAATCGCGTAAAAGTTCAATTTCTGCTTGACAATCGTAGGGAAAAATCCAGACGCTTTTTTGAAGTGGATAAAATCCCAGTTCTTTCAATTTTCCCGAAAAATCTCCCGAAAGAATTTTTTCATCTGTGAAATGTCAAAGATTACAATCCGCATTTCCTATCCCATTTTTTGGGCTTTTTAATTTTTAAAGCATCGATTTGCATTCAACCAGCCAATTTTTTCTCTTTTTCAGTGAGGTGAATATAAATCTGTTTTTTCCTCGTCTCGATTTTTATGCAACCTTGTTTTTGTAATCGTTTAAAGGTTGAAGATGATTCTCTTCTTTTTGATTTGGTCTTTATATTTCATCCATTTTTTAATTCCCCTTACCAAATTAATTCCAAAATAAGGAGAGGCAGCAGTAATACAAACTGCTCCGGCGACAAACAACCAATAAAGAATATCTTTTACAATTTCTGATCTAGGCTTTCTAAAAGTAATATTTATATTTTTTAACGGTTATTTTTAATTGTTATTTTTTTCAAATTTTCTCGACCTTTCTCCTTTAATTGTAGCACATTTAAAATCCATGGCAAAATTTAATGTATCCCAATTATTTGGGGCAAATTAAAAGGCGATGGCAAAATAATGAGTAACAATTGGGAATGCTTTGTAGATGTCAATTTTGATTTCTGTTAATTTTAATTTTTATTTAGTAATTTATAATTTCGATCTCTTTGAGGGTATCTTTGATTGATTTTTGGATATTTAATTTCTTTTCCATTTTCTCTATTTCTTTTAAGTTTCCCTTGGCAGTGGCGTGCTTTGGAGTGAATAAAGTGCAGCAATCTTCTTGGGGTTTAATGGAAATTTGATAAGTTTTAATTTTCTTTGCCAGTTTTATAATCTCTTCTTTGTCCATACCAATCAACGGTCTTAAAACCGGAATTGAGACTGCTTTTTCAATTATTTGAATGTTTGGCAAGGTTTGAGAACTAACTTGGCCTAAACTTTCTCCGGTCGCTATCGCAGAACATTTTTCTCTTTTGGCAATACTTTTAGCAATTTTTAGCATTATTCTCCGGTAAAGCAAAACCCTATATTTTGGCAAAGTTTTTGTTCTAATTTCCGTTTGGATTTTTGAGAAAGGAACTAAATAAATTTTTAAATGAGGTTGGTATTCCAAAAAAATTTTTGCCAATTCTTTCACTTTCTCAATCGAAGCCCTTGAAACCAAAGGAAAAGAATGAAAATGAAGCCAGACATTTTCTGCTCCCCTTTTTGCCATCAAATAAGAAGCAACTGGAGAATCAATACCGCCTGAAATTAATGCTAAAACCTTTCCCCCTACCCCAACGGGTAAACCGCCGGCTCCTTTTTTCTTTTTGAAATACAAATACCAACCTTCCTTTCTAGCCTCGACAAAGATTTCTCTTTTTGGTTTTTCAAGATTTACTTTTCTTTTAATTCCTTCGGCAATCTCTTCAATTATCTTTTGACCAGATTGTTTTATTTCGCTACTCTTTTTTAACCTAAGAGCGAAGGTTTCGTCTTCCTTTATCCAATCTTTATAATTCTTTTTCACAAAATCAGAAACTTCTTCCAAACTCCCTTTTTCAAAAAATAAACTTTCAGCAAACCAGGAAATTCCAAAAATTTTTTTGATCATTTTTATTGCCCTCTTTGTTTTTTCTGTAGCCACAAAAATCCTTTCTCTTTGAGAATAAATTTTAAAATCTAAATTTGTTTTTTTTAAAAAAAATGAGAGGTTAAAAAATAACCTTTGTTTAAAAAGTTTTTGAACCCCTGGGGATTTCAAAAAAATTTCTCCAAAGGCAATTAAAATCCCTTTTTTCATAAATAAAAAGCAATGGCCGAATAGCCGACAACTTGAAATTTTTCGCCAAATGGAGTGTCGCCAGAGTTTTGGTATTTTAAGAGTTTGGCTTTGGCTCTTAAACTCGTGGCAATTTCCAAAATTGTTTTTATTGAATCCTGGGCGCAGGCAAAAGTATCAACCCCTGGAATTTTTCTTTCCAATTCTTCAATTTTTTGGGCAAATTTTTCGGGATCGACTGCCAAAATTCCATCTATAGTTTCCGCGTCTGCTTTTTGGGCTACCTCATAAGGTGGGTAATGAGATAAATCGGATGAGGCGATGGTTAAAACTTTTTTATTTTTTGTTACTTTTAAAATTGCATTGGCTAAATTTTTCCAATCTTCATTTTCTGAACCAAAAATTGTTGGTACTATTTTAAAATTTTTTAAAACCTTTTGCAGAAATGGTAATTGAACTTCTAAAGAATGCTCAAACAAATGAGTCGAATTCCTGACAAAAAATCTTTTTGATTGAGATAAAATCTTTTTTGCTAAATCCTCATCAATTTTCACTCTGCCAAAAAGAGTTTCCCATTCCCCTTTTTCCCAAATTGATACCCCATCAAACCTTTCATAATGAGAATCGCCAATTAAAATTACCGTTTCAAAACCTTTTCCTGAAATTGCTTTGAAACCATGAGCAGCAACCGGACCTGAAAAAACATAGCCAGCATGAGGTAAAATCAAACCGCAAATTTCTCCCTCAACTTTTGGAACCTTTGCCAAAGCCAAAAACCCATCAATCATTCTTTCCAATTCTTCTTTTTCTGCCGGATAGAATTGTCCGGCTACTGCCGGAAATCTCAATTTTTCTGCCATTTTAAGAAATTATTCCGCCACCTAAAACTTCATCTCCCTTGTAGAAAACCACCGATTGGCCGGGAGTGATTGCCCGCTGGGGTTTTTTAAATTCTAAGAGATAAAATCTTTTTTTTAGTTTACGTCGTAATTCTGCCATGGCTGAAATATGACGATAACGAATTTTGGCTTTGACTTTTAAGGGCAATTTTGGTTCTTTTCCTAAAATCCAATTTACATTTCGGCAAATTAATTCCTTTTTTAATAAATCCTTTTCATTTTTTGTTACAATTAAAAAATTATTCTTCAAATTTTTATCTAAAACATAATAGGGACCTCCGGGAAGACCAATTCCCTTTCTTTGACCTATTGTGTAAAACCATAAACCTTTGTGCCTGCCAATTACTCTGCCATTAGTATCAACAATCTTTCCCGGTTTTTCTTTTAAATACTTTTTTAAAAAATCATTGATTGTTGTTTGAATAAAACAAATTTCCACTGATTTTCTGGCTTTCAAGACCGGCAATTTAAATTTCCTTGCCAAATTTTCCACTTCCTCTCGGGTATAATCTCCGATGGGAAATAAAATCCTTTTTAGTTGTTTTTGATTTAACATCCACAAAAAATAGGACTGATCTTTATTTTTGTCTTTTGCTCTTAAAAGTTTCATTGTTCCTAAGTTTTCAGCGACCGCTGAAAATGTGGGATCATGGTTTGTTCGGGCATAATGTCCGGTGGCGATAAAGTCAGCATTCAGTTTTAATGCCTTTTCTAGCAAAAGCCCAAATTTTATTTCTTTGTTGCAAACAACACAGGGGTTTGGAGTAAATCCTTTTTTACACCCCTCTAAAAAATAGTCAACAATTTTCTCCTTAAATTCTTTTGAAAAATCGAAAACATAAAAAGGAATATTTAAAATCCTTGCCACTTTTCTTGCTCTGACTTCAGCCTCGGGAGAACAGCACCTATTGGAAACTCCAATTAAACCATTTTCCTTTGGCGGTGCCCAAAACTTCATAAAAACTCCGATAACATCAAAGCCAGCCCTTTTCAAAAGGGCGGCGGCCACCGAAGAATCTATTCCCCCTGACATTGCACAAATTACTTTTGCCATTTTACTCTAACACTTCTCTTTCCAATTCTCTAAATTCCTTGTATTTTTCTTCTAGTTGAGTTTTCACTTTAACAATTCTTTGATGGTCTTTTTCCAATTCCTCAGGAATTTTTATTCCTTTTTTCTTGTAATAATCATAGATTGCTTCTTTGAGAGCGTCGACGGCCAAAACAGAGCAATGAATTTTAAAAGGTGGCAAAGGCTGGCCAAGTCCTTTTATTAAATCTTCTTTTTTGATTTTTAAGGCTTCTTTTATCGTCTTCCCCTTAACTAAAGTTGTAAGCAAACTGCTATTGGCAATAGCGACGATACATCCCAGCGTTTCAAATTTTATGTCTTCAATAAAATCTTCTCCCTCTTCATTTTTCCCAACTCTCAAATAGAATTTCATTAAATCACCACACAATAAATTTCCCGCCTCTCCTACTCCGTCAGGGTTTTTGATTTTTCCAACGTTCCTCGGTTTTTTGAAATGCTCGATAATTTTTTTTGAATAAATTGGCATTTTAAATTGGTGAAATTTTTCTCAACCTTTCGATTACTCCCGGCAAAACCTTTAAAACATAGTTAATATCTGATTCTTTTGTCCATCTTCCCAAACTCAATCTCAAAGAACCATGGGCTTGCTCAGGTCTCAAACCAATGGCTAACAAAACATGACTTGGCTCTAATTTTTCAGAAGAACAAGCAGAACCGGTTGAGGCGGCGATTCCTAATAAATCTAATTCGATGACAATTGATTCTCCCTCTACCCCTTCAAACCAAAAATTGGCATTGTTTGGCAATCTCTTTTTTGGATGGCCGATTAAATGAGAACCTTTAATTTTTTCCAATACTCCTTTAATTAATTTATTCCTCAATTTTGTCAATCTTTGGGCTTCTTTTTTCATTTCTTTTTTACAAATTTTTACTGCCTCGGCAAAACCAACAATTGCCGGCACATTGACGGTAGAAGACCTCAAGCCCGCCTCGTGTCCGCCACCGTGCAATAGAGGCAGAATTTTTACTCCTTCGCGGATAAAAAGACAGGCGGCTCCTTTTGGCCCGTACATTTTATGAGAACTGGCGGTCAACAAATCAATGTTCATTTTGTTGACATCAATGGGAACCTTGCCAAAACTCTGAGCAGCATCGGTGTGAAAATAAACTCCCCTTTGCCGACAAATTTTTCCAATTTCTTCAATTGGTTCTATGGTTCCAATTTCATTATTAGCATGCATTATTGAAACCAGTATTGTTTCTTTTTTAATTGCCTTTTTCACATCAGCCGGGTCAACCAATCCGTATTTATCAACTTTCAACCGAGTTATTTCAAAACCCTGAGTTTCCAAAAACCTGGCGCTTTCCATCACGCAGGCGTGTTCTATTGAGGAAATGATAATGTGGTTGCCTTTTTCTTTATTGGCAAGGGCAATGCCTTTCAAGACCGTGTTATTGCTTTCAGTGGCAGAACTGGTGAAAATTATTTCATTAGGTTTTGCTCCTATTAAATCAGCCACTACTTCCCTACTCTTCTCCAATGCCTCTTTTGCTTCCTGACCAAAAGAATGTAGAGACATTGTATTTCCAAATTTCTCTGAAATATAAGGAAGCATCGCTTTAACAACCCGGGGGTCGACCGGGGTAGTAGCCGCATAATCTAAATATATTTTCTTTCTCATATAATTATTATAATTATTTTCTTGCCCCGAAGGAAACCAAAAGCCTTCCTTCGGGGTTAATTAAATCAGCTAAAGTCATAGAATTAAAAGCAGAATTGATAATTCGGTTTAATTTTCTCCAAAAATTCTTAGTTAAACATTTTTTTCTTTTGGACAGAAATACTTAAGATGTAATTGCTAACCAATTTGGTAGCGGTTTGGTAGAATAGTAGTAAAGGTCGAACCTTACAAACTATCTACCAAGACCGCTACCATGACTAATTATAACAAAAAAGCTTTTATTCAAGAAAGACTGACCCTGATTCTTGAATCTGAGCGAATTAAAAACAAAAAATCAAAGTATTTTAAAAGGGTTAAAGATTTAGA
>CAZQIO010000029.1:0-7040 GCA_964593405.1 uncultured Candidatus Saccharibacteria bacterium | reverse complement strand
TCTGCAAAACCAAAGATCGGTGGGATGATTTTGCCTATTTAGCAAGCAAAGGCATTGAATTGGGTATTATTAACATAGAAAAACCTTCTCGGTTAATTGAAATTTTAAAGGAAAAAAGCCAGGCTAATTGGCGAGGATACGACTATTTAGTGCTGGCTTCATTATTAAGGAATCAAGAAGATTTAGGTAAGTTTTTCCTTGAATATAAGCCAGCTTTATCTTCGCTGATTAAATATTCCCAAGAAATCAATCAAAAATTACCAAAAGAAAAACAGACAGACGATCCAGAGAAATTTTTAGAAAAACATCAATTAGAATTAGCCAAACTCCACGCGTTGGACTTGGATTTATCAACCGCCTGGTTAAATCAATATCTCAAGAATTTTGGTTTTCCCAGATTGGAAAGATTTTTTGAGAATGTGGTGAGAAAATTTGATCCAGAATTGCTTAAAAAATTCTGGCCAAAGATTAAAAATCTTGACCCAGAATATTTTTCTCTTTTGATTGAAATTTCTTCAGCTTATCAAAGAATGGAATTGGCCGAGGAACTGGGTGAGATTTTACAAGAAAACACTCAAAAAGAAATCGACTCTTTAGATTTAATCAGAATTTTGGGGAGAAATCTTTTAGAAAAATTTGCTCAAAGATTAGAAATCAAAGCAAAGATTCAAGAAAACGCTTTTGATAAATGGAATTTAGAATATTTGCCAAGACTTTTTACTGCCCAAGCCCAATATGAATCAGAAAGCAAAGAGCTTTTAAAATTGATAATGAAATTGTCTTTACAAGAAAAATCATTCTTGCCAAGTTTATTCGGCCAAATTGAAGGAGAATATACTCCAGATGAAAAAGAATATCTGGAAGAAATAAAAAAATACAATTTAAAAGTCAAAGAAGAATTTGAAAAACATGGCTTAGATTTTGAAAAATGGCTCAAATATGACAAAAAATTGGAATTTAATGTTGGCCCGACAGAAGACCAATTAGAAGCGAAAAGAAGAGCCTTTGAACAGGAATTCTCTTCAACAGTTAAAGAGTTATTAGGTTCCTATCGAGAAAAAAGAAAAGGGATTTTATCGGACCAAGAAGCGAGAAATGTTTTTAAAAAAGTTTTTAAAAAATATGGCATTCAATTTAAAGAAGAAGGAATTGTTCATCCAGAGAAAGGCAAGCTTTCGGTTAAAGATATCGGAATTATTTTAGCCGATTTTACTTCTGAAATTGAAAAAATTTATCAATCAGAAAAAGACCAAACAAAAAAACAAAACCTGGCTACGGCCCTGGCCCATTTAAAAGATTTATCTCAAAGATTACCGGATTTGGAAAAAGAATTATTAAGGAAAGGTTTTGAATTAGAAATTAGAACTTGGCAGAGAGAACCAGGCTATGATATTTTTCAGGGTAATTACACTCATTGCTGCGTGGCAGTGGAAAACTTTAATCGGGCGGCAATGTTTGATTATTTACTTGACACTAATTTGCAGGTAGTGGAAGTGAGAGATAGAGTTGAAGATAAAACCATTGCTCAAACCTGGCTTTTTGTAGCAAAAGACGCCCAAGGCAATTTGTACCTAATTTTAGACAATGTTGAAATTCATTCAGATTATCAAGGTTTTGAACCGCAAATTAGAGATAATTTATTTACTTATGTTAAAAGCTATGCCCAATCTTTTTCAAGGGGCAAAATCAAAAGAATTTTGCTCGGTTCAGGCTCATACAACGATGTTGAAACAAAGGGTTTGGATTCTATTACTTTAACCCTCACCAAGCTCGGCGGCTCACCAAGAAAAACTGAATACTTAGACGCTTTTGGTTCAGCCTGGGTTGACCCATCAAAAGAAACATTAAAATCTTTCTTTATTGTGGCCGAGGAATTAGAAAAACCATCCCTCGCTAAAACTCCGGAGGAACAAGAGAAAGAAGTAAAAATTGAGATTGAAGAAATTGGAAGATTAACTCCAGATTTAATTGAGAGAATAAATGAGTTAGAAGAATCCTGTTTTCCAGAAAGTTTAAGAACGCCAGCCGAAGAGTATTTAGAGATGGAAGGAATTCATTTAATTTTAAAAAAAGGAAATCAAATCATTGGCAATTTAAGCGCGGTTGAGACAAAAGAAGTTCCCTCTTTAGTTGACAAGAATCATTTAAACAAGGAGACTTTATATATTTGGACCATTGCCATCAAACCAGGAGAAAGGAGTTTAGAAGCTTTTTATAATTTAATCAAAGAACTCTCTAAAAAAGCTAAAGAAAGAAAAATCAAAAAATTAGTGATGCATGCCAGAGTTAATGAACATCTTTCTGATATTTTACAATTAAGATATGGCGCCAAGAAAATTCGCCGAGAAGAAAATTGGCTTGGTTCGGGCGAACCATTTGACTATTTAGAAATTGATTTAGAAAAATTTGATTAAAATAATTATATGGACTAAAAATGTATAGTTTCACCAGGTTGTTAACGGTTGGGGGCATTCTTTTCAAGCAATGCGATAAGGTCTTGGAAAAAGATTTCTGGCTTTTTGGACCTCTAAATGTTTGCTGAATATTTGTTTTTGCGTTGTAATTTGCATACTGGGAGGTTTTTTCGACCTTTATTTCTTTAAATCCTACCACATGCATTTTCAGAAAACTACCCCTTCTGTTAACAACGTGGTGAAACTTTACAGTTTACAAAAATTAAAAGATTAGGCATCGAAATCTCTCTACTGGACCTTATCGGTCTTAAACCACAGAAAGGTAGAAGCCTTTTGGAAAATCATCAAAAAAGAGTTTTGACCAAATATTTCTTCAAAAACTGGAGAAGGTTCAATTTAAAGATTCATCAGTCTTATGTATCGCTACAATAACGAGTGAAGGCACGGTGGAATCAATATTTAACTCCAACCCAGAAATTGTTAAAATTAAAATTAGAAGTTTCATCAGAAAAAGTCAAGTTCGAGCAAAGGAAAAAATCAGTTAATAACAATTGAACAACTGATTTAGTAAATAATTTTAACCAAACATCCTATCATCTCAATTACCGAATTGGTTAGAGGGGCAGATTAGCAATTAGCATAATTAGCATAAAATTTGGAGATTCGCATTATGTTATTAATTTTAATTACCGGAATTTTTGTTGGCGGAGTGGCAGGTTATTTGGGATCTTTGATGCTATCAAAAAAAATGACGATTGTTGCTGACCCCCTTTCTCATTTGGCATTACCGGGTGTTGCTTTGGCTTTAATTTTTTCAAAAGATGTTTCTTTGGGTGCTTTTTTGTTTTTGTTGGTTGGAACTTTTTTAATTTGGTTTTTGGAACAAAAAACAAAATTACCGACTGAGACCATCATTGCCATTTTGTTTTCTGCGTCTTTAGCGTTTGCCTTTTTGTTTTTAGAAGAACATGAACTTCACGAAGCTTTAGTGGGAGATATTTCAAAAATTGGAATTTTAGAGGGCACAATTACAATTTTTTTGTGCCTTTTTATTTTTCTTTTGTTGCAAAAAATTTATCAAAAATTGCTTTTAATTTCAATTTCAGAAGATTTGGCAAAATCAGAAGGAATCGACCTAAAAAAATATCAACTTTTGTATTTGCTCTCAATTTCTGCCGTCGTTGCCCTGGGAGTAAAATTTGTCGGAGGGTTATTGGTTGCTGGCTTGACTGCTTTACCTGCTGCTTCAGCAAGGAATTTAAGCAAAAATTTAAAAACTTACAAAAATTTATCTCCTTTATTTGGCGCAATCTCAGCCATTCTTGGAATTTCAATTTTCAAATTCACAAATTTCCCTGCCGGTCCCTTAATTATCGTTTCCAGTTTTGTTATTTTTCTTTTTTCGACAATTTTCAAAAAAAGTTAAAATAAAAAATATGAAAAATAAGATTTCTCTTTTCATAATACTCACGCTTTTTTCTCTTTTAACTTTCCTTCCGCGAGAAATTTTAGCTTCCCAAAAAGTTGAAATTTATTTTTTCTGGGGCCAAGGGTGCCCGCACTGTGCTCAAGAAAAGCCATTTTTAGAAAAATTGAAACAAAAATATCCTCAATTAGAAGTGAAGGAATTTGAGGTTTATTATAACAGCAATAATCGCGAACTCTTCCAAAAAATAGCAAAGGCTTATAATACCGAACCTCAAGGAGTTCCAATGACTTTTATTGGTAAAGATTTTATCATTGGTTTTGCTACAGAACAAACTACCGGCAAACAAATCGAAAACCTAATTCAAAACTGCCTTCAAACTTATTGCCCTTCTCCAGCAGAAATTTTGGCTGCTGGTGGAATTGACAAATGGAAACCGCCAGAGGAAAAACCAAAAGAGACTTCAATTTGTATTCATTATTTTATCAAAGATGAATGCCCCCAATGCCAGAATTTAGCTAAATTTTTAGAAGATATCGCAAAAAAATATCAAATTGATTTTAAGGTTTACAATATTTCAGAAAGCCAAGAAAATTATCAACTCTATCAAAAACTCCAGAATTTTTACGGCGTTTCTTTTGCCGGCTTTCCGATTGTCTTTTTGGGAGACACTTATTTGGTTGGGGATCAATCTATAAAAGAAAATATTGAAAAAGTAATTTTGCGATGTCAAAAAGAAGGTTGCCCCTGTCCGGTTGAAGAAATAAAACAGACATTAAAGCAAATTCCAAAACCCTCTACTTTCACTCCCGAAGAGAAAAAAGAAATTTCAATCACTCTTTTTGGAAAAGAAATTAAAATTTCATCTCAATCATCTCTGCTCTTTTTAGGTATAATTTTAGGTTTGGCAGATGGAATTAACCCCTGCATGTTTTCGGTATTACTTTTTTTGCTAACTTATCTTTTAGCAATTGGCTCAAAAAAGAGGGCTATTAAAGTGGGATTAGTTTTTGCGATTGGGGTTTTTGTGATTTACTTTCTTTTTATGTTTGGAATGATTAATCTTATTTCTTTAATCGGAGTAATTCAAAAAATAAAAATTGTTGTAGCCATCTTTGCCTTCGTTGCCAGTTTAATTTTAATCAAAGATTTTTTTGCCTACGGAAAATGGATTTCTTTGGAAATTCCAGAGAGCACAAAACCTTTAGTTGAAAAATTAATTAAAAAAGGCACTATTCCTTCTGCAATTTTACTGGCTTTTTTATCTTCTTTAGTTGAACTTCCTTGTACTGCTGGTATTCCTTTAGTTTATACAACCCTTTTGGCAGATAGGGGAGGAGCATACATTCCTTATTTGCTCTGGTACAACCTTTTCTTTGTCTTTCCACTTTTGGTTATTATTACTGGAGTTGCTTTTGCCTGGGCTCAAGTAGATAGAATTGAAAAATGGAGATTAGGTTTTAGAAAGTATATGAGGTTGATCGCAGGTTTAATTTTACTCTTTTTAGCCATTGCCTTATTTTTTGGTTGGATGTAATAAAAAATGCAAAATTCAAACTATGAGAATTTTTGAAAAAATTTTAGGCGGAAATATTCTGTATTATCCAGGTTGTCTCACAAAATTTGTTGCTAAAGATTTAAAAGAAAAATACGAAAAGATTTTGAGAAGTTTTGGTATTGATTTTATTGAATTGTCAGAAATTGAAAAGTGTTGCGGATCTCCGGCTTTGAAAGCAGGCTATATTGAAGATTTTAAAAAATTGGCAGAGGAAAATTTAAAAATTTTCAAAGAGCATTCGGTGAAAAAAATCATCACCAATTGTCCCGCTTGTTTTATGAATTTGAAAAAGGAATACAAAAAAGTGCTAGGGGAAAAGTGGAATATTGAAGTGGAACACATTTGCCAAACGCTTGCTAAAAAGATCGACGATTTAAGATTTAAGATTCAAGATTTTGATCGCAAGGCGGTTACTTTTCACGACCCTTGCCATTTGGGAAGACAAATGGGAGTTTATGAAGAGCCAAGAGAGATAATAAAAAAATTAGGATATGAAATTTTAGAGATGGAATTAAAAAGAGCAGAATCTTTTTGTTGTGGAGCTGGCGGGGGAGTGAAAACAAACGAACCAGAATTGGCAAACAAAATTGCCAAAGATAGAATTGAACAAGCCAAAAAAACTGGCGCCCAAGTTTTGGTTACTTGTTGCCCCCTTTGTTATTTACACTTGAAAGAAAACGCAAAAGATATTGAGGTTAAAGAATTATCGGAATTGTTTGAATTATGATCAAAGAAAAATCATTTTTAAAAGAAAAAACAAAATCTGTTATCTGGCAGGTGGTTTTGAGTTATCGAGAAAAAAGAGAAAGGGCGCTTTTGAAAAATAATTTGGAAAAGGAAGAATTTAGAGAAGAACTTTTTCAAATAAAAAAGAAAGCGATTTCAAACATCGAAAATTTAAAAGAAAAAGCAATTCAAAATTTAAAAGAAAATGGCATTGAGGTTTTTGAATCAAAAGACGCTAAAGAAGCGAGAGAAAAAATTGAAGAGATTTTAAAAGATAAAAAATTGATTGTGAAATCGAAATCGAACGCTTTTAATGAGATTGAAACAGAAGAATTTTTGAAAGACAAAAAAGTAGTAGAAACTGACCTTGGCGACTTTTTGGTTCAAATTTTTGGAGAAAAAGAAATTCATCCAGTATTGCCTGCTTTGCATTTGACACCAGAAGATATTTCAAAAAAAATTAAAGAGAAATTTGGAAAAGATGTTGAACCAAGGGCAGAAAAGATTGCCGAGTTTGTGAGAAATGTTTTGAGAGAAAGAATTTTAAGGGCAGAAGCGGGAATTTCCGGGGCGAATGTAATTACTGCAGATGGTAAAATTTTGATTTTAGAAAACGAAGGAAACATTTCTTTGGTTTCTCGCTGGCCTGATATTCATATTATTGTTTCAGGTTTTGAAAAAATCGTCGAGAATTTAGAAGAGGCTTTAAAAATTATCAAAGCATCTGCAATTTGGGGAACAGGCCAAGATTTTCCAGTTTATGTTTCAATAATTTCTGGCCCCTCAAAAACCGCTGATATTCAAAATCAAACTATAATTGGTGCTCAAGGAGCAAAAAAAGTTTATTTGATTTTGTTAGACAATGGCAGGAGTAAAATTTTAAAAGAAGGATTTGAAGAGATTTTGTATTGTATCA
>CAZQIO010000028.1:0-7390 GCA_964593405.1 uncultured Candidatus Saccharibacteria bacterium | reverse complement strand
ACAAAGAACCAAAGCATGAAGTCATTTTCAATGAAATTTGTTGGATGGGAGATGAGGATTCGCCAGCGAATGAATGGATTGAGTTGAAAAACATTTCTGAAAAGGAAATTAATCTGTTAGGTTGGCAAATTTTAAATAAAAATCAAAAAATAAAAATTATTTTTGATGAAGAAATAAAAATTACGCCAGGGGATTTTTTGGTTTTAAAAAGAGGGGATGATTTCACAGGTGCAATTAAAAATTCTAATGAAGCCCTATTTTTGTTTGACAAAGATTGTAATTTGCAAGACAAAGTTGAAGCAACGACAAGTTGGCCAGCAGGAGACAACAAAACAAAAAGGACGGCAGAAAGAAAAGAGAATTTGACATGGCAAACTAGTGAAGAATCTGGCGGAACGCCAGGAAGAGAAAACAGCAAAGGATTGGTAGTGGAAGAAGAGAAAGAGGAAGAAAAAATTGAGCCAAAAATTTCTTTGAATTATCCTTCTCAAGTTTTTTCTCAAAAAGAATTTGAGGTTTTGCTTTCAGTGTCGGATCTAAAATATGACACATACGATGTCAAAATTTCAATTTTGAAAATTTCTGACGAAACAGAACAAAAAAGAACTATTTCTGAAATCTCATTAGACGGCGAAGAATGGCAAAATTCTTTTAAATATTTAACAAATGTTTTCACCGGAAATTCCTTTTCTGGAAAATTCAATTTGAGAGTCACTGAAGATTTTTCAGGTCCTGCCGAAATTTTAGCAAAAATTAGAAAAAGTTTAAACAAAAGTTTAGTTTTAGAATTTAAAGAAAAAATAAATATTGACAAAATAAATGTTGGCAAACTAGAGAAAGAAGAACCTTCCAACTTAGTAGAAAAAGAAGAAACGAAAGTTGAGGAAAAACAAGCGATAAATTTGTTGAAAAATCCATTTTTTGAAGAGTGGGAGGATGACGATCAAAAGCCAAGCTTTTGGACAGGCTCTCATAGTTTCAAAACCAATTGGCTCAGGGACAGCGAGCAAGTATTGGTAGGCCATTATTCAGTAAAGGTTAAAGGTGGTGGAGAAAGAGTTTTAAAACAAGACAATTTGTCAGAAGTTCTACCTGGTACGAATTATTGTGCTGAAGTTTGGGTAAAGGGCACAGGGCAAATAAAAATTGCTATTATCTACCCAAGCGGATATTACAATTATTCTGATTGGTTTTCACTTCAAAACAGTGATTGGACAAAAATCGATCATTGCGCAACCACTAGCCAGACAGAGGGTAGCAAAGGAGGAATAGCGATAAAAACCATAGAAGCTGGCGGTGATACTCCTGAGACCACACTCTATCTCGGTGCCGCTTGGCTCAGTACCTCACCACCTCCATCAAACTGGCCAAGATAAACTTTCCTCTTGATAAATTCCACCTCAATTTAGCAAAATTAAATGTACCACATTATTTTGCCATGGCAATATTTTGTGGTACAATTGATTGGTGAGCAAATATAAATATTATTTTAAAAAACCGAGGTCAGAGATTGTCAAAGACATTCTTTATTGGTTGATGGTAGCGGGTGTAGTTTGTATTGCAGCAACTTCTCCCTACTTTGGAGTTAATTTAGTAAGGGAAATTAAAAGGTGGATGAAATACAAAAGGAAACTTCGCAAAAAGAGAATTAGCGATGCTTTTTACAGATTGAGAAAACAGGGTTTCGTCGAAATCAAAAGAAAGGGAAACCAAATTTATATTAGTTTGACTGAAAAGGGAAAGAAATTAGCAGGCTGGATGCAGATTGATGCCTTAAAAATTAAAAGGCCAAAAAAGTGGGACGGAAAGTGGAGGATAGTGGTTTTTGACATTTCACAACTAAAGAAAATTTACAGGGAAGCTTTTCGAGGAAAATTAAAAGATTTAGGCTTTGTTAAACTTCAAAAGAGCGTTTGGGTCCATGCGTTTGATTGTCGCGACGAAATTGAATTGCTAAGAGATTTTTTTGGTTTGAGTCAAAAAGAGCTTAGATTGATTGTTGCTCAAGATATAGGGCCTGACGATTGGCTAAAGAAAATCTTTAAAATTTCTTAACTCAACCTTCCACTAAATTGTACCACATTATTTTGCCATGGCAAAATAAAGCGAACAATATTTTGGCGTTGGCTTATTTTTAAATTTATTTTGAAATTTTTTAACTGCCTCTTTACATTTTCTTTTTTGTTTGATATTTTTCATTATGGAGGGATGGCTCTTTGAAAATTTATAAAAGAGGTTTTATTCAGCAACAAAAATTTCACATTAACTCACAACCTTTAGCAAAAACATGAATCCAATAACCATCACTACTCTAAAATTCAAAAGGGTTTTAACAAAAAGGACGTTGATGAATTTGGTTTGGTTTTTGTTGTTGGGCGCGGTGGTTGTTGGAGGATATTTTTTAGGAAAAAAACTACCTCGATTGAATTTGGCCACGTTAATCTCTAGGACACCACAAATCACAGAGATAGGACAGGCTCCATCGAAAACAGAAGAGGTAGGGCAAGCTGAGGTGACCCCACCTTCTCAAAATATATCACAGGTAAGCCCCGGAGTTTATGAAGAAGTAGCAGAATCAGGAGAAGGAATTACCCATCTGGCAAGAAAGGCATTGAAGAGATATTTAATGGAAAAAGGACAAGGATTGAATTTAACTCCAGAACATAAAGTCTATATTGAAGACTACCTCCAAAAGAAAACTGGAAATTTCTGGTTGAAGGTAGGACAAAAATTGACTTTTTCTGAAGAACTGATCAAAGAAGCGATTGAAAAAGCCCAACAATTAACTCCAGAACAACTTCAAAACTTAACTCAATATTCAAAGCTTGTCCCGGAATTGAATTATTGATAAAATGTCCTAATGTCCTATCTGAAAGAAAAACTGCTTGAGTTGACAAAGCGAGTTTATCGTTTGACATTGTTTTTCCCAAAGAAAGAACCGCTAAGATACAAAATTAGAGAATTGGCAGACGAAATTTTAGCTAAATTTCTTTCCCAAAAGGTTACTCAAAACCCAAAACTTTTAGAATTGGAAGTTTTGAATGCTTTTTTTGAAGTTGCCAAAGAGCAAAACTGGGTTTCTCCAAAGGAAATTTCAGAAATTCAAGCAGAATACCTAAAGATCAAGGAATTAAGAGAGAGAAAAGTCCCCCAAACTCCTCAAAATCTCAACGAAAGACAAAAGAAAATTTTGGAGATTTTGAAAGAGAAAGGAAAAATTCAAGTTTGGCAGGTGAAAGATGCTTTTCCAGAAACGAGTAAAAGAACTTTAAGAAGGGATTTTCAAAAACTTTGGAAGCTTGGCCTGATTGAGAGGGTTGGTTCAAAAAATAACACTTTTTACACTTTGAAACAGTAAAGCATGGACAAAATCAAAAAAGAATTTAGCAAAATTTACGACCAATATATTGAAAAAATATATCGCTTTATTTTTTTAAAAGTTGACTCAAAAGAAATCGCTGAAGATCTAACCTCAGAAACTTTTTTGAGAGCCTGGGAAGTTTTTAAAAATCAAAAAATTGAAAACATTTCTGCTTTCTTGTATCAAACGGCAAAAAATTTAATTGTCGATTTTTATAGAGAGAGGGAAAAAACAAAAATTGTCTCTTTGAAAACAAACAATTTTGTCAACGACTCTCATCAGAATTTCGAACAGAAAATTAAATTAAGTTTTGATTTAGAAAGAATAAAAAAGGCCTTAAAAGAATTGAACGAAGATTATCAAAATGCTATTATTTGGCGCTACATTGATGGTCTTTCCATTCGAGAAGTAGCAAAACTCTTAAACAAAACAGAGGGGGCAACAAGAGTTTTGCTCCATAGAGCGTTGGAGGCTCTGAGGAACAAAATCGAAAAAGTGTAACAAATTTTTCACTTTTTCGTCATAAAAAATATGAAGACAAAAGAAATTGTCAGAGAATTGAAAAGGTTATCCAAAATAAGACCTGAAAAAGAATGGGTAGTTTTAACAAAGAAAACAATTTTAGGAGAAAGCACTTCCCCTTTCTTACTTTTAAGACCGCTCTATGCAGGTTTGTTTTTATTTTTTATCTTAATTGGCCTTTTTAGCGTTTCTCAAAATTCTTTACCCGGAGAACCACTCTATTCTCTAAAGAAAGTAGGAGAGAAAATTGAAATTGCCCTTTTGCCTGAAACAGAAAAACCAAAATTAAATCTTGAAATTGCCAACAAAAGGGTAGAAGAGTTAAAAGAAGCGGCTAAAAAAAATGACGTCAAAAAATTAGCTCCCGCAGTTAAAGAAGCCAAAGAAACTATTGCCGGAGTAAAGGAAAGTTTGATAAAATCAACTCAACTCAACAAAGAAATTTTAAAGAAAACTTTGGTTTTAGCTGCAAAAACAAAAGAAGTAGAAGAATCTTTGGGGATAAACCCTGTTGAAGAAGACTTGAAAGAGATTGTAAAATATATAATTGAAGATTTTGAGAACAAGAGTTTAACAAAAGAACAAAAAGATTATTTAGAAAAGGCCAAAGAATATTTTGAAAATGGCAATTTAGAAAGGTCTTTGGAAACCCTTTTGCTTTTACCCCAAAATTAAAAATTCGCGCGCAATTTCCTTGTGGTTTTTACCGCAAGGAGAAAGGTCGGCGCGAAAAAAATAAAATAAAAGAAAAAAGCAATGTCCAAAAAGATAATCGGAACACTGACTGCCCTCGCTGGATTAGCTTTGGCAGGAGTTGTCTTGGCCGAAGTTCCTGCAGCCTGCATTGGCATCACCTTTACCAGAGACCTCTATTATGGGGTTGTTGGTAATGATGTGAGATGCTTGCAGGCACTGCTCAATCAAGACCCTCAAACTCAAGTAGCAGCTTCGGGGCCAGGATCTCCTGGAAATGAAACCACTTACTTTGGTTCATTGACCAGAGCAGCAGTGGTGAGGTTCCAGGAGAAATACGCAGCTGATATACTGGCTCCACTTGGTTTGAGCGCAGGAACTGGTTATGTTGGGCCAAGAACCAGAGCAAAGTTGAATGAACTTTTGACAGCCACCCCAACCCAACCACAGCAGCCACAACAACCCTCTGCACCAGGCCCAGAAGGAATACTCAGCGTTTCAACAGAACCCTTGCCTTCTGACGTGACTGTCAGAGAGGGAGATCAGAATGTGGCAGTGGCTGCCTTCAAACTCACCGCCAGAGATTCTGCTATTACTGTCCAGAGAATAGACCTTAGCTTTGGTTCAGCAAAAATTTACAGATACATAAATTACCTTTCTCTCTACGATGGAGAAAATCCAGTAAAGGGAGTTTCTGTGACAAAAGATGTAGTTTCTGAAGTTAGTGGTGAGTATCAAGTAAGATTGTCAGGACTGGATGTGAGAGTTGACAAGAATTCTTCAAAAGTTTTGACAGTAAAAGTTAGCGTTCCCAGTTCAGTCTTAGCCACTGGAACAATCAGCCTTAAGATTCCCTCTGGCGGAATCAGGGGTGTGGACGAAGCAGGTTTGACCCAATATGCCGGAAATGTCTCTTTGCCCTCTTTCACTGTTGACAAAGCACTCCAAGCTGGCCTTTCTCTCAGCTTGAATGCCAACTCTCCAAAAGATGGTGTGGCAATCATTGATCAAAATGTTGACACCGAAGTTGAATTATTAAAGTTTGATTTGAAGGCAACTGGCGGGCCAGTTAAGGTAGACAAGGTTGTAGTGACATTGAATGGAAACGGTACTTCTTCAGTCAAAGTGGTAAGACTGTATGACGGAACAACCTTGCTCAATTATGCTGCCCCACAAAGCGGTGTCACTAGCACTATCTCCCAAATTTCAGTTGACATTCCAAAAGACACGACAAAGACTTTGACCGTTAAGGCATTGGTTGAAGCGAATACTGATAATAAATATGTCCAAGCTAGAGTCGTTGACGTCGATGCCTGGGATGCTAACGAAAACCCAGTGAGCGAAAGTGGTACACCAGTAGTAGGAAATTTAGCTTACCTCTATACAGTAGCACCAATTTTCGCTTTTGATTCTGCCTCGGTCACCAAAGATACTAATGGAGATGCGGCAGAATTTACTATTAGATTCAAGGTAACTGCAAGAGGAGGTGATGTGTGGGTAGCAAAGAATATAGAAGCAAATTCAAGCGCCGCTACTGGTAAAATTACGATTTGGACTGATGAGGCACCAGCTACTACTACTGGTGTTGCAGTAACTGTTTCAGCTACAGGTTATGCTGAAGAAGGAAGCAACGGTTGGAGGGTTGCCAAAGACACTACAGCTGTTATTACTGCAAAGATTTATCTACCAGATGAGGCCACTGCCGGGGATTATTACAAAGCTCTAATTAAAGGTATTGCTTGGGCTACGACCGATGCTGGCGTCACTAGCGACAATGCGTTCCCTGCATTCGAAACGAAAGATCTTGAAACCGAATCAGTTTACCTGCTCAATTAAACTCCTTGAGATTCAAATTCTAACTTCCCTCTCCTTGTGGGGGCAAAAGAGGCGGGGGAGTTCCCGCCTCTTTTGTTTTTTTGAAAAATTAGTAAAATGAAAACAATGCGAGTGCGACCAGCAAAATTTTTAATTTTTTTCTTGATTTTAATTTTTCCCTCTCTTTCTTTTGCCGATTCTTACTTGGAAAAGAAAATCTTTTTTATTGACAAAAATTACGATTTTTTAAAAAGGGAAAAAGTTTTGGCGACAAACCTTCTTGTCTCTCCAAATGCCTATTTTTATCTTGAAGATGATTTTTGGGGGAAACTTTCCCAAATTGAAAAAGAAAAACTTTATCAGTCTTTAAAAAATTTAGCTCAAGAATTTGACTCAAAAATTTATTCCCGGTTAACTTTCCTTTTTGGAAAAGAAATGGAAAGGGGACCAAACGGAGATCCAAAAATCACAATTTTGTTTCACAAAATGAAAGAAGATGCCGCAGGCTATGTGAGAGAGAATGATTTTTTTGAAAAATCAATTTCCCCAAATTCAAACGAAAGAAAAATGATCTATCTTAACGCAGATTTGATTGGCCAAGAAATTTTAACCTCAGATTTGGCCCACGAATTTTGTCATTTAATTTCTTTCAACCAAAAATCTTTGATTTTGAAAGTTGAAGAGGAAAGATGGGTTTTGGAAATGTTTTCTGAAATTTGCCCAACCGTTCTGGGATATTCTCAATCTTTAAAACAAAGAATAGAAATTTTCAAAAAATATCCAAAAGACGCTCTTTTGGAATGGCAAGATTCAATTCAAGATTACGCCTCCCTTTCTATTTTCGCCCACTACCTTTTAGATCAGTTTGGCTCAGAATTTTACAAAAAAATTTTGTCTCAAAAAGAAACTGGATATTTGACAATAGAAAAGGCGACTCAAAAAAAATTTGAACAAATTTTTAAAAACTTTCTTTTGGCTTTGTATTTAGGAGATTGCAAC
>CAZQIO010000027.1:6457-7534 GCA_964593405.1 uncultured Candidatus Saccharibacteria bacterium | reverse complement strand
ACAAAATCTTCAAGCGTTGGCTTTAAAATCAAAAGTTTTTCCCCTTTTGAGGATTCAACGCTCTCCCCCACTCTCTTTTTCAAAATTTCCTCGTGCAAAACTTTTCCCCTGTGGAACTCAAAAACCCCTCCCTTTTTGAGAGAAATTAAATATTTTTTTCCTTTTTTGTCCAAAAGCAAAACCAAATCCCCTTCTTTTTGCATCAAATTTCAAGCTCCACTAAACAATAGTTTTTCTTTCCTTTTCTGATGACAAAATATTTTCCGAAAAGGGCTTCAAAATCAGAAAAAATCTTTTCTATCGAATCAACCTGCACTCCATTAACTTCTATTCCCTTTTGTTTTATCAACCTTTTTGCTTCAGATTTTGATTTTGCAGCGCCACTCAAAACCAAAAGGTCAACGGCCGAAATTTTTTCCCTTTTTGGAATCTTTTGGCTCGGAACATTAAAGAGGGCTTCTTTGATTTCTTCTTCTTTTAATTCCCGGACGTTCCCGTAAAAGAGAATTTGAGAAATTCTTTCAACTCTTTGTACTTTCTCTTTTCCGTGGACAATTTCTGTCACTTTTCTTGCTAAAACTCTTTGAGCTTCTCTCTTTTCTGGCTCTCTTTTCGTTTTTTCTTCTAATTCTTCAATTTCAGATTTTGAAAGAAAAGTGAAATACTTTAACATTTTGATTACCTGGTCATCTGGCACGTTTATCCAAAATTGATAAAACTGATAAGGAGAGGTTAAATTTTTATCCAAAAATATTGTTCCTTTTTCTGTTTTGCCAAATTTTTTTCCTGATTTTGTTGTGATCAAAGGCAGAGTCAATCCAAAAACTTCTTTTCCCCTCAGTTTTTTAATTAAATCAATTCCGCAGGTGATGTTTCCCCATTGGTCAGAACCTCCAATTTGAAGAATGCAATTTTTTTTATCAAAGAGCATCAAAAAATCGATGGCTTGCAAAATCATGTAAGAGAATTCGCAAAAAGAAATTCCAGTGCTCGAAATTCTTTTTTTCACCGATTCCTTTGCCAGCATCTGAGCTACTTGAAAGTGCTTTCCATAATCTCTCAAAAAAGAAATCAAAT
>CAZQIO010000027.1:0-6447 GCA_964593405.1 uncultured Candidatus Saccharibacteria bacterium | reverse complement strand
CCCCTAAATTTTAAATCCTCTAAAATATCCATTTTTTAATTTTAGCTCTTTTCTTTTAGTTTTTCTATTTTTTCTTTGAGTTTGCAAAAATTACAAACTTGGGCAACCGTCAAATAACCACATTTTTGGCAAGGGTTAAGTTTTTGTGGCTCAAATTCAAAACCCATTTTTCTTTTTCTTTTCAAAAATCCTTTATAAAAGTTCAAAACCGAAGAGGGCATTTCTTCTTCTAATTTATGAATAAATTTTTTAAAGAAAACATAAGTTCCCCCTCTCAAAGGGCAAGGGTTTGGGTTAAAGGGCAAATTTAAAATTTGGCAAAAAAGCCTCGTTTCTTTTTCAAAGCAAAGAGTTAATGGTTTTGCCCTTTTCTTTAAAGTTTCTTCTTCTTTTAAAACCGGCCATTGCCTGTTTATGAATTCTTTCCAAAAAATGAAAGAAGACAAAAGAGAGGCAGCTTCATCGTCCACTGTGTGACCAGTAACTATGACATCAAAATCTTTAGCTTCCCTGTTTAAAAGATATCTTTTTATCATTCCACAAACTCCACATATTTCTTTTTTTGAAATTTTTGCCGCGACTTTAATATCGATTCCAATTTCATCTTTGAAATACAAAATTTTCAATGGTAAATTTTCTCTTTTTGCAAACTCTTCAACTGACTTTTGCGAATCTTTAGCGTAATTTTCTCGTTCAATCCCCGTGTTAATATGGAACAAAGTTATGTTGTATCCCAAATCCTTCAAAACTCGGGCCAGGGCTGTTGAGTCTTTCCCACCAGAAATTGCTACAGCCACTTTATCTTTAAGAGAAAACATTTTAAATTTCTCTATCGTCTCTTTCACTCTCTTTCTGAAAAAATCCAAAAAGCAATCAAGACAAATGTTTAAATTATAACTTCTCAAATGAACTCCTTCTTTTGTTTTTCCGCATTTTCTACATCTTAAAATTTTTGTTCCTTCAATTTTTGAGGTCATCCTTTAATTTTATCTAAAAAAGAAAAACCCCCACAAGGAAAGGGGGAATTGTTGATTTTCAGGACTAACTCTTTCTAAGAAACGCTTTTCCACAAACCGTGAATGTTACAAAATTCTCTCGCTTCGATTTTGCCTTCACTTTTAATTTCTACAGTAAATTCGACTTGTGGATTTTGGCCTGGCTTTAAAAACTGGCGAAAGCTTTTTCCATCAATTATGACTTCTATCCATTCAATATAATGATTTTGTTCCATCGGATGAGGAATAGAGCCAACTTTAACTTTTATGCCTTTTTCTGTTTTTTCTATTACCGGAACGTGCTTTTCTTTTCCAACATCTTCAGTTTTTTCTTCTAATAGCTCCATTGGCTTTCCACAACAGACCAGTTGCCCGCCGCCAACATGCAAAACCTCAACGATGTTTCCGCAGATATTGCATTTGTAAATTTGTCTTTCTTTTATCATATTAGTATTGACATCTTACCTCAAAATAACTTTGCGGGTGTCTGCAATTTGGACATTCTTTTGGAGGTTCAGTTCCCCAGTGGACATACCCACAATTTCGACAAACCCACATTGCCCTTTCTTTTCTCTTGAAAAATCCTTTTTCTAACTCTTCGAGTAATCTTTTAAATCTTTTTTCGTGTTGCTCTTCCACTTCTGCCACTTCAGTGAAAAATTTGACCGCATCTTCAAATCCTTCTTCTTGAGCTATCTTTTTGAATTCAGGATACATTTTTGTATGCTCGTAATTTTCACCTTCTATTGCCTTTTTTAGATTTTCTTTAGTATCAGACCATTCTCCTAGAAGTTTCCAAATCATTTTTGCATGCTCTAACTCATGGTTTGCCGTTTCTTCAAAGATGGCAGCAATATGGTGCAAGCCCTGCTCTCTGGCAATCTTTGCAAAATAAGTATACTTGTTTCTGGCCTGAGCCTCCCCTGCAAAAGCCTTCCATAAATTCTCATATGTTTTTGATCCTTTTTTAACTGGCTTTGGATCAGAAACTGTTATTGGATCTTTCATGGTTAATTTTTTATTTTATTTTTCGACCTTTTTATTTTGTACTCTTTTCTCTGTTTGAATTCTTGTTGCTTTCCCAAATTCCATTGTTGAACCGGTCGATAATAACCAACAATTCTTGAGTAAACTTCGCAAGGTTGATAATTTTTCAATTCTTGGCTTTTTGAAAAACAATCGTTGCATTTGAAAACAGAAATTTTTTGCCCTTGGTTTTCGTAAACAAGAAATTTTCCGTTCTTTATCTTTTTTCCCTCAAAAAGAATTTTTTTGCCACAGTCATGACAAAAATTTTTTTCTTTTGTTGATATTTGCATCGTGCTATTTTTTATTTTTCGACCCTTTTTTCTCCAAAAAATCGTTAATTTCTTTGACTATTTTTTCTGCGTCAAGGCCATAGATTTTGCAAACTTCTTCTAACTTTAAATTCTCAATTTCAAAGGCAGCCATTGGACAAGAAAGACAAGGCACGCCATGCTTTAATAAAATCTCTTCTGCCCCTTTTATTTTCAAAATTTCTTTCAAGGTACTATTTTTGGCAATTTTTGCAGATTCCATAAAATTGAATGAAAAATTTTTTAAATTTTCCAACCTTTAATTTTTTCTTTTTTAAAATTTCACATTTTTCGCATTCTGATTGAACATCAAAAATTTTCCCGCATTTTTCGCAAACAAAGTGGGCATGGGGCAAAACAAAACCGTCGTATCTTTTGATTTTCTCTGGAATTTCCAAAATTTCCCCTTTTTCTTTTAGATTTTTCAATATCCGATAAACTGTCCCCAAACTGATTTGGGGCAACTTTTTTTTGACCTTTTTAAAAATTTCTTCTGCCGAAGGATGAGTTTTCACCGATTTTAAATAATCTAAGATAATTTTTTTCTGGCAAGTTAATCTCTCCATAATTTTCAATTACTTTTTAGTAATAATTCCTATTTAGATTTTATTGCTAACAAGAAAACGTGTCAAGCCTCTTTCCTGTGGAAAACTTTTCAAAACAATTCCAAAACTTTTTCTAAATCGGCTTTTTTAATAATATTGAGCGTTTCTTATTTATAAATAATTTTCTGATCGGAACCGGGCGAAATTACGATTATTTCCACCTTTTCAACAAAAGAGAGTTTCCAACCACTGAGATATCAGACAAAATCATTGCCAGTGCGGCAATTTCAGGTCTCAATAAAAATCCAAGCCAGTGGTAAAAGAGACCAGCAGCAATTGGAATGGCCAAAACATTATAAATGAAAGCTAAAAATAAATTCTGTTTTATTTTGGAAAATGTTAGCCGAGAAAGTTCAATTGCTTTAACAACATCGATAATTTCGTTTTTGATTAAAATAATTCCTCCAGTTTCTTTGGCAACATCTGTTCCAGCTCCCATAGCGATCCCAACGTCAGCCACAGCCAGCATCGGAGCATCGTTGATTCCGTCACCGATGGCGCCTACTATTTTTCCTTGGGCCTTGAGTTTTTTAATTTCTTTCACTTTGTCTTGGGGTAAAACTTCGGCTAAAATTTTGTCAATCCCTAATTTCTTCCCAATTGCTTTGGCAGTTTTTTGATTATCACCGGTAATCATAAAAATTTCAAACCCCATCTTTTTTAATTTTGCAATTGCTTCTTTTGAATTTTCTTTTAAAGTGTCGGCAAGTCCAATCATCCCCTTAATTTTGCCATCTACCGAAACAAATATTACCGTTTTTCCCTCTTCTTCAAGTTCTTTTCCCAAATCACTGTCAATAAACCTTCTGTTTCCCATTTTAACTTCTTTGCCATTAATAATTCCTTTGATTCCTTTTCCAGGAATTACCTCAAAATCTTTGACTGGTAAAAATTTGATATTTTTCTTTTTTGCTTCATTAACAATAGCAACATCCAAAGGATGAGTAGAGTTTGTTGCCAAACTGGCTGCCAATTGCAAAACATCGCCACTCACATCGGTAACTTCTGGTTTCCCTTTAGTTAATGTTCCGGTTTTATCAAAAACAAGAGTGTTGAGTTCTCTAATTTTTTCCAAGTACTCCCCTCCTTTAATCAAAATTCCATTTTCTGCTCCTTTAGTGAGCCCAACCATAATGGCAGTGGGAGTAGCAATTCCCAAAGCGCAGGGACAAGCAATGACTAAAACAGAAACCAAAGCAGTTAAGGCAAACAAAAATGGTTTTCCAATTACAAAATACCAAATTGAAAAAGAAATTAGCGAGATTATGACAACAATTGGCACAAAATAATTTACAATTTTATCGGCTAATCTTTGGATGGGTGCTTTTTGAGTCTGTGCTTCTTCAACCAATTTAATAATTTGGGCCAAGGTAGTTTCTTTTCCAATTTTAGTTGCCTTAATTTTAAGAACTCCTTCTTTATTAATCGTCCCTCCAAAAACTTCATCTCCTATTTTTTTCTCAGCCGGCAAAGATTCTCCGGTAATCATCGATTGATCAACCGTCGAATATCCTTCAATAATTATTCCATCGACTGGGATTTTCTCTCCTGGCCTGACAATGATAATGTCCCCTTTTTTTATTTCGTTTAGGGGAATCTCAATTTCTCTACCATCTCTTAAAACTTTGGCTGTTTTTGCTTCAAGTTCCATCAATTTTTTAATTGCCTCTCCAACTTTTCTTGTCGAAATTTTTTCCAAAAGCATACCCAAAGTAATAGTAGTCAAAACTGTAGTTGATGCTTCATAAAATACCGGTCCTGAAATAAAGAAAGTGGCGGCCAATGAATAGAAATAAGCGGCCGATGTGCTCAAAGAAACCAAAACATTCATATCAGCCATTTTCTGCTTTAATGAAAAATAGGCCCCTCGATAAAAAGGTAAACCCAAAATAATTTGAACCGGGGTGGCTAAAAGAAAAAGCAAAAGATTAAATTTTGGATCATAAAAGAAAGTGGCAATAATCCAAACAGGAATAGTTAGAATAAGTCCCAAACAAAATTTCTGCCAATCTTTTTTAATTTCATCTGCCATTTCTCCTTCTTTTTCTAACGCTTCATAACCTGCTTCTTTGATTTTTTTCTTTATATTTTCAAGTTTGATTTTTTCTGGATCATATTCAATAATTGCTTTTTCCAAACTAAAATTAACCTGAGCAGAAAAAATCCCTTTTTCTTTCAAAAGGGCTTTCTCAATTGTTTTGGCGCAAGATTCGCAATGCATTCCTTTAATTTTTAGTTCTATTTTTTTCATAATTTATCGAAAGTTTAATAATTTCGAGATTGCAGCTTTTGTATTTTTTGCACCAACTCTCGCATTTTTTTGCCCATTTCTTTTGTCTATATTTTAAACCGCAAATTGGACAAAAATAAATTTCTTCTTTCATTTTAAAAAATTAGGCAAGTTCCTTTGGTTGATTTACACTTTCCTTCCTTTATACCCTTTATGCACTGGGGACAAACTTTATCCAATTCACCTTTAGCTATCATCGTATCGCAATCACAACTTCCGTCTTTAAATATCCAGTCGCCCAAATAACACATCGTGCAAGGTGGTTCTATACAGCATTTATATTTTCCCATTTCCTTAGCTTCTCCAATGGCTAAATAAAGTTGGGAGAGAACTTTTTCTCTATTTTCTTTAAAAACGCTCTCGCTAGTTTTTTGCTTACGCAAAAATAGGCCAGTTACGACTGTTATTAAAGCAAGAAGAATTAAGCATAAAATTAAAAACCAAATTTTATTATTTCTCATTTTTTATCTAATTTTTTATTATCAATCACTTTTTGCAACCACAACCTTTTGCTCCACAGCAACTACCGGCAAGATTAGTTGACTGGCTATCCGCTTGATTGCTTTGTTGAACAGTGGATTCGTTTAAAACGATGGCTGTGTATGTTTTGAAAACTTTTAGTGAAAGTATTTCCTGTTTTGAGGTTTTACCCGAATCATAACTCACTTTAAACAAATTGGGGAATTGAAATAAAACATTTTCTACTCCGTCAATCTTTTTTAACTCGCTAGTGATTAAGGGAGCGTGGCCAGAACAAGGAATATCAACTTTTAAGGTCAGCTCGGATAGAGAATTTGTTGCGCTTTTTTGATTTTGACCTGAATTTAAATTAGCAGCGATTGGGAAAATTAACATAAACAAAAATAAATTAACAAAAATTGTTGTTCCGTAAAGAATGGAAAGATATTTCCATTTTCTTTTTATTCCAGAAAAAGATAAGATTCCATTTCTTTTAAGATAAATTAGAGCTGAGAGAGTGGCAAAGAGAAAAGATAAAGCAATTAAAATGTAGAAAAAGTAAGAATTCAAAAGAAGTGGTTTTAATAAAGTCGTTGCCGTTGTTGCTCCTAGGACAGAAAGGATAATAAAGAGAATACAAAAAGTGTGGGGTAAAAGTCCGTATAATATTCCCGTCAAAAATCCTTTTTTATCTGATTTCACTTTTTCCTCGCAACAACTTTTTTGATAATTTGAATTTTTCATTTTATTTTTATTGAGAA
>CAZQIO010000026.1:0-7564 GCA_964593405.1 uncultured Candidatus Saccharibacteria bacterium | reverse complement strand
AGGGGAAAAACTAATAATTTCCGGTAACATTTTGCCCCAGTTTGCAGATTATTTTGAATTCAGAATAAAACCTCTAATTGATGGAAAAAAAATTCAGTTTGTCGGAGCTTCAGATTTTCCAAAAAAGATTGAACTTTTCAAAAACGCAAAGGCATTTTTGTTTCCGGTAAAAAGGCCAGAGCCATTTGGTTTGGTTGTGATCGAAGCCATGGCTTGCGGAACTCCGGTCATTGCTTTCAAACAAGGTTCGATGCCAGAATTAATTCAAGATGGAAAAACTGGTTTTTTGGTAAATTCTATAGAGGAGGCCTGTCAGGCATTGAAAAAGATAGATAAAATCAAAAGGGAAGATTGTAGAGAGTGGGTTGAAAAAAATTTTAGTTTAAAGAGGATGGTGAACAGATATGAAAAGCTTTACAAAAAAATTTTAAAATCAACGAAAAAATGAGGAAGTTAAAAATTGCCCAAATAGCTCCAATTTGGTATCCTGTTCCACCAAAAAAATATGGGGGCACAGAAAGAATAGTTTATTATTTGACAGAGGGGTTGAAAAAATTGGGGCACAAAGTTTCCCTTTTTGCCTCTGGCGATTCGAAAGTGAGCGCAAAACTCTTTTGGTGGAGGAAAAATCATTTGGCAAAAGATAAAATTCCCTGGCAAGACTTTTTGTTGGAAATGAGGCATTTGGCTTTTTCTTTTTCTTTTTATAAACACTTTGATATTTTGCATTGCCACATTGGACCGAAAAGTTTTTTCTTTTTAGATTTTGTTAAAAAACCTGTAGTTTGGACATTCCACAATCCCCTAAAAATTGAAAAAAACACCCCTCTCTGGGAAATTGCCAAAATTTACAAAGAAAAAATTAACGCAGTTTTCCTAACTAGGGCACACAAAAAACTTTGCAAAATAAGATTTAGAGAAAACTTTGTAGTTTACAATGGAATAGAAACAAAAAAATTTTCTCTTTCTTTAAAGCCGAAAGATTACTTTTTGTGGGTAGGAAGGATAGAACCTTACAAGGGAATAAAAAATGCAGTCTTGATCGCAAAAAAGTTAGGATTAAAATTGATTTTGGTTGGGAAAATGGACCCTGAAAAAAGAGAATATTTTGAAAGGGAAATCAAACCTTTTTTGGGTTCAAAAATTAAGTATCTGGGAGAAGTCCCTCAAAAAAAATTAATAAAGATTTATCAAGGGGCGATCGCCACATTGTATCCAATAGAATGGCCAGAGCCCTTTGGATTGATCATGGTTGAATCGATGGCTTGCGGAACTCCGGTTTTAGTTTTTGACTTGGGCTCGGCAAGGGAAATAGTAAAAGATGGTAAAACTGGATTTGTCATTCCATTTTTGAACAAAAAGGGAGAAAAAAATTTTGAGGGATTTTTTGAGGCGATTGAGAAAATAAAAGAAATAAAAAGAAAAGATTGCAGAGATTGGGTTGAGAAAAATTTTTCTGTCGAAAAAATGGTCAAAAATTATGAGAAAATTTACTACAAAATCGTTGGAAAATTTTAAATTCCTTTTTGTTTCCAGAGGACCTGGAGAGACAGGCCAGGCAAGGGCTTTGGCAAAATTTTTGGCAAAAAAAGGTGCAAAAATAATCTTTTGCCTGCATCAAGAAAAAAACCTCTTTTTTTTAAAAGGAGATAGAGAATTTAAAATTTTTTTAATTCCAGGGCCTGAAAATTTAAAAGAGGTTGTTGAAAAAGAAAGACCAGATTTTTTGCTTTTGTTTAACTCTAAAATGTGGGGGGGTAAATTTTTGAAGGAGCCTCCTTTTTTGCCGCCAAAATTTGTCTTTTGCTTTGATTCAAACTGGCTTTTTAACGCAAAAAAATATCCAAACTACGATTATGTAAAATGGGCTCAAAAATACTTTATTTTGTTTCCAGAAAAAATTTTCAAAATGGGATTGAAAGAATTTGGTGGAAATTTTGAAATTGAAGAGAAAGTAAAGGAAAAAATCTTTCCCATCGGATTTGTCCCATCATACAAACCTATTTCAAAAGAAAAAAAAGAAAAAATTAGAAAAAAATTGGGAATAAAAAAGAGAGAGAAATTTATTTTCTCTTACTTTTCTGGATGGGGAGCTGGCCATAGAATTTGGGCTTTTGAAAATTTTGTCAAAGCAGTGGATAAATTAATCAAAAAAGGAGAGAAAATTAAGGCAGTCTATGTGGGGCCTACTGAAGATTTAAATTTGAAAATTTTAAAAAGAGATTGGTTGATCTTTTTTGAAAAAATGTCAGCCAAAGATTATTTTTTAACTTTAGCATCCTCTGATTTGGTTTTTATGCACCAGGGAATGGTAACTTTGGCTCAAGCAATTGGGGTTCAAATTCCAGTAATTTGTAATGTCTCAATTTTGAAAGAAAAATTGCCCTGGCTTCATTTTTGGGAAGTTTTGCCTTTCAAAAAAATTGGAGTTTGTGAAATGTTTTCAAAAACAACAAAAATAGAAAAAATAGCCAAAAAAATTGAAGAACTTTTGTTTGACAAAAGGAAAATAAATGAAATGGTAAAAAAACAAAAAGAAATTTTTGAAAAAGGGGAGGAAAGGTTTTTAAAAGAAATTGAAAAAATTTTATGAAGAAATTGAAAATTGGCCAAATTTCCCCTTTAAATTTGCCAATTCCTCCAAAAAAATATGGAGGAACAGAAAGAATAATTTTTTGGCTTTGTGAAGAATTGAAAAAAATGGGGCACAAAGTTTTTTTGTTTGCGAGCAAAGATTCAAAAGTTTCTTGCAAATTGATTCCGATAGTGAAAAGGGCTCTTTGGGAATCAAGTGAAATTAAAGAGCAAGCGCCTTACTATGCCTTAGAAATGGCAAAAGTAGCCAAACTCTCAAAAAAATTAAAACTTGATATTTTGCACGATCATTTGGGCCCTTGGAGTTTGACCCTTTATGGACAGGTTAAAATTCCAATCTTACACACTCTTCACGTCCCTTTCCAACAAAGAGAAGATAGAATTTTTGCCTACAAAGAATTGAGGGCAAAATTGGTTTCAATTTCTTTTGCCCAGAGAAGACCGGCACCGGATTTAAATTATGTTGCCAACATTTATAACGGAATTGACATTTCCCCTTTTCCTTTCCGTAAAAAACCGAAAGATTATTTCTTTTGGGTTGGGGAGCTATCTCAAAGGAAAGGAATTTTGGAAGTTATAAAAATTGCAAAATTAGCAAAAATAAAATTAGTTGTGGCAGGAAGAATTCCTCCGCCAAGGCAAAGAGAAGATTTTGAGTTTTTTCAAAAGAAAATAAAAAGAGAATTAAACAAAAAAAATATAATTTATGTTGGAGAACTTTCTCAAAGAAAGCTTTCCCTTTTTTACCAAAGGGCGATTGCTTTTTTGTATCCTTTGCAATGGGAAGAACCTTTTGGTTTGACGATGGTAGAATCGATGGCCTGCGGAACTCCAGTGGTGGCTTTCAAAAGAGGCTCTGTTCCAGAACTCATCAAAGACAAAGTAACTGGCTTTGTTGTCAAACCTTTCAAAGGAAAAAAACAAAATTTTGAAGGATTTTTGGAGGCAATAGAGAATGTTTCAAAAATCAAAAGGGAAGATTGCAGAGAATGGGTTGAAAAAAATTTCACAAAAGAGAAAATGGCAAAAGAATACGAAAAAGTTTATTACAAGATTTTAAAATGGTAAAACTGATTGAAAAAATTGAAGAAAAAATTAGAGAGGTTTTAGAGAAATTGAGACTCAGGCCAAAAGAAGATCCTGGCCAATTTATTTTAAGGACCAAAGGAAAAAAACATAGGTTTTCGACGATTTGTGAAAATGAAAAAGGAAAAAAATTCATTTTTTATGCCAGGCTTCACGATTCAAAATCAGAGAGAGAAAGAATGATAGCTGAAGTGAAATTGGCAAAGGCTTTAATAAAAAAGAGGGTAAAATTTTTTCCAAAATATTTTTTGGCAGAAATTGAAAAAGACTTTGAATGGATTTTGAGAGAATATTTCAAAGAGGAGACTTTAGAAAGTAAAAAGGAAATAGAAAGGTTGGCAAGACCACTGAAAGAAAAGGAAGTTTTTGAAATCGCAAAGATAATTATCAAGATGCAAAATTTAAAATTTCCTTTTTTGAAAGCCAAAGAGCTCAAAAAAATTTTCCTTTTGCCAAAAGAGATGGAAAATAGAGGTTTTTCAAAAAAAGATTGCCAAAGGGTGAAAGAGATTCTCAAAAAAAATAGAGAATTTTTGATAAAAGAGAATAAATATTTTTGTCATGGAGATTTTCAAATTGGAAACTTAATTTTCACAAAAGATGGTTTGAAAATAATCGATCTTGAATCGGCCCAAATTTCAAACTTTGCTTTCGATCCTTGCTTTTTTTGGATGAGGCTTTGGAGAGAAAAAGCTTTAAGGAGAAAATTTTTGAAAATTTTTTGCTCTCTTTTGCCAAAGAGAAAATTTGAAAATTTTAAAATTTTGTTCCAAATTGATGCCATTTTTTTGGCTTTTCATTCCTTTTGCGCCAGACCAACAGAATACTCAAAGAGAATGCTTTCAAAAAGGAAAAAATATTTCTTAAAGGTTTTAAAAAACGCAATTTTGGGGTTTGATTTTATAAAAGACCTATGAAAGTGGCCGTAGTTTCTGACACTCACGACAATTTGGAAAATTTGAGAAAGTTTTTAAATTTTGCAAAAAAAGAAAAAATTATGGTCTTAATTCACTGCGGAGATGTAACAAACGGAGAAACTTTAAAAGAAATTGAAGAAAATTTTTTTGGGAAAATTTTTCTTTCACTGGGAAATGCTGATATTTTAGATTCTCTTTTTAAAACAGCAAAAAAGACAAGAATTTTTGAAAATTTGGGAAAAATAAGAATTGGAAAATTGAGGGTTGGTTTTTGTCATCGATTTGATTTGAAAAAATTGAGAAATGAATTTGAAAAATTTGATTTTTTCTTTTTTGGCCACAGTCATTGGCCATTTTTAAATAAAGAGAAAAATTGTGTTTTGGCAAATCCCGGAAATTTAGCCGGTCTCTTTTATAAAGCAACTTTTGCCATTTTAGACACAAAAACAAAGAAATTAGAATTAAAAATTTTGGAGAAAATTGAATAGGGCTCCCAAACTCCAGGCTTGAGGATAGCAGGGAGGTTTGGGCAAATCAGTGGTGATTTTCCCCTCAACAACTCCATAATATTCTGGCAAAAATCCGAGCTCTTTGTAAGCTCTCAAAATTGCCTTTTTTATTTTCAGGCATTCTCTTTTGTAACCTAGCTTTTTTAGCCCTTGGGCCACTATCCAGTTGTCGTGGGGCCAAACAGAACCTAAATGATAACTTTTTGGGTCAAAGTCTGGCTCTAGCTCAGAATGGGTTCTGATTCCAAAAGGAGTGAACATGTCTTTTTCAAAAAGCCTTTTTACCACCAAATCGATTTTTTCCTTTTCCTTGATTATTCCAGTAAATAGCAAATGGCCTGGGTTTGAGGTGATTGCCTTTCTTTGATTTCCGTTTTTGTCTAGTGCCAAACAAAAAAACTTTTTGTCTTCCATCCAAAATTTTTCGTTGAATTTCTTTTTCAGTTGCCAAGCCCTCTCTTCTAGTCTGTCTACCAAATCCCAATCTTTCTTTTCTTGAGCCAAAAAAGCAACTTCTCTTAATGCCAAGTATTGATACCCTTGAACTTCGACCAAAGCCACGGGAGGCTCAATCTTTAAATGGTCTTCAAAGGAATCTTTCCATCCTTGATGGAATAACCCATTTGGGTTTTTTCTTTCATACTCAACAAAAAGGTCTTTGTTTTTGTCTCCGTAATTTTCAATCCAATGGATGGCCCTTAAAATGTTTTCCCACTTTGAATCTAAAAATTTTTTGTCCCCTGTTTTTTTGTAGTAAAAAGAAAACAAAATTAAATAAAGCAAAGTTGAATCGACAGAGCCATAATAAGGAAAGGGGAAATTTTTTTCTGGATGATTTTTTAGTTTAAAATCAAATTCGTGCAAAATCTTTCCTGGTTCTTCTTCCCTCTCTTCGTTAACTATTGTTCCTTGATACTGTGACAAAATTTCCAAAGTTGCCTTTGCAATCCCTGGGTTTTTATCTAAAAGTTGCCAGGCAGAAATTATCGAATCCCTGCCAAAAAGACGCATAAAAGAAGGAAATCCTGCCATCAAAAAACCTCTTCTATCTTTTAACTTTTTTATTTCCTGCCAGATTTTTTGCTTTAAAAAATAATTTTTAATCATTTTTTGCTTTTTTTGAAACAATTTTAATTTGACTGTTTGGGATAAAATGTAAAATTCCGTTTTCATCTTTAATAGTAGTTCTTCTTAAAGTAATTTCTACCACCTCTCCCTCTATTCCTCCGGCTTTTATTTTATCTCCTACTCTGTAGTGGTCTTCCAACAAAATAAAAATTCCAGAAATAAAATCTGAAATTAAATCTCTGGCTGCCATTCCTACAGCCAAACCCGCCAATCCCATTCCAGTCAAAATTGGAGTTATATTTAATCCCATTTCTGACAAAATCATCAAAATTGCCACAATCCAAATTATAAAACGTCCAGTTCCTCCAAAAACTGAAATTAAAGTTATTATTCTTTGTTGCGAACTTGGTTCTAATTTTTCTTTGATTTTCTTTTCCAAATAATTTTTCAATAAAATTTGCAAAAATCGATTAATTAAAAAAGCGGAAATTAAAATAAAAATTATTTTGATCAAAGAAAAAAATGCCTCTTTTAAAATTATCATTTTTTTATTTGACAAAATTTTCCCAAAATTTTTTTTGACTTTTCGAGATCTTTTTCCTCAACAAAAATATAATTTGTTTGATAGGTTGAAAGGTTAAAAATTGAAATTTTTGCGTCAGCTAATGGCTTTGAAAGAGTGGCGATAATGCCTGGGGTAAAAATTCCTTCAACAATTCCTTCTATTCTAAAGGCTCTCCATCCCCTTTCTACTAAAACTCCACCTGGAATTTTGTCTTCTGGCAAAACTATTGAAATTTCTTGGTCTGTCTTTGTTATCGAAAACCACTCGGCTTTTTTAACCCATTCTGGAATTTTTGACCTTGCCTCAAAATGGCAAATTCCAAACCTTTGGGGAAGCAAATAAAGCTTGAATTTCTTTTTCATGATTTTTATTTTTTGATTTTTATCTTTTCGAAAATCTCTAATTCAATACTACCAAATAAAATGAATTTTAATCAACGAAAGTTAAAAAACTAAACTCCGGATGAAAATTTTGAAAAAATCTAATAAACTTTGTAAAATAAAGCAATGGGAATAGTTCAATATTTGATAATTATTTTAGGACTGGCTGCTTTTGAAATTATTTCTTCCGTTGATAATGCTGTAGTCAACGCCCACATTTTAACAACTGTACCAGAAAGGTTTAGAAAATTCTTTCTTTTGTGGGGATTGCTTATTGCTGTTTTTTTTCTTCGCGGTACTTTACCATTTTTAATCATTTGGATGACCAATCCAAAATTAACTCCGTTGGAAGTTTTTACTTTTACCTTTTCTAACGACCCTGCTCTCACACAATATGTTGAACATTCACAAAGCCTTTTACTTTCAGCCGGCGGTATTTATCTT
>CAZQIO010000025.1:0-7700 GCA_964593405.1 uncultured Candidatus Saccharibacteria bacterium | reverse complement strand
CTCAACAAAATAGTTGATAGCTGAGCCAAGGCTTCAACTACCAAAACTCCGGGCATTATTTTAAAATCGACAAAATGGCCCTCAAAATAATAGTCTTTTTCTGTCGTCTGATAAAATCCAGAAATTTTATTTTCGCTCATTTCCTCTACTCCATCGACAAACAAAAATGGTTCTTTGTAGGGAATGATCTCTTTAATCTGATTTTTGTCTAAAATCATTACTTTAATTTTAACCTTTTTAAGATCTTTGGCAAAATGATCCTATTTTAAAGCGAAGGTCTTTTGGCCGTTTTTGGAATTTCCAGCTCGACTTCGACAATAATTATTTCAAATTTTTCCATCTTTAATTGCCTTTTTTAAAAATTCTTGGTGGAGCCTTAGGTGACCTTTTTGAATTCCTTCCGTTGCCAAAACCAAAAGAGCAGCTAAATTATTAGCCAAGCCAACTGAAGCAGCAATAACGCCCAATTCTTGAGCGTTTTTTACGCCCAATATCTTGAGAGCCAATTTTGCCTTTTTTGTTACCGTTGCGCCACCAACTGTGGCAATTGGTAATGGAATTTTAATTTCTCCTTTTAAAAAATTTTTCTCTAGTTTCCATTTTGTTATTGGTTTGTATTTTCCGTTTTTTGAAGCAAAACTATGAACCGCAGCTTCAATTGCCCGAAAGTCATTTCCGGTTGCCAAAGCAACAGCGTCGATCCCGTTCATCACCCCTTTGTTGTGGGTAACAGCCCGATAAACATCGGCTTTGGCTAATTCTTGGGCCGCCAAGATTCCTTTGGCTACTTTTTCTCCTGAAAATTTTCCCAAGGTCAATTTTTCAATTGGAACTTTTCCTTCAACAAAAACGATTCTTTTTTCAGCAAAGTTAGAAACGATTCTCACTCCTGTTTTGGCACCGATAATTTTTGATATTACTGGGGCAACTTTTTCCAACATTGTATTAACAATATTTGCTCCCATGGCATCTTTTGGATCAACGAAAAAGTGCAAAACTAAAAATTTTTTGACTTTCCTCACTTTTAAATCCTTTGCCCCTCCCCCAATTTTTAAAAGAAACTCATTTGTCTGATTAGCAATTTTTAAAACCTTGTTTTTATTTTCCAAAATTTTTTCTTTTGCCTCTTTAAAATTTTTAACCCCAATTAACTGCAACTGCCCAATCATTAAATTCCCTAAATATTTTCCCAAAAAACCACCTCCTTCTCTGATTAGTTTTGCCCCTTTGGAAGCAGCCGCCACCACTGAAGGTTCCTCAATTTCCATTGGCACAAAATAATCTTTCTTGTTGACTAAAAAATTGGTAGCAATTTTGAAGGGACCGATGTTGTTTTCAAAATCAATAAAATCAGGCAGGTTTTGGTATTTTTTGATCAAATTTAGATCATCTTTGTCCAAATTTGCGAATTCCTTAATAATCTTTACTTTCTCTGAAATTGAGAGCTCATGAAAACCGGGAATGAATGAGGTTTTTTCTCCATTTTTCATATTCTTTGATACTTATTTTTTTCCCTTTTTTTATCTGATTTGAAAGATCGCTTTTGAATGGTTTTTCTGCAAAAACTGTTCCATCAAGACAGATTGAACCAGCACCGCTACCATAGCCACTAATGAAGATTCTTTGACCTTTTTTGGCCTTTTCCAAGACAGAAATTAAAGAAATAAAAATTGAAGAGGTGTAAGAATTGCCAATAAAGGGATTGTATTTTAAACTGGGTTTTACTTTTTGGAAAAAGAACCTCTGAAATTCCGGCAATTTTCTGATTCTATCTAATTCTTTCTTGTATTCTCTAAAAAGGGAAGGGTTTTTCAGACAACGAGCCAGTGTTAAGCGCTCTCTGGTTTTCTCTTTTTCGTGGCGCCAAAATAGAGCAGCTGCCCATTCAACAATTTTGGGAAAAGGGGTATGCATTACAAAATAATCAAAGGCTTCGATAACATTGCCCCTTTTCTTTAAAATTTTGGAATTTTTCTTTTTCCAATTTTCTAGGGCTCTTTTTTGGCATTCTAAATAGGCAGCTTTGGTCAACTCACTATTGACAATTGGGAAAGGGAAAGAATTTTTGGGAACAAAAAAATCGTTAATATCAGCTGCATACTGACCAGGATTTTGATAATTGAGAATTAAAATTTTGGGATTTTTTTCTATTCTTAAAGCAACTGCGGCACATCCCTGGGTTATTTCAGCAGCAGGTTCTGTCTCCCGATAGATTGAGCGGTCAAAAGATAGGACAATGGCTGGCTTTCCTTCGTGAGCAATGGTGTATTCACAAGCTGAAATTAAAGCTTCTAAACCAGAAAGGCAGGCAAATTTATATTGAAAAGGAACAATTTCTAACCCTAATTTTTGGTTTAAAATCTTGAGACTAATGGGCTTTGAGGCATCAGAATCTGATTCTGTGCCAATAAAAAATCTTTCAACATCTTTAAATTTAATTTTTTTGAGAGCTTCAACTGCCAGATCCTCCAGGGAAGTTTGATAAGGGATTCTAGCCTGAAAAACACCTAAACCATCCAAACCATATTCTGGAACTATTTTTCGCTTTTTAGCCAATTCCTCAGTTAAGATGAAATGCTTGGGCAGTGCCACACCTATTTGGCTTATTCCTACTTTTTGAATTTTCATATTCTCCTTTCGATTAAATAATTGACAAATTCTTTCAATTTTTCTTTAGCACTTGATTTTGGTAAAATTTTATCTAATTTTTGCCAGCTCTCTCTGACAATTTCTCTAGCTCTTTTTTGAGCATATTCAATGCTGCCATATTTTTTTATTATCTCAATCGCCTCCTCTTTTTCTCTCTGAGCATCAGTGTGTTTGTTCAGAATTTCAATCAATCTCTCTTTATCTTTTCTGTTTGCTTTTTTTAATGCACAAATCACAATCAAAGACCTTTTCCCCTCTTTAATATCGTTTCCAAAAGTCTTTCCAAATTTTTCCCTCTCTTTTCCTTCCAAAATAATATCTAAAATATCATCTTGAATTTGAAAGGCAATTCCGATAGATTCGCCAAAATCCCCAAACAATTTTTCCAATTTCTCTTTTTTTGCCAAAATCGCAGCCATTCTTGTTGCCAGCCTTGCCATGCATCCTGTTTTAAAGGCTGCCATTTGAAAATACTCTTTTTCTGAAATTTTTCTTTGAAGTCCCCGGTGCCAAAAAATGTCAGTGGCTTGCCCCAAATGCATCCTTTCCATTTCTTCAAGATAAGTTTTAAGCAATTTCAAGTAAGTTTTTTCTTTTAGTTTTTTCTTGTTTTTCTCAAAAATAAAAATAGGGAAAAAATAAAAAAAATTTCCAACGTTTAGAGCAATATCTAAACCAAAAATTTTGTGCAAACAAGGCTTTCCTCTTCTCAATTCAGATTGATCTTCAATATCATCAATGATAAGACTGTTATGGACGACCACATTATTAGCAATGAAATTATGGGAATTTTCAATCATTAAATCGTAAACCAATTTTTCTCCTACAAATTCTATACTCTTTACTCTATCGATTCTAAAACTTGGAAAATCAATTGGAAGTTTAGGAAAATCCTCATGAAACCTAAAATTTATTCCTTTCCTATTTTTTTCTAACCTCCTTTTATAGAGGCTTTTTTCCGTCCCAATTTTTTCTAAAACTAAATGGGGATTTCCTAAAGAAATCGACCACTGACTAGACCATTTCTTTTTTGAAATTTCCCAAAGGTTTTTATTTCTTTTGTAATGAATATGACTGGTGATAAACCCTAAACTATCCAAGAGCAATTTTAATTTCGTGATTAAAATTTTACTGGAACTAGAAAAGTAAGTCGTCCCTTCCTTACCTACCCAGCCATCTGAATCTAAATAACCTCTTACGAATGCCAATTTTTGGCTTTCGGGTAAGGTAAATATCCAATCGGGTAAAGTTTTCTCGCTTGCTTTTTTTCGAAAACCCAACTTATCAAGCAACCAACACACTTTAAAAGAACAACAAAGAAGATAATTACCGGATTTCCTTTTCTCTCTTTTTAATTTGCAAGAGAAAACTTTAGAAAATAAAGAAGTGTAGACTGAAATCTCCTCTTCATCATTGGAGGGACATAAATATAAGCGAGAAGATTTTTTATCAATTGAGATAGAACCATCTCCCAAAATATATCCCATCAATTGACAGAATTCTTCGTTAGTATATTCGGGAATTTTTGCCTTATCCTTAATAGGATCTTTCGGCGGTTGAGGGAGTTTCAAAGGTTTTCCTTCATCAGGAATTTTATTTAAAATTATGATCAAATCGCCAGGTTTTATATCCTTTAATTTTCGCCAAGTTAATTTAATTATTGGAGATTCAAATCTTGTTTGCTTGATTAAATAATCAGAATTTTCAATTTTTAATTTTAGCCATTTGAAAATGAACTCAACTTCTTTTTTTTCCAAAAGTTGGCTATAGTAACTCAAACTCAAGGCATTGTATAAAACGCCTAATTTCCTTTTTAATAAATAACTTAATTTTTTTATATCTCCTCTCTTTAATCTTTTATGAATTTTCTCTCTCCCAGATTTAGTTATTAAACATCTTTTTGGTTGCTCTTTGCTAATAACCAAAAATGGGTGATTTTCAGTAGCCTCAATTTCTCGGTTCCTTGTTTTTAGTTTATATACTTTCTTTACACCATTACATCTTAAGGTTAAAACTTTATTTTTGCTTAATTGACCAGTAGGGGAAAGAGTATAAACCCAATCACCATTTTTAATCTCGGTTATTTTTATTTGTTCGCCGGGATTTTTTAATACAAAAGTGTCTTCTGACAAACATCCATTATGAATGAGCTCGGGAACGATTGAAAAATCCTGAAACTTTTTTCCATCTCCTCCCAAAGCCTCCAACAATAGCAAAAAAAGAACAGGCCTCCATCTTTTCCCTCCCCTGTCCAAAAATTCCCAAAAAGGATCTAAAATTGCCTTTTGGATTGCCTTCAGAGAAAATTTGAATTTTTCCTTTCCAAAAACTTTTTCTGCCCAATCTTTTGAAACTTTCCTTGGCAAATATTTTTCAATAATTCTGTCAATTTTTTCTCCTTGAATTTTCAAATATTCTTCAATGCTAGATTGAGAGCCCTCCGTCAACATGAATTAGGGCTCCGGTAATGAAAGAAGCCTCTTCTGTCGCTAAAAAAGCGACAACGTTTGCAACTTCCTCTGGCTTTCCAAACCTTCCCAAAGCAGTTAATTGTTTGACAGCTGCTTTTATATTATCTGGAACTGACTCTGTCATTTTTGTTTCGATAAAACCTGGCAAAACTGCATTCACCCTCACCCCAAACCTTCCAAGCTCTTTTGCCAAACTCTTTGTAAATCCGATTATTCCCGCTTTTGCTGCTGCATAATTTGTCTGTCCAAAATTTCCCCGCTCACCAACGACAGAAGAAATGTTAATTATTACTCCCTGGGAAGCAATGATGTGGGGAAGAACAGCTTTTGAGCAATTGAAAACCCCTGTCAAATCAATATCGATCACTTTTTGCCATTCTTCTTTTGTCATTTTTGCCAAAGTTTTGTCTCTTATTATTCCGGCATTATTTACCAAAACATCAATCCTTCCAAAATCTTTAACAACTTGATCTACCATTTTTTGAACCTCTTCAAAATTCGAAACATCGGCAAAATAATAATTTGCTTTTGTCCCCAACTTTTCAATTTCTTCCTTTACCTTCTTTAAATTTTCTTCTTGAGCTTGAATATCGTTTAAAGCAATCTTTGCTCCAAGCTTTGCAAACTTTAGGGCAGTAGCCCTCCCAATTCCCTGGGCAGAACCTGTAACTAAAACAACTTTTTCCTTCATTGTTTTGTTTTCCCTTTGGACCTTTTTATTTTTTTCTTTTTATCAATTTTCCAAAAAAAGAACAAATAAAACTTGCCAAAAATATTTTTAGAAAATCACCAATCAAAAATGGATAAAGGCCAACTGCTAAAGCTCTCTTGAAACTAAAAAATTTTGCTAGCCAAAAAATTCCAAAAAGATACAAAAAGATTTCACCAAAGATCATTGCCAAGACCAACCTCGAAAAACTTTTCCCAAAGCCTCTTTCAACGAAAAAGCCAACAAAAAAAGCACAAAAAACAAAGCCAACAATATAGCCAAAAGTTGGAGAAAAAACATAAGATATTCCCCCTCCTCTTGAAAACCAGGGAATTCCTCCCAGACCAAAAAGCAAATATAAAATTTGAGATAGGGCCCCCCTTTTTGCTCCCAAAAGTGAGCCAGAAAGCAAAACTGCCAAAGTTTGCATCGTTATCGGAACAGGACCAATCTCAACTTTTATTTTTGCAAAAACTCCAGTCAGGAGGGCAAAAGAAAAGATTAAAACTGTATCTTTAACTTTAGCTAAAATTTTATTTTCAATTTTGGGCAAAAATACCTCAATCAAAGCCATGCTAAAAAGAGTCTAATTTTATTTCCTCAATTTTTCGACCAAAAATTTGAATGCTCTCAATATCAACATCTGACAAAATTTCTGGCAATTGACAATTGACAATTTTCAAAAAAATTGCATCCAAATTTTTTGGGTTGAAAGAAGAAAAAATCAAATTCAAATAATGGTTGATTCCTTTTTCATCCTTAACTTGATTTGCCTCGGCAATCGTTAAAACCTCTGGAATTTCCCTTTTCAATTTCTCAAAAATTTCTTTTTCTGAATAGAGATATTTTTGAGCCAAAAAGTTTTCTTTTTTCAAAAAGAAAAACAAATTCTCTGTAGCTTGAGCCCTGCCAATTTTCAAAATGGGTAAGTTCAAAATCAAATCTGCTTTAAAAACTTCCTCTGAAATTTCCAAATCTCCTCTTTTGACAAAATTTCCGGTTATCAAATCAATAGGTAAAACTTTGTTTTTTTGACAAACTTCCAAAAGCCCCGATTTTTGGGCTTTGGCACCGATTGCTTCTTCGTCAAAACTTTGACTTGCTACTTTTATATTTTCTGGTTTTGCCCCCAACCAAAACAAAATTTTCAAGACAGCTTCCAAAAATTCTGGTGAGGTATTATCTCTGAAATAAGGATGGGAAGCTTTCTCTAGTGTCGGTAAAATCAAAATTTTTGAATTCTCATTTATTTTCAAACCTCCCAAAATTTCTAAAACTTTCTCAATCGCTTCCAAAAAATCGTGCTTGACTCTCCAAATTGCAACTGCTTTTTTGTCAACTGTTTTTTCAATTTCAAAGTCATCTCCGATTTTGTATTCTTTTTCAGATTTTTGAACCCATCTATTTTTGTTTTCATCTTCCAAAACTAAAACAAAATAAGGAACTTTTAAATGAAAAAGAGATGGAATTGAAACTTTAGCCACCCCAATTACCTTTGCCCTTTTTGTCTTTTTCCTTTCCAATTTTGAAAAACATTCCGGACATTTCTCAATCGGATATTGCCAAACTCTTTTGCACTTTGGACATTCAAAAAAAGCCATAAATTTTTCGGTTTACTTTAAATAATTTTTTATTTTCTCTACTATTTGGCCAGGAGTGTAATTTGTCTTGATCAAATAATCCAAGGCTCCAAGGGCCATTGCTTCTTTTTTTGTTTTTGGGTCATCATAATTTGAAAAGGCCAAAACCGGAATTTTGGAAATTTCAGGATCTTTTTTTAATTTTTCCAAAAAAGAAATTCCGTTTTCTTCTGGCAGCAAAATATCCAACAAAATCAAATCTGGCTTTTTCTCTTTTGCCAATTTCAATCC
>CAZQIO010000024.1:0-7887 GCA_964593405.1 uncultured Candidatus Saccharibacteria bacterium | reverse complement strand
CAGTGGAGACTTGCAAACTTGCTCCTGGTGCCGTCGTCCCGATGCCGACGTTGCCGCTTTGTACAACAAAAGGATAAGCACCATTGGTGCTACCAAACCACCCTGAATAGCAATTGTATCCTGATGGACATGATTTTACCCATCCAGCAACCCCATAGACATTATTAGGAGGACCACTTTGTTGCGCAAGGGACCCTGCTGCATACCAGTCGCTTTCATTACTATTTACTAGGGTACCATGTACTCCTATTCTATAACCTGAGACACCAGATGCCCCAAATTCTTTGATAGTTCCTTCAAGGTTGTAGAGGATTTTGTCACTTCCTACCGGGCTTGGGTCATAAACATGTAATCCGAACGCATGAGAATTAGCTCCACCACCCCAAGGCGAGTTAATTGGGGAAACTATAGTATCTTCAATAACTAATTTTGCTCTTTGGGGATTCGTCGTCCCGATGCCGACGTTGCTACCGACAACGTTCAAAACTGGATTGGCAGTTCCTCCATAAGCCTGGAAGACGCCGCCAACACCCAGAGCTCCTGCTTTGTATTGGGTGCTTGTACCAACGTTAATTGGCGCTGGAACGTTTCCCTCTGGTGGATTTTGAGTAGGGGCCGTCCAGGCATAAATTATTGCGGCCAAAAAAAGAGCGCTCACTATCCCTGGTAAAATTTGCCAAAAAACTTTCTTTACCTTTTGGTACATAATTTTAATTTTAATTTTCGACCTTTGTTTATTGTTGCCTCAATTTTTCAAGTTCTTCCAATTGTCTTTGAATTTCCTCTTGAGAAGAACCTTTGGCTTTGCCCCCAAGTTTTTCCATTTCTTCAATTTGGGTTTTAATTTCTTTTTCTGTCAAGGTGGCAGCTTTTCTCAATTTTTCCAATTCTTCCAATTGTTGTTGAATGTGGCTTTCTAGCGTTGGTTTTGATTTTGGTGGGGAAAGTTCTGTTTTAGTTTTTGAAATCTTTGCTAAATACCAAAAAAAGCCAACAATTAAAATGGTAAAAACTAAAGCTACAGAGAAAATGCTAAAAAGTAAAATCTTTTTATTGATGGCCCTCATTTATATTATTCTATCACAAAAAACAAATACCAATCAACAATTTTTTGGCCAAAAAATAGGGAAAAAATGGTGGCGCCAACCAAAAATGGGGCAAAGGGAATTTCGGATTTTAAACTTTTTTTGCCAGCCATCACCAATCCTAATCCTATTGTAGCGCCTGAAAAAAAGGCAATCAATAGGGCAACAAGAATTTTTGGCCAGCCCAAAATCAAACCAAGAAAAAATACCAATTCAATATCCCCCTGCCCCATCCATTTTCCCCGAGAAAAAAACCAAATTAAAAAGAAAAAGAGAGAAGAGAAGGTGGCAGAAAGGATCGGAATTAAAATTTCAGAAAATTCCCATTTTCCAAAATTCCAGGCTCTAAAAAGGCGATAAATTAGGGCAGAAAAAATGGCAAAAAGAAGGACTTTGTCTGGGATTGAATAATTTTTTAAATCATAAACGAAAATGACTATTGAGCAAGAAACAAATATCCAATAAAAAAACAACTCAAAAAAATTGAAATTTTGGTAAAAAAAATGGGGAGCCAAAAACAAAATGGCAGTTGAAATTTCAACTAAGGGATATTGCAAAGAAATTTTTTGTTGGCAATAGCGACATTTTCCCTTCAAAAAAACAAAACTCAAAATCGGAATTAAATCTTTCCAAGACAATAAATGCTTGCATTTTGGACAAAAAGACCTTCCTTTTAAAAAGCTTTCGCCGCTCTCTAAACGATAAATTAGGCAATTTAAAAAAGAGCCAACCGCCAAACCAAGAAAAAAAGTAAAAAATAAAATTTCCATGACTCAAAGGTTGAAAACCTCAACCATTTGTTTTATCAGAGAAACGACAACCGGCTGGGGCAAGAGGGAAAAAGATTCCACTCCTTCATCGTCTAAAAATTTCCATGGCCTTTCTTTGACAATGACTTTTCCGTTTTCTAATTCAAAGTAATATTCTGGGGTGATTTCGTAATCTTCAACAAAATCTTTGGCCAAAGAAACTGGAACTGAATTTCTCAAGAAAATTTTTGGAATTCCGTGCAAATTTTGGGCAATTTCTATTAACTTTCCTTCTTTTTCCAATCTTTCTCTTATTGGTTCAATGCCAAGATCGTCCCCTTCTTTTTTCTCCATTCTCAGGCCGCAATTGTCGCAAATTAAATAAAATTCGTTTTTCTCTTTGTCATAGCCAACATTTTTGGTTGGCAAAAGTTTTAAATTTCTTGGGGTTTGACATTTTGGACAAACCCTTCTCCATTTTATTCTGGCATCGATGACCGATTCTGGCACGTCAATTAAAATGAAAAGGTCAGGGTCATCTCTGTAACCTATCAAATCTCTAAAGAATAAAGAAAAACTAATTTGGTCCAATTCTCTTGGGAAGCCATCGATAAAAAGGGTCTTTTTTTCCCTCTTTGCCATTTCCCTTTTCACTAAGGCCAAAATTAACTCAGTGGGCAAAAGGGTTTGAGTGCTTCTGTTTTCCAGGGCTTTTATTGCCTCATCTATAGAATAGAACCCCCGGTAGTTTTTCTCCAAAAAATTAATCAATTCCTTCCTTTTTTCTTTATCTTTTAATTCCTCATCTACCGCCCTGACCATGTCTCCGATTGAAAAATGCTCTATTTTGTCTGGAGCTATAATGTCGGCAAACATTTTTGAATAAGTCCCCTTTCCAGAATTTTTCTTTCCCAACAAGTAGGCAACAAAAGTGTTTTTTTCCAAAAATTCTCTCAGCTTTTCAATTTCCTTTTTAGCTTTAAATAAAAAATACTCTCTCTGTTGATCAGGGTCTGTCAAATTAAATTTTTTTGGAGCCCCTTCAATTTTTGTTTTGAAAATTGGAAATTTCATAACCTAAACCATCAGAAATTATTTTAATGTCGCCATCGATGTCTGTTCTTAAAACCTTTATACCAAATTTTTTGAAAATTTCCAGAACCTCTTGGTGGGGGTGGCCGTATTTGTTGTCTTTGGCCAAAGAAATTATTGCTATTTTTGGCAAAACCTTTTCAATGAAATTTTCTGAACTGGAAGTTTTGCTTCCATGATGGGCTACTTTCAAAAATAAAGATTTCAAATTCTCTTTGGTTTCTAAAATTTTTTCTTCCCCCTCTTTGTAAACGTCGCCCGTGAACAAAAAAGAAATTTTTTCAAAGTTCAATTTGGCAACGATCGATGTGTTGTTGGTATCTTCCATTTCTACTCCAAAAAAACTTTCTTTTGGGTACAAAATTTCAATTTCCCAATCGCATCCTTCACAAAAGACTCTTTGGCCAGCTATGGCAATTTTTGTTTTAGCTTTCTCTTGTTGAATTAGCCTTTCCCATTCTTTGTACTCTGGTGTTTTTTTGACAACCCCTGTCCACAAAATGTTCTCAATTTTGTATTTTTTCAAAACTTCCAAAAGGCCGGTCAAGTGGTCAGTCTCTGGATGGGTTAAGATTACCAAATCAATTACTCTATCCCAAAAGGGCATTGTTTTTTTCAATTTTTCCAAAATTTTAGAATTTGGCCCTCCATCGATTAAAATTTGATGGCCCTGGGGAGTTTGAATTAAAATTGCCTCTCCCTGACCAACATCGAAAAAATCAACTTCTAAAAATTTTTCCTTTGAAAGGTCAAAAACTAAAATCCAGGCCAAAATATTCGAAAAAAATAAAAAAACTAACAAAACCAAAAGAAATTTAAAGTTTTCCCTAATCACGCCCAAGATTTTATTTTCAAAAGGCCGCCAGAGGCGGCCTCGATTTTCTAAAAAGCCTACTTTTTCCCTAAAATCTTAAACATTTTCGTCCCACACACTGAACAAACTCCCTGCAATGCCCTTCTCACTGAACCCCCTTTTCCCTTAATTTCTACTTCTTTTTCATCCTTCATTGGCTGCTTTTTCTTGCATTTTACACAATAAGCTTCAGTGGCCATGTTTTAAAAAATTAAATTACCGACCTTTAAAAAATAAAAAATTTTTCCTCTTTATTCAAGATTAAAAAGGGCCAAAAATTGTGTCAAGTTCGAAAAAATTTTCACAATCCCAATTCGTTAGAAATTCCTTGCATTGCCCCTAAAGTAATTTCGACAAATTTCTCTAGAGAAAGGCCTAAATATTCCTGGCATTTTTTAATGATTTCCCTGTTTGCGCCCTTGGCAAAAGACTTTTCTTTGAATCTGTTTAAAACATTTTCAACTTTCAAGTCATTTATTTTTTTCGAAGGCAAAACTAAGGTGGCGGCAACGATCAATCCTGTTAAAGGGTCCAAACAAAATAGGGCCTTTGCCATTTTGGTTTTTGGTAAAATTCCGTGGGCTTCGTTGTGAGTTAAAATGGCATCGCAAATTTCTTGATCAAAACCCAAATTTTTTAACATTTCTGCCCCCAATTTTGAATGAGAATTTGGGTCTCCCTTTGTTTTTTCGTAATCGATATCGTGCAACAGGCCACAAATTCCCCATTTTTCTTCATTCTCTCCAAAATACCTTGCCAACTCCCTCATTGAAGCTTCAACTGCCAAAGAATGCTTAATTAAATTTTGATTTTTTAAATTTTCTTTTAAAAGATTGAGCGCTTTTTCTCTCTCCATAATCTTTTATTTTACCACCCCAGAAAAAAAATTAAAAGATAATGAAACAGGGGTCTGACCCCTGCAATCGGCTCAAATCAAAGAAATGATCAAATCAAGAGAGCAAGTAGTAAAGCGGAAAGAAAGTTTATCTTAACAAATGGACGTTTCCCAATCTCACTCTTTTCAATCCTGCATTCTTTGCTGCTTCAAAGCAAGCTTTTGCTTTTTGCCAAGAGGTCGTTGGCAAATTTGAAAATTTAAAACAGGCATAAAAGGCCAAAAGGGCATAGGGAATTTCTTTGTCTAGAAAAGCAATGAATTTTGCAATTTTTGAAACTTCAGTTTCATCGACATACCCTGGAATCAAAAGAGTTGCGGCAACCAATTTTTTAGAATCAATTTTTGCCAAAATTTCAAAGTTTTCAAAAGTTCTTTTGTTTGAAACTCCAGAAATTGCCAAAGATAGTTTTTCTTCAAAAAATTTCAAATCAAATTTTATTATCCCATTTGATTCAAAACAAATTTTTGCCAACTCTTTCAAAAGTTTTGTGTTTTCAATTCCGTTTGTTTCAAGACAAATTCTCAAATCAGGCTTTATTTTCCTTGCTCTTTTTGAAAATTCAATGACAAAGGGCAATTGAGGCCCTGGATCCCCGCCAAAAAAGCAAACACAATGGACCCTTTCATTTATCGCTTTTAAAAGTTCCTCAACAGAAACAATCGGCCGCCTCCTCTTTGTCAAACATTTAAAGTGCCAATTTTGGCAAAAAAGGCAATTGAAATTGCAACTCCCCAAAAATACTGCCAAGTTTAAATCTCCTTCCTTTGCATTGCACCAAGGGGCGGCAACGCAATTTGTTGGAAGCAAATCATAGTAATATTCCAAAATCGCTTTCTCTTTAGAAACAAAAGAAAACAATTTCCCCTTTTTATTTTTCCTCAATCCACAAAACCCAAATTCTCCCTCTCCCATTTGGCATTCATTTGCGCAAAGATTGCATTTTATTCCTCCTTTTGTTTTTGGAATTTTTTCTGGCAAAGAAAATTCTTTTCTCGATTTTGAATGGGCAATTTCAACAAAATCTTTTGCTTTTTTCCAGTTTTTTAAAATACAATCTTTGCAAACTCCCAAAAATTCTGAAACCAATTTTTCTTTTTGGCAAACTTTACAAACCATAAAATTATGTCCGAGAAATGTTCTCGGATTAGTGTTCAATTTTTTAATAATGTAATTTTTGCAAATTTAAAAATCCAGTCAGCAAATTTTCCTCTACCAGAAAAAATTTACTTATTTTTTCTTTGAGATTTCTTGTTGAATTTTTTCGAGAAATTGAGACAATGTCATTTGGCCAATGTCTCCTTTCCCTCTTTTTCTGACTCTGATCGTTTTTGAATTCGTTTCTTTTTCGCCAACCACCACCAAATAGGGAATTTTTTGAATTTCTCCCTCTCTGACTCTTTTTGCAACTGTAGCTTTTTCTTCTTTCAGTTTAACCCGCAAACCGTTTTTTATTAATTCATTCATTATTTCTCTGGCATATTTTTTGTGGCTCTTACCAACCGGAATTATCCAAACCTGCTCTGGGGAAAGCCAAACTGGCAGGGCTCCTCCATAATTTTCTATCAAAACCCCAATGAATCTCTCTAAAGAACCGAGCAGAGCTCTGTGAATCATTATCGGTCTCTTTTTCTTTCCATCTTTGTCGACATAGTACAAATCAAACCTTTCTGGTAAATTGAAATCAACTTGGATTGTCGTGCACTGCCAAAGCCTTCCAAGAGAATCTCTGATTTTAATGTCGATTTTTGGACCGTAAAACACTCCTCCACCCGGATCAATTTTGTATTTAATTTTCTCTTCTCTTAAAACCTTTTTTAAAGTGCTCGTTGCCCTTTTCCACATTTTTTCTGTGCCAGCAAATTTTTCGGGCCTGGTTGACAAAAAAATCTCAAATTCTTTGAAACCAAAAGATCTTAAAATTTTGAGCCCAAATTTCAAGAGTTTTTTTACTTCTTCTAACAGTTGATCTGGCCGACACCAAATGTGGGCATCATCTTGAGTGAAACCTCGGACCCTTGTTAGTCCATGTAAAGTCCCTGATCTTTCGTAGCGATAGACTGTACCAAACTCTGCATATTTTATTGGCAAATCCCGATAAGATCTAACTTTTGATTTATATATCTTCACATGAAATGGACAATTCATTGGTTTTAGGAGATATTCCTCTTCGTCTATTTTAATCGGGGAGTACATGTTCTCTCTGTACAATTCCCAATGGCCTGAAGTTTTCCACAAATTTAAATTGCCAATGTGGGGAGTGAAAACCCACAAATATCCTGCTTTTTCTAATTCTTGGTAGAGGTAGTCTTGGATTATTTTTCTCAAAATTGTTCCTTTTGGTAACCAAATTGGTAATCCTTGGCCAACCTCTTCGTCTATCATGAAAAGTTCCAGAGTTTGCCCCAAGAGTCGATGGTCTCTTTTTTCTGCTTCTTGTTGAGTCTTTAAAAACTCTTTCAATTCTTTTTCTGTTTTGAAGGCCAACCCATAAATTCTTGTTAGCATTGGCCTTTTTTCATCGCCCTTCCAATAGGCTCCGGCAATTTTTATTAGTTTGAAAGCTCCGACTGGAATTTCTTTTGTCGATCTCACATGGGGACCGGTGCACAAATCAACAAAATCTCCACATTGATAAATTGAAACTTTTTGTTGTCCAATTTCTTCAATTAGCTCCAGTTTGTAGGGTTGATCTTTGAAAATTTCTTTGGCTTTTTCTTTGCTGACAAGGCTTTTTTTGAAGGAAATTCCTTTTTTGATCAACTCCCTCATTTTTTCTTCTATCTTTGGCAAATCCTCCAGAGTTGGTAAAGAAAAGTTTTGAGGAAGCCCTCTAAAATCAAAATCGTAATAAAAGCCATTTTCGATTGCCGGCCCTATCCCAAATTTCACGTTTGGATAGAGTTCTTTAACGGCTAGGGCCATTATATGGGCCAGAGAGTGTCTTATTGTTTCTATTTTTGCCATGTTTTTTTGAAAAAATTTTTGACCTTTAGTTTTAATAAAAAAACCTCTTTTTGAGAGGCCAGTTGAGGAAAAGCAAAATTTCCCCAACCAGCCTAAAAAGAGGTTGTTGTTTCTGTTTTTGGTGCAAAGTCGTTTGCCCACATTGCCTTAAATTGATTGTAAAAAAGCAAATTGAATTGTCAAGCTTTTTAAATTCCTTGCAAATTTTTTTATTTGTTTTGTTGTAATTTCTGAAAATGCCACAA
>CAZQIO010000023.1:0-8285 GCA_964593405.1 uncultured Candidatus Saccharibacteria bacterium | reverse complement strand
TCAAGAGAATAATGAATTATAACAAAATTAAAAAATTTTGTCAATAACTATGATGTAGGTAGAATACTAAAATGCCCAACTAACATTCTGATATTCTTGAGAATGCGAAAAGCTCAAGTGAAAAATTTCCAACTTGGTTTTGAAACTGACGTTTTCGAACAAAAATTGTCGCGAAAGTGGTTGATGGAAAAAATTAAGGTTTCAGAGTGACTTTAACGGCAATTCTCCTTAAGTTTTTGCCGGGGGCCAACAAGAGACCAAAAATAAGATTGGTTTTTCGGGATCGGCTGGGGGAAGTTCTTGGCCTCGGTTCAAAAATTAACACACTTTTACAATTTTCCGTTAAAAAATTTTGTCAAGAGGGAGAAATTTTTAAATTTTTTGTTTTCTTAAAAATTGAGCAGCTTTTTCTGGTTCAATGGTTGAAATTTCAATCCTTGTTCCCAATTCAAAGCCGGCAGGGGTAGCAGTTTTTGGCAAAATGGTGAAATGCCAATGGTAAAAGGGGTATTTTTTCCCGTCGCAAGGGGAAGTGTGCAAATAAAAATTATAAGGTGGATCATCTAAGGCTTTGTAAATTTTTCTCATTACCGCTTGAAAGGCCTCTGCCAATTTCAATTTTTGATCTTCTGAAATTTCTTCAAAGTTTGAAGAGTGAAATTTTGGAGAGATTATAACTTGAAAGGCTGATTTTGAGGCAAAAGGGCAAAGGGCCAAAAAATCTTCGTTTTCAAAAACGATCCTTTCTCTCTTTTTCACTTCAAATTCATTCATTTCGCAATAGATACATTTTTTGTTGGCTTTAAAGTATTGTTCAGATTTAAAAAGCGCTTTTTTCAAATCAACATCGATCAAAGGAGTGGTGATAATTTGTGAGTGGGGATGGGGCTGGGAAGCTCCAGCTTCTTGGCCGTAGTTGTGAAAAATTGAAATGTAATTGACATGAGGCTTTTTCATTAAATCCAAATATCTTTCTTGATAGGCATCGAAAACTTCTTTTATTTGCCAAATTTCAAAATGGGGAAAATGTTTTTGATGGTCTCTTGTCACTACCAACTCACAATAGCCAACTCCAGAAATTATTCTATAGAATTTCCCCTCCCTCCTTTTTTTGATTTTTCTTTTTGGAACCAAAGCCGGATATTTGTTTGGAATGACTGCTGTTGTCCAGTTTTTCAGTTCATTAATCTTTTTCCCCTTAGAAAAAATTAAAATTGGTTTTTCTTGAGTTTCGATGTTGCAAAAAGGACATTCTTTCTTTGAAATTTTTATTTTTCTTTTCTCTCTGATTTTAAAAGCCTCTGGCCTTTTTGCCCTTCCAGTAGCAATCAAAACCCAATCTCCAGAAACAATGTCGTATCTCAGCTCTGAAGGAAATTTTTTAGCCATATTTTTTTGTCAAAAGGTTAAACCTTATTTGCAAAAGTTCAAAAAACATTTTGAGAGCGAATTTGAATTTGATTTTGCTGTTTGGGTCGTTTCTCCAGTAAATTGGAACTTCTTTTATTTTATATCCCATTTTTTTTGCCAAAATTAAAACTTCAGGATCAAAGGCAAACCTTTCAATTTTGCACTTGGGGAAAATTTTTTCTGCTACTTCTCCTTTAAAACATTTAAATCCGCATTGAGTATCTTGAATTTCCCAAAGCCCAACTATAATTTTCCTCAAATATTTGAAAACCTCGCCAACAAACCTTCTGTACAAATTTTGGGGAGGATCCAAAATTGCCCCTTTCAAATCTCTTGAAGCAATGACAATGTCTGCTCCTTTTTCAAACTCTGGCCAAAATTTTTCTATTTCAGAAATTGGTGTTGAATTGTCGGCATCGGTAAATAATCTAAATTTTCCTTTAGCCTCGAGCATTCCTCTTTTTACTGCGTATCCCTTTCCCCGATTTTCTTTTTCACAAATTATTTTTAAATTGGTGATTTTCGATTTTAAATTTTCAACTATTTCGCAAGTTCTGTCGGTTGAACCATCTGAAACGACAATAATTTCGTAATTATAATTTTGCTTTGATAAATAACTATTTATTTCATTCAAAGTTTTCGGCAACCTCTTTTCCTCGTTAAAGGCAGGAATGATTACAGAGAGAAAAATTTCAGGCATTAATCAATTTTAGCAGAAATAAATTTCCTTTTAAATTTTTGTTAATATTTCGGGGCCTTTTTTTGTCACTGCCACCGTGTGCTCAAAATGGGCTGTCAAAGAGCCATCTTGAGTGGCATAGCCAAATCCATCTTTTGCTTTCTTTAATCTCCAATCCCCGGCTGTCACCATAGGTTCAATACAAAAAACCATTCCTTCTTTTATTTTTTCCCCCGTTTTTCTTTTGCCATAGTTTAAAATTTTTGGCTCTTCGTGAAGATTTTTTCCAATTCCGTGTCCGCAAAGCTCCCTGACGACAGAAAATCCTTGAGATTCAACATACCTTTGAATTGTGTTTGAAATATCACCAAAAGTGTTTCCAGGTTTTGCTTTTTTTATTGCCAATTTCAAAGCTTTTTTTGTCACCCTAATTAATCTTTGAGCTTCAAAAGAAACTTTCCCAACAGGAACTGTTATTGCCATGTCTAAATAATATCCTTTCCACAAAATTCCCAAATCCAGTTTCAACAAATCCCCTTCTTTTAAAACTCTTTTTGAAGGAATGCAATGAACAATTTCATCGTTTATTGAAGTACAAAGGCAGGCAGGGAAAGGTTTTTCTCCTTTTTCGCTATATCCTTTAAAAGCGCATTTTGCTCCAGATTTTACAATTAAACTCTCTGCCAATTTTTCCAAATCTTTTGTCAAAACTCCAGGTTTTACCATCTTTTCTATCTCTTTCATTATTTTTGCCAAAACCCTGCCTCCCTCTGCCATTATCTCAATTTCTTTTTCTGATTTGAGAGGGATCATTTAATTTTGAGAGCCTTTAAAATTTTTTCAAAAACTATTGCCGGAGGCGGAGAACCGTCAATTTTTATTACTTTCAATTTTTGTTTTTTGAAATATTCGATCAAAGGAAGGGTTTTTTCTTTGTACTCTTTTAGCCTCACTTTTATTGTTTCTGGATCATCTAATCCCTTTCTCCTTAAAAGCCTCGATCCATCTAAAGGACATTTTTTTAATTTTTGATTTTCTTTTAACCACAATATAGGATGGCGCATCAATTCACAGATTCTTCTGTGGGAATTTCTAAAAAGCGAATCTTTTGGCGAAATTTCCAAAAGAAAAACCTTAATGCTTTCTTTCCCATAAAGCTCAATTAATAAAGGAATTATTTTTTCCCCCTCAAAAACCGTTCGTGGAGAACCAGCTAAAACTAAATTTCGCTTTTGTTGTGCCAATTCTTTAATTTTTTGTTGAACCAAAAAAGTAACGAAAGGAGGGCTGCATAGTTTTCCATGAATCCAGCGTTTATATTCCTTTGCCACAGAATATTTTTTTCCATCAATTTCATAAACTCCCCTTTTCTTTTTAAATTCTTCCTCCAAAATTTTACTTGTTTCGAAATAATACAAATTCAATTTTTCTGCCAAAAGTTGACCTTGGGTTCCTTTTCCTGCTCCCGGGGGGCCCATCAAAATTATTACCAATTTTTGATTTTTAGAATGTCTCATACTCTCTCATTTCCAGCTCTGCCTTTAACCTTTCAAAAGTCTCCAAAATTACAGAAACTAAAATTAAAACTGAAGTTCCTCCAACCAAAAAGGAAAAGGCTCCAACTTTTGTTATTGCCTGAACCAAAGAGGGTGTGATGGCAATTACCCCCAAAAAAATTCCTCCAAAAACCAAAATTCTGTTTAAAACAAAAGATAAATATTGTGCCGTTTTTGGGCCGGGCCTTATTCCTGGAATAAAGCCTCCCATTTTTTGCAAATTTTCAGAGATTGATTTTGGGTCAAAAACGACCATTGTGTAAAAGAAAGTGAAAAGGAAAACCAACAAAAAATAAGAAATTGTATGAAAAATTGGATTTTCGAAAAACAAAACCAAAGAGTTTGAAATTTTTCCTAAAATTCCGGGAGTGTTTGACAAAAAACTAGCTATCATTGATGGAAAGGTCAAAATTGAAAGGGCAAAAATTATTGGCATCACCCCTGCTGGATTGACAGAGAGGGGCAAGTATGTTGAAACTCCACCAAAAAGCCTCATTCCCCTGACTCTTTTTGCATAAGAAACTTTAATGTTTCTCCTTGCCTCAGTAACAAAAATTACCGCAGAAATTATCAAAATCGTTGCTAAAAAAAATAAAATATAAGAAAAAAGTCTTGTTGGATCAAAATTGGCTATTAGTTGACCAAGGTTTCTTGGAAAGTCGGCAATAATACCTGCGCAAATTAAGAGGGAAACTCCATTTCCAATTCCTTTTTCATCGATTAGCTCACCAAGCCAGACCAAAAGCAGAGTGCCTGCTGTGATTGTTGAAATTGCCGAAATCCAACCCAAGGGAGAAAGGGGGGCTAAAATTTTTTCTCTTGAAAAAAGGGTAAGCATTCCAAAGGCTTCAATGGCCGCCAAAGGAACTGTTAAAATTCTTCCGTGCTGTTCAAGTTTTCTCCTTCCTTCTTCACCCTCCTTTTTGTACATTTCTTCCAAAGATGGGAAAACCATCGTTAAAAGTTGCAAAATGACTTCGGCAATGATGAAGGGACCAAGGCCGAGCATCACGATTGAAAATCTTTCTAGAGTTCCTCCGGTAAAAATATTCATTAAACTGAAAATTTTAAATTGCTCAAAAAATTGCCTCAGTCTTTGAGTATCAATCCCTGGAATTGGAATGTTGGCCAAAATTCTAAAGATTAAAAAAATTGCCAAAACAAAAAGAACTTTATCCCTCAAATCTTTCACTTTAAAAACATTGATTAAGACTCTGTACCACATATTATTTTTCCTCCTGCTTTTTCAATTTTTTCTTTTGCAACTTTTGAAATTTGGCAATTCTCAACAATCAATTTTTTTGTCAAATTTCCTCTTCCCAAAATTTTAACTTTTGGAACCTTTCCTTTTATTTTATCTACGATTTTCCTTTCAACCAAAATTTCAGGGTTGACCTTTTCCCCGTCTTGGAACTTTTTCTCTAAAACATCAACATTAACAATTTCATAATCTTTTTTTGCTTTAAACCTGTACCCCCTCAATTTTGGATACTTTTTGATTATTTCCCTGATTATTGGCTTTAGCTTTCTTCCCGCCCTTGCTTTTTGCCCTTTAATTCCTCTGCCAGAATATGTTCCTCTTTTCCCTCCTCTTCCAATTCTCTTTGGCTTTTTGGATTTGTGAATTGGTTTTAATTGGTGAATTTGGATCATTTTGGTTTTTTAGTTTTCAGTTGTTTTAGGGCCTTGATTGTTGCTTGAGCAATATTCATTTTATTTCCGGTTCTCCCCAAATGTTTTGCCGAAATATTTTTTATCCCGGCCAAAAGACAAATTAGTCTTATTGTTCCTCCGGCCACCAATCCTCCTCCTTTTTTCCCGGGTTTTAGCAAAACTTTAGCCGCTTTGAATTTTGCATAAACTTCATGAGGAATGGTATCGTTTACAATCGGCACATTAATCACATTTTTTTTGGCCTGAAAGGTAGCTTTCTCAATTGCCTGAGCAACATCAGTAGCAGAAGCAATGCCAACTCCAACTTTGCCTGCTCGATTTCCAACAATCACTACTGCCCTAAACCTCAATTTTTTTCCTCCAGCCCTTACATGAGTGACTCTGGCCAAATCCAATAGTTTGGCCTCAAATTTTTCCTGTTTTTGTGTTTCGGTTGTCTCCTGCATAGTTTTAAAAATTTTAAAACTTCAAACCTCCTTCCCTAGCTCCTTCTGCCAAAGCTTTGACCCTTCCATGGTACTTGTAGCCTCCCCTGTCAAAAACAACTCTTTCAATACCAACTTCTTTTGCTTTTTTAGCAATCAACTTGCCGACCTCTTTGGATTTTTCAACTTTTGTTAATTTTTTTTCTAATTTTATTTCCAAATCCGAAGCCGAAATTAAAGTATGTCCCTTTTCGTCATCGATTAATTGAGCATAAATGTGCTTGTTTGATCTAAAAACACAAAGCCTTGGTATTTTGGCCGTTCCAAAAATTTTTTTTCTTATTCTCTTGTGTCTTCTTTTTCTAGCTTCTAACTTTTCCCCTCTTTCCATTATTTTGCGCCGGTTGCTTTTTTACCAACCTTTCTGATGATTTCTTCACCAACATATTTTATTCCCTTTCCCTTGTATGGCTCTGCCGGTTTAACTTTTTCAATATTGGCCGCCACTTGTCCAACCAATTCTTTGTCTATTCCAGAAACTGTGATGATGTTTTTTTCTACTGAAACCTTAACTTCCTCTGGGATAGAAATTATGACTGGATGGGAAAAACCTACTCTTAAAATTAAATTTTTTCCTTCCATTTCCGCCCTATACCCCAATCCTTCAATTTCCAGTTGTTTTTGAAACCCTTTGGTCACTCCTTCAACCATATTAAAAATTAATTGTCTAAAGGTTCCCCAAAGAGCCTTGGTGTTTTTGGTTTCAATTTTTGGAAAAACAACGATTTTTCCATCCTTGATCTCGACTCCAATTTCTGGCCGCAATTTTTTTTCTAATTTTCCGAGCGGTCCCTCAACTAAAATTTTATCTTCTTCAATTTTTACAGAGACATTTGGCGGAATTTCTATTGGTTTTTTTCCTATTTTTGACATAAATTTACGAATAACGAATTTTTAAAAAATATACGCGAATGGATGAGGTAGTGTTCACGCTGTGCTCTAGCGAGCAATTGCTGAGTTTCATCACCATACTTCACAAATTACTTCTCCTCCGACCTTTTTCTTTCTTGCTTCTTTGTCTGTCATCAAACCCTGAGAAGTTGAAATAATCGCAATTCCGTAACCTTGTTTTACCGGCTTTATCTTTCTGTAGCCCAAATAAATTCTTTGTCCTGGCTTTGATATTCTTTCTATTCCTGAAATTGCTGGCTTTTTTTCCTCATCATACTTTAAATGAATTTCCAAAAATGGCTTTGGTTTTGATTTTCCCTTTTTAATTTTCCTTTTCACCTTCTCTACTTTCTCGATAAACCCTTCCCTTTGCAATATTTTACAAATTTCAAATTTAATTTTTGAAAAAGGAACAAAAACTACCTCCTTTTTTACCGCAAGGGCATTTCTAATGATTGTTAACATGTCTGCTATTGGGTCTGTGACTACCATGATGCTTTTTTGACTCCTGGAATTTGACCCCTTAGGGCCATTTCCCTAAAACAAATTCGACAAAGACCAAATTTTCTCATGAAACCTCTCTTTCTCCCACATCTAAAACACCTCCTGACAATTCGGGTTTTAAATTTTGGTGGTTTTTTTGCTTTTACAATTTGGGCTTTTGTTGGCACGGTTTTAGTTATTTTAGCACCTATTCTTTAATCGGAAATCCCATCAATTTGAACAATTCAATTGCCTCTTCTTTGTTTTTTGCGTTTGTGACAATAGTTGCCTGAAGACCAAAGATAAACTTTGTCTTTTCTGGGGAAATTTCTGGAAAGGCAATTTGCTCTTTAATTCCAATGTTTAAATTTCCTTTCTCGTCAAACCATTTTTTATCAATTCCTTTGAAATCCCTCAAGCGCGGCAGAGCTATCCAGATTAACCTTTCTAAAAAATCATACATTCTTTTTCTCCTCAAAGTCACTTTAGCCCCAACAGGTTCTCCTTTTTTTATATTAAAACCAGAAATTGATTCTTTTGCCCTTGTCAAAATCGGTTTTTGACCGGAAATTAAAGCTAGTTCTTCCATTATTTGCTGGTAAACTTTCTCTTTCTCTTCTTTTGTTTTACCAGAAACTAGCCTCCCAAAACCACAATTTAAAACGACCTTTTCTATTTTCGGAACTGCCATTCTGTTTTTGTAACCAAACTTTTCCATCATCTTTGGCACAACCTCTTTTTCATATTTTTCTTTTAGCCTCATGGAATTTCTGCTTTGCATTTTTTACAAACTCTGACTTTTTCTTTTTCGCCTTCTTTTTCAAAAATTTTATAACCTACTCTCGTTGCTTTTTTGCAAGAAGGGCAAATTAATTTTACGTTTGAAACATCAATTGGCTTTGGAATTTGAACAATTTGCCCCTTTTCCCCAACCCTTTTTGGTTTAACATGCTTTTTGACAATGTTTACTCCCTCAACCAAAACCTTCCCTTCTTTTGGAAAGGCTTTCAAAACTTTTCCTGTTTTTCCCCTGTATTTTCCAGAAATTACCAAAACTGTGTCTCCTTTTTTAATTTTCATGCGCGTCCATCGCGCCTCGTCCTTACC
>CAZQIO010000022.1:8532-9417 GCA_964593405.1 uncultured Candidatus Saccharibacteria bacterium | reverse complement strand
ATGGCAAAATTGGTGGCAAACGAACGTAGCCCAAATTGGCTGCCCATTTTAGTTTGTTCAAGTCTCCAAAAATTTGGTCCAATTGATTTTTGAGATTTTCCAATTCCCCACTGGGAATGACTTCTTTTGTGATTTCTTTTACAGGTTCTATTTTGGTTATCCTTTCTATCTCTTTTATTATTTCTTTTGCCGGCAAACCCTCCCTTTCTAATTTTTCGATTTTCTCTTTTAATTCTTTGTTTTGTGATTTTAGTTTTTCAATTTCTTTTTCTATTAGCAATTTCTCAGTGAATTTTTTCTCTGGCAGCCTGAAAATTTTTTTGAAGCCTTCTTTTAGCCATTGAAAATAATCTTTAAAAGCTTCTTTAAAACCTATTGCGGTAAAATAAATTTGATTTTTTATTTTGTCTATTCTCGAATAACCAAAAGTTGTTTCTCTGGCAAATAAAAAGACCAAAAGAAGGGCAAAAAACAAAGCAAATTTTTTTGAATTTTTAGTTCCCATTTTCCTCTTTTTTCATTCTCGAAAAATAAAATACGCCTGTCAAGCTCACTGATTGATGTTGAATTTCAATCATTTTCGAAAATTAAAAGAGCCGGCGGAGGGATTTGAACCCACAACCCGCGGTTTACAAAACCGCTGCTCTGCCGATTGAGCTACGCCGGCCTATTGTTGTTTTGCTTTTTTTATTTCTTCCCAATAATTGTCCACTTTTTGTTTTGCCTGCCCTTCTCTAATTTTTCTTAACCAGCGAAAAGTCAAATTGTCAACTTTTAAACTCAAAATTCGAATTTTGACAATGATTTTTTGTAAAAAAATTTCCTTTTTAAAATCCTTGAAGGGATTGAGATTTTTCAATTTTTCTTTCAATTGAAAAAAAATGC
>CAZQIO010000022.1:0-8522 GCA_964593405.1 uncultured Candidatus Saccharibacteria bacterium | reverse complement strand
TTTCTTTCTGGCAATTGGGCAAGTTGTGGAAGCTTTGGCAAGAGAATTGCCAAAATTCCAAAAAGGCTAACAAAAAAAGTAGAAATTGCAACGATTTGAACCATCAAATTTTAAACCTGACAAATCTTTTTATTTCAATGTTTTCGCCAAATTTGGCAATGTATTCATCGATCAAATCCTTAATTTTTCTCGTTTCGTCTTTTATCCAGTTTTGCTCCAAAAGGGGAATTTCTTCTGGGTCAACTGCGACAATCTGCAAGCAAAGTTCGTGGGCTAATTTTTGAAATTCTGGAGACCTAGCTACAAAATCGGATTCGCATTCTAATTGAACCATCGCCGCCAATTTTTTGTTTGTGTGCACATAAGCTTCGATAATCCCCTCTTTCGTTTCCCTTTCTTTTTGTTTTTGAGCTAGCATTCCGTATCTTTCTTTTAAAATTTCCCTCGCCTTATTTAAATCTCCGTTTGCCTCTTCAAGGGCTTTTTTGCACTCTGTGATCGAAATTTTTGTTTCTTCTCTCAATTGTTTAATTTTTTCTATTAAACTCATTTTAAGTTTTTGATTTCGCTTTCAAAATTGCCATTTTGACTTTTTCTAAAATATATTTTACCGAAGAGATTGCCTCGTCGTTTGCCGGAATTGGATAATCTGCTAAAGTAGGGTCTGCGTTCGTGTCGCAAATTGCAATTATTTTCACTCCCTTTTCTCTCGCCTCTTTTACCGCAAGTTTGTCTTTGACCATGTCGCAAATAAAAATTGCATCTGGAAGCCTTTCTAAATTTTTCAATCCTTCAAACTTTTCTTTCAATTTTGCGATTTCTTTTTCTATTTCTGCCCTCTCTTTTTTTGTATACTTTTCAAAATAACCTTCGGCCTGTTTTTTTTCCAAGTCTAAAAGGTACTCAACTCTCTTTCGAATCACGTTGAAATTGGTAAAAGTGCCACCCAACCACCTGGAAACAACATAAGGAAAGCCAGTTTCTTGAGCCAATTCTTTAACTAAATCTCTGATTTGAACTTTCGTTCCTACAAAAAGGATTGTTTTTCCTTCGGCGACAATTTGACTGATGAATTTTAATGCCTCTTTCAATTTTTCTTTTGTTTTTTCCAAATCGATCACGTGAACGGTATTTCGCATTCCAAAAATAAAAGGCATCATTTTTGGATGAAGTTTTGAAGTTTTGTGACCCAAATGCAAACCGGCTTTTGCCATCTCCTCTACATCCAAATTAAATTCATCTTTTTCTGGCATATCTTCAATGATAGCATATTTGAAAAATTAAAGCAATGGTTTATAATCTCTATATGAAAAAAGGTATCCATCCAAAATACTATCCAAACGCTACGGTAAAGTGTGCCTGTGGGAATGTTTTTACTGTCGGCTCAACGAAAGAGTATATGGAGGTTGAAATTTGCGCAAAGTGTCATCCTTTTTACACTGGAAAAGAAAAGATTGTAGAAAGCATCGGTCAGGTCCAAAAATTTAAAGAGAAACTAAAAAAGGCAAAACTTTCTGAAAAATGAAAGATTCAGCGATTGTAGAAATTAGAGCCGGAGTTGGAGGCGAAGAGGCTGCCCTTTTTGCCAGGGATCTTTTTAGAATGTATTCAAAGTATGCTCAATCTCAAGGTTGGAAATTAACAGTCTACGATTTAAAAGAATCTGATTTGGGCGGAATAAAAGAAGTTTCCTTTGAGGTGGTTGGAGAGGGAGTTTGGGAAAAATTAAAATACGAAGGTGGAGTTCACAGAGTCCAGAGAGTTCCAAAAACTGAAAAATCAAACAGAATTCACACTTCGACAGCAACGGTGGCTATATTGAGAAAACCAGAAAAAGAAGAAATAAAAATAAACCCAAACGATTTGAAAATTGAAACTTTCAAGGCTTCTGGGCCTGGCGGCCAGTACGTCAACAAGAGAATGACAGCAGTGAGAGTTACCCATTTGCCAACAGGAATTTCAGTTTCTTGCCAAACTGAGAGATCTTTGGCCCAAAACAGAGAGCTTGCCTTGGAAATTTTGAGGGCAAAACTTTTAGAAAAAAAGGAAATGGAAAATTTTGAAAAACTATCTGAAGAAAGAAAAAAGCAAATTGGCTGGGCAAAAAGGGCAGAAAAAATCAGAACTTACAATTTCCCCCAAAACAGAATAACAGATCACAGAATAAACAAAAGTTGGTACAATTTAGAAGACATAATGGAAGGAGAGTTGGAACCTGTTATTAAAGCTCTCCAAAAAACTTTGGGTTAATTTTTGAGCCTCTAAAGTTTTAATATCTTCTTCGTATCCTGCAGCAATTCTCATTACCGAATCACCATAAAATCTATATCTTGGATTTGTCGTGCCAGAAAAATAAATCATTGCCGCTCTCCATTCGGCTTGATAAGTTTGTTCGGCCGCTCCATAATCTGCCAAATAAAGGGCGGCGGCCAAAAAAGCATCTTTTATGTTCCAAGGGTCAGCTGGTCTTCCGGTAATTTCTGAAACTCTGCTTTTGTATTTTTGCCAAGTTGAAGGGATAAACTGAGCAGGTCCCATCGCCCCTCCCCAACCTCCTACCCAAGAAATTGGACAAGAAACAGGAGTTGCAAACGGGTCTCTGTCCACTTCTTTTGTAATTTCCAAAAATATTGGCACATCCCTACTTGGGTGCATCACATTTTTGATTTTTTCGCCAGTGCTTATTTTAATTCCTTCTCCAGTTTTTGGATCTTTTAAATAACATTGCCCAACGTTTTTCCCAATGTTTGATTCTTGAGTTAAAACTGCCAACAAAAATGCCGGCCTCACTCCAGTTATTTTTTCAACCCACTTGGCCAGTTCTACTGCTTCACCAAAAGTTGGAGCTTTAGAAACGCCAATCAATTCAAAGATTCTATTTCTAATTTCGGCTGCCCTTTTTTCGATTGCTTTTTTTTCTGCTAAAAGTTTTTGATATTGCTGTTCTGTCAATTTAGAAAGATTTTCCTTTTCTGCTTTTATAGACTCGCTTTCTTTTTTCTGCAAAATTTGCATTCTTAAAACATTTTCAAGATTTTCTTTTTCCTTATCCAAAATAGATTTTTGTTCTTCTAAATCTTTTTTCAATTTTTTTATCGTCCCCAACAATTCTTTACTTTTTGAGCTTAACACTTCCAAGTAAAAAAGATTGTCAAAAAAACTAGAAAAACTTTCTTCGGTCAATAAAATTTCCAGCAGAGATTTTCTGTCAGCTTCGTAAATTGCCTTGAGTATTTCTCCGAGTTGACGCTTTTTCTCTTCTAAAGTTAAATTAGTTTTGAAGATCGAGGTTTCTGTATCTTTAATTTGCAAAGAAATATCTCTGATCATCACATTGCTTTGCCGAATTTCAAGTTCAAGCTTTTCAATTTTTTTCTTTAGCAAAGCAATCTGATTGTAAAGAGTGTTTTTTTCTTTGGCAGTTTTTTGAATGTCTTTTTCGTACTCTGCAATCTTTGCTTCTAATTCTTTTAAAATTTTTGTACATTCTTCAACTGTCTGGCACTCTTGGGCCAAAATAAAAAAAGTAGTAAAAAAGAGGAAAAAAATCACAAAAAGAGAGAAGGTTTTTGGAAATGTCTTTTTTAAAATCATTGACTTTCTAGAGGTTTTTCTTCGCTACTCTCTGGAGGTAAGATTTTGGCAACGATATCGTTTTTTGATCTCAAAATTTCAACTTCCGCTGGCACTTTTAAATCAGAAACAAAAATTGCGTCCTCAAAACTTTTCAATTTTGAAAGGTCCACCCTGATTTCTTTTGGTAATTTTTCAAAAACTCCCCTAATTTCAATTTCAGTTATTGCCTTCAAAAGAGTTCCCCCAAGTTTTAAAGCTGGGGCTTCTCCTTCAAAAATTATTGGCACTTTTGTTTCAATTTTTTCTTTCAAAGAAGGCTGGAAAAAATCAACATGAATTATTTTCTCTGTGATCGGGTGCCTTTGAATTTCTTTAATCAAAACCAAATATTCTTTGTTATTTTCAACTTTCAACTTTAGCAAAGAAGTTGGGCTTTTGTTTTTTAAGATTTTTTCAAATTCTTTTTCGTCAACCTTAACGTTCAAATTTTCAATTCCTGGTCCATACAAAACACCAGGAATTTTCCCTTCCCTTCTTACTTTTTTTGCTTTTTCTGTTCTTATTTGTGCTTTCAGTTCCAACATTATTTCTTTCTAATTTTAAACTTTTTTTCCAATTCTTTTAAAGTCTCTACCACCCCGGTATACTCTAGTTCTGACATTGGAAGCATTGCTGCTCCGTAAAAACCCTGCTTTCTAATTTCTATTGCTTTTTTGGAAACTAAAGCCCTTATTTCGTCCCAGAAAGGTTGATCAAAACAATCCACAGGTCCTGTCAATTTTCCGTTTTTCATTGAAAAGGCAAGGCAGGAAACTATTGGCGGGCCATCAAAAAAGGAAATTGAACAATTCATTTTAACTGGCATTAATGGTCCAACATGGCTTCCTCTCATGAAACCTGAAACAAAATAGCCCAAAGCAAAAGGTTGCAAAATTTCACCAGTTGCTGGAAAATCTTTTTGGGTTCTAACTAACATTACAGGGTCATCTTTTCCAACATATTTTCCGGCAATGTTGTGCAACCTCGTTGTTGAAGCCGAAACAACTTGTTCTCCCGTCGCTCTTGAAAAAATCGACTCTATTACAAACCTTCCAGGATCTCTGAGCAAAACCGCAATGTCGTAAATTTCCTCTGGTGTTTGAAGTTCAATGATTCTGTCTGCCTCAGTGAAAGAAACATCCATTATTGTGAATTTGAATCCCTTTTTTAACTTTGGAGAAAGCAAAAGTCCTGAACAATACATTGGATCTGCAAAAGCCAAATAAAGAGGTAAATTAAAAGCACCTGGCTCTGTCTTGTCTGCCATAAACATTAAAAATTGTTCAGCCTCTCTCTCTTCAAATTCCATTTCAGCAACCTGTGGTCCCATTCCCCTAACATTGCCAGAAAAGGCAGTTACCAAAAGATCTTGGCCTGCTCCATAAAGTCCCTTTTCTTTTGCCACTTTTGTCGCCTCCAAGAACGCATCCCAGCAAAGTTTGTGAATTTCAGGATTCCCTACTCCTTTTTGATGCGACAACAAAATTGAAATATCATCTCCTGTGTGGCAGACAAAAAAATCCAAAATTAAATTTTTTCCCTTTTTTGCCACATAATTTTTAACTGCCTCCAGCATTTCTTGGCTTGGTTTTAAATGCCCGCCAATTGACCCAACATCTGCCTTGATAATTGTTAGTGTAACTTTCATAAAATTTAAATCTTAAATTTGACCTTTCTTTTAAATTATACCAAAAAATCCCTTTGGCAACCCCCTTTTAATCCCATAAAGTTTAAATTTACAGGGGTCAGACCCCTGTAGAACCACTTAGCTTTCTTTAGTTTTCCAAATTCCTCAAGATTTATTTTCATTATTTCGATGTTAACAATCTCGCCATTTTCATCGTATTTTATTATTGGCTTCATGTCTCAGAATCCCTTCTTTCTTTTAATCTTTCTAAATCCTCAATTCAATGGATTCAGATTCTCGATTTTCGTACTGTTCTTTTGTAAATTTTATCCCTTCGCCCGATGACTCGAATTTTAATATGCTTTTCTTTAAAATCAACCTCATAAATCACTCTCCAATCGCCAACTCTTAATTTAAAAAATCCTTGCTATTTTCCTCCTAATGGCAAGGTGTAATTTGTTCAAAATTGGCCCAAAGCCAATCCAACTTTTTGATAATTCTTTCTCTTACCTTTCTGTCCAGGTTCGCTAAGTCTTGTTCTGCTTCGGGGGTAAAACTTAGAGATCATTCTTTCATTTTATAAATACTTTTTCTTGATTTCCTCAATTGGCGAATCAAATTTTTTAACTTCTCTTCCTTTAATGTTATTTTGCTCATATTTCAATAAAATTTTTGTCAAAAGTTTAAAACATCACTTTAAAAAGTTCATTTATTTCTTTTGTCCCGGCCATCTTTTAAATTTCACAAATCATATTCCCACCAAGGTTGCCATTGAAATTTTTCTTTTAGACACTCTTTGATTTTCTTTTTCTTTACCAAAACTTCCAAACCGTATTGAGTTGCCCGATGGCCAACTCCTTTGCCTGCTTGATCCCCAACTCTGACAATTTAGCATCTTTCCAACCAGAAGAAATCTTAGCTTCGTTGTCCTCTGAAGTTGAATGAGTGGCAAAATAGATTTTCATTGTCATTTAGGTTAAGTTGATAAAAGAAAGTAAAAATAAAAAGGGCGGAGGTTTACCTTTCGCCCAATTTTTCTATTACTTCCCGACATCTTTCTTTAAATTCTTGTGCTATATCACACATTCGCGGATCTCTTTTATTAACGGCAACTGTCGCAAAACAAGCGTTTCTTGTTTTCCAAGTTTTTCCCTTTTCGAGCGGAAGTTGATAACAGAATTCGATGTTGTCGATCATTCCTTTTTTTATAATTCCTTCAAAGCACAAAACGTTGTCAAAGTCTGGTAAAAAATTGCACATTTCTATTTTATTAAACTTAATAAACATTTCTCTTAGACAATCTTCTTTATTCCATTCTAGCTCATTTGGCCCCTGAAACTCCGACTCAAAACGTAGGGTAACAAATTTTCTACATGGAGCCAAAATTTCTTCTGTGAGAATTTTTACATCCAACTCACAGGAACTTTGATGTTCCGCAATTATTAAAAACTTACAAAGATCTTTATCCTTTTTCTCCACTGCCAAATTTCTAACACAAATATCCTTTGCAAAATCGCTCGCCCCTCTCGCACACTCTTGAAGGATGGGGTTTTCCAAGGCTTTCGCTTCCAACATAGCCGCTTTAAAACATTCATCTTTTTTTTGTTCCTCAAGTGAAATTGGAGTAATATTCTCACAAATCTCTGGATTTTTAAGCTTTATTGCTACTTCATAAAAACAATCATTGGCAAAAGCTGCGGGTGCGTTACTTTGTTGTTTCAATATTAATTTGCATACATCCGGATTATTTTTAACGATAGCATAATTGGCAATGCATTCTAAATCAAAGGCCCACGGACTTCTATTAAAACCTACGTTCACGGGAAAAAAATAAAGGGATTGCCAAAAAGAGTTGAAAATTTTAAAACATTTTTCTGGATCGTTGGTATTGAGTGCTTTTCTTTCTATTCTTTTAGAGTGCGCTTGGTAGAACTGATCGATTATCGGAAATACAATTGAAGATCCCCAATAAGTTCCAGCAAAATAGCGAAAAATGAGGGGTAATAGTAAAAGAAATGTAACCAACTTAATGGTTTTTGTTTTGGGCCATTTTAGAAAGAATAAAATCAACCCTATAGGAATTAAAAAGGAACCTCCTATGCCAAGGGAGAAACCTATAATTCCTGAAAGCAAATCTGACCCTCTTGAACCTAACTCAAGAAGAATACAGGTGATGAGAAATAGCCATAACCCAAATTTCCAACTGCTTATTAATTTTAGAAAATGCCCACCCTTCTCAATTATTGAACTTAGTTTTTTCATTTTTCACAAACAATAAAATTTGAGCACCTTTCACATTAAATTAGTTGCGAAATACCAATTCATTTTTTGGTTTTCTTTTTTTTGCTCAACCCTAAAATCGTTTTCATTACCGCATCTGGGCTCAACGACATTGATTGAATTTTTTCTTTAACTAAAAATCTTGCAAATTCAATATCTGTTGAAGGAATGTCTCCACAAATTCCAGAATACTTTCTCATTCTATTGCAAATTTTTATTACTTTGCTAATCATTTGTTTCACTGCAGCGTGAGTTTCGTTAGCAATCTGAGCAATCTTTGCGTTATCTCTGTCAATTCCCAAAAGGCATTGAGTTAAATCGTTAGAACCGATTGAAAAGCCATCGCACAATTTCAAAAATTCTTCTGCCAAAATGACGTTTGATGGAATTTCACACATTATGTAAACTTTCAAGTTATCTTTTCCTCGCTCTAGCCCAAACTTTTTCATTAAATCCAAAACTTTCTTTGCCTCCTCTGGAGTTCGACAAAAGGGAATCATTACCGCCACGTTTTTTAATCCAAAAACTTCCCTCACTCTTTTTATCGCTTGGCATTCCATCTCAAAGGCAGGTTGAAATTTTTCGTCATAATATCTTGAAGCTCCTCGCCAGCCAAGCATTGGGTTTTCTTCTTCTGGCTCAAACAACTCACCCCCAACTAAAGCCCGGTATTCGTTAGTTTTGAAATCAGAAAACCTGACGATCACTTGATGGGGCCAAAAAGCGGCAGCAATTTGGGCGATTCCTTCGGCCAATTCCTTCACAAAGTGTTCTTTTTTGTCTTTGTGTTCAACAGTAATTTGGTCAATTTGCTCAACGATTTTTTTGATTTTTAGATCTTTTTTAGCTTTTTTCTTTAATTCGTCGTAATGGTAAAGAGCTAAAGGATGAACGCGAATTTTTTCTGCGATGATAAACTCTTCCCTTGCCAACCCCACTCCTTCTACTGGCAAAAAAGAATATTTGAAAGCAGCTTCTGGCGCCCCAATGTTTAGGCAAA
>CAZQIO010000021.1:0-9617 GCA_964593405.1 uncultured Candidatus Saccharibacteria bacterium | reverse complement strand
CGCCTTTTGTGGACGGGGCAGGATTCGAACCTGCGACCTCTTCTGTGTAAGAGAAGCGCTCTACCGCTGAGCTACCCGTCCGTTTTCAAACGTTCTTGTTCATCAAATAGGCTGAATCTCCGTTTGAATAATAATTTTCAATTTTCTTTAAAATTTTAAATCCCAATTTTTGGTAAAAAGAAATTGCAACTTCATTCTTTTCTCTCACGTGCAAAAAAATCTTCCTTGCTCCCTTTCTTTTTAAATTTTCAATTAGCCTTTCGACAATTTTTGTTCCAATTCCTTTTCTCCTCCAATTTTCTCTTACCGCAACAGAAATTATCTCCCCTTTTCCTTTACTTTCTTTTCCTATCCCATAACCCACTATTTCATTTCCAACCTTTGCCACTAAAAAATTTTCCGGCTCTCTGAAATAAAATTCTTCAAACGCCTCTCTCGAAAAAGCAATCTTTTTTGGAAAAGCCTCCTTTTCAATCTCAATTATTTTTTCCAAATTTGAAATTTTAAAATTTGCAATCTCAAGAACCATTTGCCCCTAGAGGGACTCGAACCCCCATCAATGGCTTAGGACGCCACTGCTCTATCCATTTGAGCTATAGGGGCGCACGTCCAGAATCCGTTTTCTCCAAACTCACTACGTTCGTTTGGAGGTCTCATTTATTTTATCAAAATTTTCCTTGTTGACAAGAGTTTTTTCTGTTAGAATGAAGGATGCAAAAATCACCTTTTGTTGAGGTTGCAAAAAAGGCTTGCCCAGCAGTAATTACTATCGTTGTTACAAAAGACCTTCCAAAAATTGAAGGCTTTTATTTTTTTCCTTTCGGGGGTGAGGAATTCATTTTTCCAAAATTCAAAAAGGAAAAGGAAAAAACAAAAATTGGCGGAGGTTCTGGATTTTTAGTTTCACCAGATGGTTATCTTTTAACTTGCAATCATGTAGTTGCAGACACTGAGGCAGACTACACTGTCATTTTGGACCCAAAAAGAAAGTATTCAGCAAAAGTTTTGGCCAGAGATCCTCTAGTCGATATTGCAGTTTTAAAAATTGAAGGAAAAAATTTCCCCTATTTGGAATTGGGAGATTCAAGCAAAGTTGAATTGGGAGAACAAGTTTTGGCAATTGGAAATCCCTTGGGAGAGTTTGAAGATACTATCTCTGCTGGTATCGTTTCAGGGCTATCAAGAAAAATTACAGCCTATGGGGATTTACCATTTAAAGCAACAACCTTGAGGGGTCTAATTCAAACCGATGCTGCCATCAATCCCGGAAATTCAGGAGGACCTTTAGTTAACATGGAGGCAAAAGTCATTGGAATTAACACGGCAATGGTTGTTGGAGCAGAAAACATTGGCTTTGCAATTCCCATAAATTATGCAAAGCCAATTTTGGAGGAGGTAATGAAATTTGGAAAAATTAGAAGGCCTTTTTTGGGGGTAAGATATGTGATTTTGAATGAAGCCCTTGCCAAAGCCCACAAACTTCCGGTAGATTATGGGGCTTTAATTGTCAGGGAATCTCTTGGGGAGCCGGCAGTAATTAAAGATTCTCCAGCAGAAAAAGCAGGAATTAAAGAATACGACATTTTGCTAGAGGCAGATGGTGAAAAAATAACAGAAGAGAATACTTTGGCAGATATTTTGGCAAAACACAAAGTTGGAGATGAAATTGAATTTAAAGTTTTGAGAGAAGGAAAAGAAATCTATCTTAAAGCAAAGCTAACAGAAAGAAAGTAAAAATATCTTTTGGGTGGCCGACGGGATTTGAACCCGTAACCACCTGGGCCACAGCCAGGTGCTCTGCCAAATTGAGCTACGGCCACCTCTGTCCCCACTGGGAGTCGAACCCAGATCCCCAGCTTAGAAGGCTGGTGCTCTCTCCATTGAGCTATGGGGACTTTGTCGCCTACGCTCCGCCTGACTAACGTCAGATGCTGTGCTCGGCTCCCCAGGGGGAAACCAAGTTTTCCCCTCTGGCGCTCGGATTTCTCCGTTTCACTACGAAATCCTCGCTGTACCCCCTTCCTAAAGGTAGCGAGTCCGCTTTCTCCAGGCTATTGCGCGGAGGCCTCTTTATTCTATTTTATTCTATTTTTTCTTTTAAAGAAAGGGTCAAAAATGAATCAGAAACTACCTTCAGGAAGGGGGTAACAGTGAAGTTCCTTGGCGGCTGGACACCTTTCTTTTGAAGAAAAGGGCCAGGAGCGAGCCGAAGCGAGGAGGAGACGAACGTCGCAGGCCACAGCGGTGGGTGCAGGATTCGAACCTGCGCGGGGAAAACTCCCCAGGGGATTAGCAATCCCCCGCTTTAGACCACTCAGCCAACCCACCCTAATTTCAATTTTAAATTTTGTTTAACCAATTGTCAATTCTGGTTTATCTGTCCCGGGTTTTGCTCTAGCTACTACAATCCCAATGACAATTTTTGCTCCAGCTTCTTTTAAAACTCTTGCTGCTTCTTCCATAGTAGAACCTGTTGTAAAAACATCATCGACCAGCAAAATCTTCTTTTTAAAAATTTTTTCTCTTTCTAAAACCAAAAAAGCCCCTTTTACATTTTCTTTTCTCTCTTTCTCTCCCAAATTCACCTGGTCTTCTGTCTCCTTCTTTTTTACCAAACAATTTGAAATTAAAGGAATTTTGAAAAAATTTGCCAATTCTTTTGCTATTTCTTCAGATTGGTTAAACCCTCTCCATTTTAGTTTTTTCTTTGAAAGGGGGATTGGCAAAATTAAAAAATCTGAAAAATTTGCTTTTTCTTCCAGAAGGAGAAAATGAGAAACGATTATTTGCGAAAGGTCTTTTGCCAATTCTTTAATTAGGGGAGGGTATTTGAAAAATTGAATTAGTTTTTTGATTAAAAATTTTTGATAGTCAATCGGAAAGTAAAGATCGTCTAAATTTTTGCCACAAAACTTTTTGTGCACGGTTTGAATTTCCAAAGTGGCAAAACAATCTTGACACAAAAAAGTTCCCTCTTTTTGGCAACCAAAGCAAAACTTTGGAAAAACAATGTCTAACAGAAAATTTTTAATTCTTGAGCTAACCCACACTCTTTTTTATAATTAACTTGATGAGACTTTTTTCGATTATACCAAAAAGAGCTGTAGGAATAGATATTGGTACTTCAGCAATCAAAGTTTTAGAACTTTCCAGCGTCGCCGGTAAGGTAAAGCTAGAAAATTACGCCCAGTTTTCTTTTAAAAACGTTAGCAAAAGCTTCTTTTCGAGCTTCCAAAAAGGCTCGGTTTTATTTTCTACTAAATCTATCGTTGAGGCACTAAAGAAACTTTTGTTGGCAGCAAAAATTCAACCAAAAAACGCCTTCTTTTCAATACCAGATTTTGCTACCTTTTTTGCCACCTTTTCCCTTCCTCCAATGACAAAACAAGAAATTCCTTTTGCTGTTGAAGCAGAAGCTAAGCGTCACATTCCTCTCCCTTTGAGCGAAGTTGTTTGGGACTGGAAAATTTTATCAAAAACTAAAGAGGGAGACAAAGAAAAACCACAAATTCTTTTGGTGGCCACTCCCCGAGATATTCTTGCCCAGTATCAAGTCATCGCCAATCAATTGAACTTAACAAATTTTTCAATCGAACCAGAAACTTTCAGTTTAGTTCGAGCCTTGGCAAAGGAAGAAAAAGGAGCCGTAGCAATAATCGACATTGGTTTTAAAACCACAAGCTGCAGCATAGCTTTAGACGGTAACTTGAGAATTTCCCACTCTTTCGATTTTTCTGGAGATGACATGACAGAGAGGGTGGCTAAGCATTTGGGCATAGATTTTGTTTTAGCAGAGAAACTAAAACGAAAATATGGATTTTTTCCAACAACCATTCCCGAGGGAAAATCTATTGTGAAAATTTTGGAACCGGCAGTCAATTTAATTTTTCGAGAAATTTCTTACTTTTTAGAAAATTTTAAAAACAAAGAGAAAAAAGAAGTCACAAAAATAATTTTGGCTGGGGGAGAGGCAAACCTCCCTGGTTTGTTGCAATTTTGTCAAAATTATTTTAAAAAGGAAGTAGAATTGGCCAATCCCTTCAAAAATATAATTTACCCTAAAGTTTTGGAAAAAAAATTGCTAGCGATGGGGCCAACTTTTTCGGTAGTAGTGGGGTTGGCAAAAAGGGGCTTAGAATGAATTTATGGTAGAAATAATTCCAAAACCACAAAGAAAATTGCCTCCTTTTGACATTCTATTTTTTGGAGGGGCGGTTTTGTTTTTTTTAATTTCTCTCTTTTTCTATTTTTATTTTCATTCACTACAAGAAAAACTTGAAAACAAAATCAAGGCCATCGAAAGCCAAATCGAAATTTCAAGAAGTGGAGAAATTAGAGAACTAGAAAAAAAAGTTTTTAGCTATCAAGAGAAAATTTCTCAAGTTGCCGATATTTTGGCAAAAAGAAACTATCCGTCAAAATTTTTTCCGCTCTTGGAACAAAATACTTTAAAAACAGTATCTTTTCAAAAACTTCAGTTGGATTTTGGCAACCTCAAAGGAACAGCTTCTGGCAAAACAGAAAATTTTTACACCCTTTCACAGCAAATGGAAATTTGCAAAAAGGCATTCGCAAACTGTAATTTAAAAAACGTTTCGATAGGGCAAGAAGGGAAATTAAACTTTGAGGTTGAATTTTCAATTCCAAAGAGTCAATAAAATGAGTCAAAGAACAACAATTTCATTTTTTCTTTTACTCTTGAGCGTTTTATTTTGGACCTTTTTAATCTTTCCAAAAAAAGAAAAAGTTTCGGTCTTGAGGGTTTCGCTTTTAGAAAAAGAAAAAGAATTAGAAAGCCAAAAAGAGTATCTTGAAAAATTAAACCAAACCTTAAAAAAACTAAACCAGTACAAAGAAGAAATGGCAAAAATTGAAGCTGCCATTCCCGATTCACCAGACATTCCCCAAACTCTCCATCTTATTCAAACCTTAGCTACCCAATCTGGCCTTTTACTAAAATCTGTCAGCTTTTCTGAGTTAAAAAAATCTGAGGAAACTTTTGAGGGCTCAAAATTGAAAGAATGGCAAATTAAAACAACTCTGGTTGGAGATTATGAAAGTTTTAAAAATTTCCTTTCTGCTATAGAAAAATCTGCCAGATTGATTGAAACTGAAAACATTTCTCTAGCAGTTGAAGGAGAGAAAAACCAGCTTAATTTTTCGGTCGAATTTAAAATCAAAAGTTATTAAAAATGCCACAAAAAAGACAAGAAATTTTAACATACATTTTTTTCACCGTTTTGTTTGTTACCTTTTTAATCTTATATTTTGGTTATTTCAAACCCCCATCACCACCCCCTTCTCAACCTTCACCAGAGTTAAAAAAAGAAATTAACATAGATTTTCACTTTTTAGAAAGTCAAACTCTCAAAGAACTAATTTTACCAACAGAGATTGAATCTCCAACCTCAACAGAAGTTGGGAGAGAAAATCCATTTTTGCCCTACTAAAATGTTTTTGGAAGAACTTCTCCAGAGAAAAATTATTTCCCAAAAAGATAAAGAAAGGTTAGAACAAAAAATTAGATTATCTGGGAAAAGAGAAGAAGAAGTTATTTTGGAAGAGGGGATTTTACCAGAAAGCGAACTATTCTCTCTAAAATCTCTTAAACTGGGGATTCCTTTAGCAAAAGTTAATTTAGAAAAGATTGACCCAGAAATTTTAAACATAATCCCAGAAGAAACTGCAAATTTTTACAAATTTGTTCCACTTTCAAAAATTGGAAATCAGATTGAAGTGGGCATGGTTTATCCAGAGGATGTTGGAGCTAAAGAGGCCCTAAACTTTTTAGCCTTGAGCAAAAACTTTCGTTTTAATATTACCTTAATTACCCCCTCCGATTTCCAAAAAATAATTAGGCTCTATCATAAAAAGAAAGAAGAAATTGGGAAAACCATCAAAAAACTAGAAGAAGAATTAAAAATTGAAATTCCAACTAAACCTTCAACTCCAGAGGAAATAATCAAAGTTGCCGAAGAGGCCCCAGTTTCGAAAGCTGTCGCCGCCATCTTGAGGTACGCTCTTGAAGGAGGAGCTTCTGACATTCACATTGAACCAGGGACAGAGCAAACCAGAGTAAGGTATAGAGTTTTGGGCAAGCTTTACTCTTCGATTTTTTTGCCAATTAAAGTCCATCCTGCTATTGTTTCCAGAATAAAAATATTGTCTCACTTGAGAATTGATGAAACAAGAATTCCCCAAGACGGAAGATTTTCGATAGATTTTGAAGGAAGGAGGATAGATTTCCGAGTTTCTACTTTTCCCACTGCCTTTGGAGAAAAAATTGCCATTAGAATTTTGGACCCAAAGATGGGTTTGAAAAAACTTGATGAATTGGGTTTGAGCCAAGAAAACTACGAAACAATGCAAAGGGCAATTTCACAACCATTCGGAATGATCTTAATCACAGGACCTACAGGTTCTGGAAAAACTACCACCCTCTATGCCATTTTGCAAATTTTAAACAAAGAATCGGTCAACATCGTTACTCTCGAAGACCCGATTGAATATTTAATTCCAGGGATTAACCAATCTCAAATCAATCCCCAAATTGGCTACACTTTTGCTTCTGGTTTAAGACAAATTTTGAGACAAGATCCAGACGTTATCATGATTGGCGAAATAAGAGACAGAGAAACCGCCGAACTGGCAATTCACGCCGCTTTAACCGGCCATTTGGTTTTGTCAACCCTTCACACCAACAACGTTGTTGGAACCATTCCCAGACTGATAGATTTGGGTATACAACCATTCTTAATTCCTCCCTCTTTAAATTTAATTGTCGCTCAAAGATTAGTTCGTGTTCTTTGCCCAAAATGCAAAAAAGCAAAAAAACCAACTCTTGGTATTAAAGAATTAATTTTGAAAGAATTAGAAGAAATGCCCCCTGAGGCTGCCAAAAAATACCGACCACCTTCAGATTTTAAAATTTACGAACCAGTAGGCTGTCCAGAATGTGGGGGAAAAGGTTTTGTCGGAAGAATTGGAATTTTTGAAGTTTTAGAAATTACCGATGATTGGGCCGAAATCATTTTAAAGGAACCCTCAGAATCTAAGATTTTAGAAAAAGCAAAAAAACAGGGAATGATTACCATGCGTCAAGATGGCATGTTGAAAGTATTGAATGGCCTGACTACAATAGAAGAAGTATTAAAGGAAACTGGATAATATGACTTACGAAGAATATTTAAAACAAATCATTCTCTTTGCCGCAAAAGAAAATGCTTCCGATTTGCATTTTTGTGCAGGCCACCATCCAACAATGAGAATAAATGGTAAACTCTTTCCTATTACTAAAGCAAAAAGGCTCACCCCAGAAGAAACAAAAAAACTTGCCTTTTTAATAATGGATGATGCCCAAAAAGAAAAATTTCTTAAAGAAAAAGACATTGATTTTTCAATGGAAGTTGAAAATCAGGTTCGATTAAGGGTGAATATTTTTTTCCAAAGGGGGAAAATTTCAATTGCCATGAGGTTGATACCAAAGAAAATTCGAACGATTGAGGAATTAAACCTTCCCCCAGTTCTCCACCAATTTACAAAGCCACGCCAAGGATTCATTCTGATTTGTGGTCCTGCCTCCCACGGAAAATCTACGACTTTAGCCGCCCTAATTGACGAAATAAACCATACCAGGGCTGCCCACATTATCACCATTGAAGACCCGATTGAATATGTTTTCGAATCTGACCTTTCTATTATCGAACAAAGGGAAATAGGAAGAGACGCTCTTAGTTTTCAAAGAGCTCTCAGGGCTGCTTTAAGAGAAGACCCAGATGTCATTGTTGTTGGAGAAATGAGGGATCCGGAAACGATGGCCATTGCCATCACCGCCGCTGAAACAGGCCATCTAGTATTTGCCACCCTTCACACAAACTCAGCTGCTCAAACTATCCATCGAATTGTCGATTCCTTTCCGGCAGAACAGCAAAACCAAATAAAAGCTCAGTTGGCAGGTTCTCTTTTTGCCATTCTCTCTCAAAGATTGATTCCGAGAATTGGTGGTGGTTTGATCCCAGCTTGCGAAATAATGTTTGTTACACCAGCCATTGCCAATTTAATTAGAGAAGGAAAAATTCATGAAATTCCAGCCATCATTGAAACTTCTGGAGATTTGGGTATGATGACAATCAACAAATCTTTAGCCGAATTGGTAAAGAGAGGAGAGATTACTTTTGAAAACGCCCTCAATTATTCAATAGACCCAGCAGAACTAAGACAGAGATTGAAATACTAAAATGAAATTTTTCTACAAAGCCAGAACAATAGAAGGCACTCTCAAAAGCGGAATTATTGAAGCTCCTTCAAAAGAGATCGCTTTAAGTTTGCTTCAAAAAAGTGGCCTTTTTGTTACTACTCTGGAAGAAGAAAAACCTTCGATTCTTTTTTCTCCAATTAAAATTGCCAGAGTCTCTCTTAAAGAATTAGCTCTCTTTTCTCGCCAACTTTCAGTAATGATTGCCTCTCGAATTCCTTTAGTTGAAGCCCTAAAGACCTTGGCAGCTCAAACAACAAATTCAACTTTTAGAGAGGCAATTTTGGATATTTCAAACAAAGTTGAGGGAGGAGAAAGCTTGTCACAAGCCTTTTCTGCTTATCCTCGATTTTTCTCTCCTTTTTTCATTTCAATAATTCGAGTTGGTGAAAAAACAGGAAAACTTTCAGACTCTTTCGGTTATCTGGGAGAATATTTTGAGAGGACATTTTCTACCCTTTCAAAGACTCAAACAGCTTTCATTTATCCTGGAATTTTGATGGCAGTTTTCATTGGGGTTTTCTTTTTGCTTTCTTTTTTCGTTTTGCCAACTTTTGAAACCATTTTTTTAGAAAGCGGAGTGGAGCTTCCATTGGTTACTAAAATTGTCTTGGGATTTTCTCGGTTTTTGAAAAAAAACTTCCTTTTAATTTCTCTCATTTTTTTAGCCCTAATTTTTGGATTACTTTTTTTTGGCAAATCAGAATCTAACAGAAAAATTAGAGACAAAATTTTCCTTTCCCTGCCTCTCTTTGGAAAAATTTTAAAACATTCAATTTTGGTTAGATTTTGTGACGCCTTTTCAACTCTTGTTGCCTCTGGGATCACCATCTTGGATGCCCTAGAGGTGGCAAAAGAGGTAACAGGAAATGCAGTCTATCAAGAAGCAATTTCCCAAGTTAAAGATGGTGTAAAAAAGGGCTATCAAATGTCAACTCTTTTTTCTTTCTATCCTCAAATTTTCCCTCCAATTTTTGTTCAAATGCTTTTAGTTGGCGAAAAAACAGGAAAAATCGATGAGGCAGTTTCAAAAGTAGGAGATTTTTATTTTACAGAGCTTACAAGACAAGTAGAGTCTCTTTCTCAAATTTTAGAACCTTTAATGATAATTTTTATGGGACTTTTGGTTGGAGGACTAATAGGAAGCGTTTTAATACCCCTTTACAAACTAATTGGCACTTTTTAAAATAAAGAAAGGTCGATAAATTAAAATCAAAACAATTTCAAAACCAATGAAAAAGAAAGGTTTTACTCTAATTGAATTGTTAGTTGTCGTTGCCATCATTGGAATGCTCACTTCGATAGTTTTGGTTTCATTGGGTGGAGCAAGAAAAAAAGCCAGGGATGCAAAAAGAATGGCTGA
>CAZQIO010000020.1:9234-9698 GCA_964593405.1 uncultured Candidatus Saccharibacteria bacterium | reverse complement strand
GGTTTTACCCTAATTGAACTTTTGGTTGTCATTGCCATCATCGGAATTTTGGCTGGAATCGTTTTGGTCTCTTTGGGTGGAGCGAGGAAAAAAGCAAGGAATGCTCAGAGGGAAGCAACGATTAGACAAATTAGTTCGGCAATGGAAATGTGCTATGACGATCCCGATTGCCCAACTGCAGGTTATGGAGCAGAAAAATATCCTACCTGGGGTACTAAAACCACCGTTGAAGGATACGCCATAGGAACTTATTTGACCATTCCAACAGATCCAATAAAAGACTATACCGCCGCCGCAAACACCGATCCCCAAAAATATTGCATCTACATTGGTTTGGAAGACACTGGATGGGTTTGTGCTTCAAACAAGGGAACTGCAGCAACGAGTGCAGGCCTACCTTACGAACCATCGATCACAGATTGTTGTGGAATGGTTCCATAGGTTGATTTTTAGAAATGGCAACT
>CAZQIO010000020.1:2665-9224 GCA_964593405.1 uncultured Candidatus Saccharibacteria bacterium | reverse complement strand
GTTTTTTTACTTGATAGATTTTCTTGAATTTTGCTATAATTTAAAAAACGTGGCCAAAAAAATTGGAATTTTTCTTTTCTGTTTTGTAATTTTCGTTTTTCCAAATTTAGCATTTTCTGGCTCTTATAAGCTAGATAGTAAAGAGGTTCACTACCAAGGGCTTGTTCCTTGCGGAAAATCTTTCCCAGTAGGTGAAGAAGATGTAGAAGTGACAATGCCTTGTCAATTTTGTCATCTCTTTGTGATGCTCAAAGGAGTGATCGATTATATAATGTTTCCTTTTGTTCCTCTAATCGCTGCTTTCTTTTTTGCTCTCGGAGGATTTATGTTTTTGTTTGGAGCGGAAAACCCAGGCTGGATCAAAAAAGGGAAAGAGACGATGGTTAGCGTTTTGATTGGTTTGTTTATAGTTTATTCTGCCTGGTTGGTAATCAATCTCTTTTTTATGGTCATTGGAGTGGCAGACTGGACAGGATTGAAAGAAGGATGGTTCACCATTCATTGTCCAATTGCCAGTCCAAGTCCACCATAAAATGAAAAACAAATTTTCAAACATTCTTTTTTATCTCAAAAAAAGGGAACTGCCAGAAATTTTATCTTTGGTTTTGACCTTTTTGACAACAATTTTAGTTTTGATTTTATCTTTTTTTGTCGTTAATTTCTTTTTGCCCCATCCAAGAATAGAAATTCAAGTTGTTGGCCCATCGAAAGCAAAAGTAGGAGAACTTTTAACCTATCAAGTCTCACTAAAAAATACTGGTAACGTCATTTTGGAGGAGCCAGAATTAATTTTGAACCTTTCTCCAAATTTTGTATCTCAAGAGAGCGAAGAGCTGATAATCAAAAAAAGCTCTGAAATTTTTCCCGATGGCAAAATTTATCCAAAGCAAACAGTAAAGTATGAATTGAAAGCTAGACTTTTTGGAAAAGAAAACGACAAAGGAGAGATTCAGGCCTGGCTAAACTATAAAGTGAAAAAAGGAAAAAAAATTTATGTTTCAAAAACGGTCAATGTGATAACTCAGATTTCAGAAGTTCCAATTCAGTTAGTTTTGGATTTACCAAACAAAATTGCCATTTTGCCCCAACAGCAAACTCAATTTCAATTTAAAATAAGATTTTTCTCTCAAGGAGAATTTCCGTTTCAAAATTTAAAATTTAAAATCAAAACTCCAGAAACTTTCGAAATTGCAGATTCAAGGCCAAAAATTTCTGACCCAGAAAAAAAAGAATGGGCAATTTCAAACCTTTCTCAGGGGGAAAATAAAGAAATTGAAATTTTTGGTTTCTTTTCTCCACAAACAGAGATTGGCAAACAATTGGAGTTTGGTGGAGAAATTTTTTTAAATTTGCGGGGCAGTGAAATTTTGCTAAAGAGCGAAAAAAAGCTTGCCCTGGGGGCAGAAAAAATTTTTCTCATTACTCAAACTGTTAACGGAAAAACAGATTATTTGCCTTCCCCAGGAGAAAAACTTTACTATCAAATTTCTTTTAAAAATCTCAAAAAAGAACCAGTTAGCGACCTTACCTTGAGCGTTGTTTTGGAAGGAAACATTTTTGATCTCAATTCCATTGAGGCTCCAAACGGTCAATTCAAACCTGGCTTAAACACTATCACCTGGAACAAAGAAAAAGTTTTTGAATTGGGTTATTTGAGACCGGGCGAAGAAGGAAAAGTTGATTTTTGGGTAACTCTCCGCAAAGACTACAAACCAAAAGATCCCTCAGAATTGAACCTTTTCATTAAAAATAGAGTATTTCTCGGCGAATTCGAGGAAATTTTTTCCTATAGAGTTTTGACAAAAGTTGAAATGATCCAGGAGGCTTACTTTGTTGACAAGTATGAATTCTTTTCAAACAGCGGTCCTGTTCCACCAAAAGTGAACCAACAAACAACCTACACTGTCGTTTGGAAAATTATTAATTATTACAACCCAATCGAAAAAATAAAAGTAAGGGCAACTCTTCCGCCAGAAGTAGATGTTAAAGAAGTGAAAACTCCAACTCTTGGAAAATTATCTTTCTTGGGCGGGAAAACTGCCCAGACCCAACCAGTTTATCCTGGAATCCCTCCAAACTTCAAATTTGAAAGAAACTTAAGTTTTGGAATGAGCGGCAATGACGTTAAATACCTTCAAATTATCCTTTCAAAAGAAGTACCCTATGCCTTCAAAGGAAAATACACAGGAAAGTTTGACTATCCAACTCTTCAAGGGGTGATGGAGTTTCAGCAAAAATACAAAAAAGATATTCTCGAACCACAAAACCTGACTCAAGGAACAGGCTATGTTGACAATCTGACCCTTTTGAAATTGAACGAACTTTTACTCCAAGGAGGAGTTAGCGTGGCAAAAGAAGTAATTTGGGAAATAGATAAAATTGATGGTGGTACCGGAATATTTAACAACCCCCCATTAGCTACATTCCAAATTAGTATTACTCCAACCCTAGCTCAAAAAGGCAAAGTAGCAACCTTAATCGGGGAAGCAACTTTGGTGGCAAACGATCAATGGGCAGGAACTTTGGTGATGGCTAGAGACAGCCCGATAGATACAACGTTGCCAGATGACCCGGCTGTAAAAAGCGATGGCAAAATTCAATAAAAAAAGAGCCTTTACCATAACCGAACTTTTAGTTGTAATTGCAATAATCACTTTGTTTTCAACGCTTTCAATTCCAATTTTTAGAGTTGGCGAAAGAATGTATTTGCTTCAAAATTCAGCTTACAGGCTAGCTCAAGGCATAAGAAGAGCCCAAGAAATGGCAATGGCAGCAAAAAGTAAAACAGGTTTTGGTGTTTATTTGTCTTCAAACACGGATTACTTTATAATTTATGAAGATAGTACCTCCTCTAACAACGAAATATACGACGATTCCACAGACAAAATTGTTGAGACAATCTCTCTAGAAAAAGGAGTGTTAATTTGGAACATTTCTCCCACTTCTTCCCTGAGCATCAATTTCAGGCCACCAGATCCAAAAGTAAGAATTGGCAATCAATTCCAAACTTCAACTCAAGCAATTATCACCCTGGCCCTAAAATCTGATTTGACAAAGCAAAAAAAAGTTTTTGTCAATCAAGGTGGATTAATTTGTGTTGATTGTTCACCATAAAATAAAATGAAATCTTTTACCCTAATCGAATCCCTAATTGCCATTTTCATTCTTACTAGCGGCATTTTAGCAGTTTTTGGTTTAATTTCTTCTTCTTTTTTGCCCCTCTCTTTTTCTTCAAAAAAATTAGTCGCTGCCTATTTGGCCCAAGAGGGAATTGAAATTGTCAGAAATATAAGAGATACTAATTTAATCCAAAATAAAAATTGGGATGAAAATTTATCTCATGGCACATTCACCAATTTCGACTATAGAAGTGAATCTATACCAGATAACACAAATTGCCAAAACAAAAATTATTTAACCTTAGTTGGAGAATTTTATCAGTGTTCAACTTCGTCCCCCAATAGCCTTAAAAGGGAAATTTCCATTACAAAATCAGAAAATGTTTTGGAAGTTAGAGTGACTGTTTCTTGGAAAGACAGAAGAAGGTCATATCAATTGACAGCCCAAGAAAATTTGTACAATTGGAGATAAAATGAAAAAAGCATTTACATTGATAGAACTTTTAACAGTAATTGCCATTTTTTCTTTGGTTTCTGGAACCATCGTTGGAATTTTTATTTCAGCAGTTTCTGCCCAGAGGAAAATTTTGGCCACCCAAGAAATGTTAAGTCAAATCTCTTATGTTCTAGAATATATGGGGAGGGCAATTAGAATGGCAAAAAAAGATTTAGACGGAAATTGCATTCCCCAAAAAACCAACTATTATCAAGCTACAACTTCTGAAATCAAATTTGAAAATTCAAAGGGGAAATGTCAAAGATTTTTTCTAGATCAAAACCAAATCAAAGAAGAAAAAGCAGGAACGATTTTGCCCTTAACCTCTGGCATCAAAATCAACTCTCTAAAATTCAATATCACTGGCAAAGATCAACCTCCTGTGGATGATTGGCAACCAAGGGTAACAATTTCCATTGAGGCAGAAGGTCGAGGCAAAAACCCACCAAAAATTCAAATTCAAACAAGCGTATCCCAAAGAGACTTAGATGTTGAAGAATAAAAAAGGTGTTTCTCTTTATTTGGCAGTTTTAATTTTAGCAATTTTGACAGCCATTGGTTTTGGCTTGAGTTCAATAATTTTACCACAACTAAAAATTGTAAGAGAAATGGGAGATTCGGTTTTGGCAATCTTGGCAGCAGATACTGGAATTGAAAAAGGTTTGTTTTGTTTGCGCTATCCAGACCAAGGTTGCGAAGATTGTACGAACTTCGCCCCTCCTTTTCGATGCCAAGGGAATTTAGGCGATGCATCCTTTGAGGTTTGGAGCTACGCAACAGGAACTCCAGAGTGTCCATCTGCTCAATATTATTGTCTAAAATCAATCGGAACTTACAAAGAAACCTATCGATCCCTCGAGGCTTCATTTTAACTTTGTTAAAATTAAATCATGGCAGAAAAAGAAATTTCAAGAGAGGAAGCAAAAGAAAGAATTGAAAAACTAAAAAAACTAATTGAAAAGTACAGATATTCAAGGCACGTTTTGGACAAAGAAATGGTTCCAATTGAAGTTGAGGATTCTTTGAAAAAAGAGCTTTTTGATTTGGAGCAAAAATTTCCAGAGTTTATTACTCCAGACTCTCCAACTCAAAGAGTAGGAGGAAAAGTTTTAGAAAAATTCGAAAAGGTAAAACACCCACAACCAATGCTCTCTTTGAACGATGCCTTTTCTGAAAAGGATATTCAAGATTGGCTAGAGAGAATTTCAAAACTTTTGACAAAAGAAGAAATAGAAAAGCTGGATTTTTATTGCGAGCCAAAGCTAGATGGCTTGGCAATCGAACTAATTTACAGAGATGGAATTTTTTCTGTTGGTTCAACAAGAGGGGATGGAATTTTTGGAGAGAATGTAACTGAAAATTTAAAGACGATCGAATCCGTTCCTTTGAGGTTGAGAGATGTTGAAGAAGTGACAGAGGATTTAGAAAAAGAGGGCGAAAAAGAAATTGCAGATTACATCAGAAAGCATGGTTTAAAAGAAGTGGTGGTTAGGGGGGAGGCAATAATAACAAAGAAAAATTTTGAGTTGGTTAATGAAGAGCAAAAAAAACTTGGCCTTCCAACTTTTGCCAACCCAAGAAACTTGGCAGCAGGATCAATTAGGCAATTGGATCCAAAAATTACTGCCAAAAGAAGGCTGGATGTTTCTGCCTACGATTTAGTTTCTTTTTTGGGCCAAAAAACCCACCAGCAAGAACACAAGATTTTGCATGCTTTAGGCTTCAAAACAAATAACAAATATTGCAAATACTGCAAAAATTTAAAGGAGGTTATTGAGTTCAGAGAATATTGGTTAAAAAACAGAGAAAAATTGCCTTACGAAATTGACGGAATTGTAGTTCAGGTAAACGACAACGAAATCTTCAAAAAATTGGGAGTTGTCGGAAAAGCGCCGAGGGGAGCGATAGCTTTTAAATTTCCTTTAAAGCAGGCAACAACAATTTTAAAAGATGTCATCTTTCAAGTTGGAAGGACTGGGGCTGTTACTCCGGTTGCGATTTTAGAACCTGTTGAAGTTGGCGGGGTAACGATAACCAGGGCAACCTTGCACAACGAAGACATGATAAAAAAATTGCAAGTTAAAATCGGCGACACTGTGGTCGTTGGTAGGGCAGGAGATGTTATTCCTGAAGTAGTTCAGGCATTACCAGAATTGAGGACGGGAAAAGAAAAAGAAATTCAATTTCCAAGAGAGTGTCCTGTTTGTGGCCAAAAACTAGAAAGGCCAGAGGGGGAGGCAATTTGGAGGTGCAAAAATCCAAAATGCCCAGCAAAAGAAAAGAGATTCTTTTATCATTTTGTCAAAGCTTTTGACATTTTAGGACTTGGCCCAAAAATTATCGATCGGCTTTTGGACGAAGGATTAATCCAAGATCCGGCAGACCTTTTCTTGCTCAAAGAAGGAGACCTTTTACCTTTAGAAAGATTTGCTGAAAAGTCGGCAAGAAATTTAGTCAATGCCATTCAGTCAAAAAAGAAAATTGATTTGGCAAGGTTCATTTATGCTTTGGGAATCAGAAATGTTGGCGAAGAAACTGCCCAAGATTTGGCAGAAGCATTTGGCTCTATTGAAAAATTGGCAAAGGCTTCAATGGGAGAATTAATGGCAGTCAGGGAAATTGGGCCAGTAGTGGCAAGGTCAATCTATGAATTTTTCAGAGAAAAGAGGAATTTGGAATTTATTGAAAAATTAAAAAAAGTTGGAGTTGAAATTGTCGAAGAAAAAAAGCCAAAAGAAAAACATTTGAGAGGTTTAGTTTTTGTTTTCACTGGTGGTTTAAAATCAATGACAAGGGAAGAAGCAAAGAGAAAAGTGAGGGAACTTGGAGGCGAAGTTACAGAATCTGTCTCAAAAAGAGTAAACTTTGTTGTAGTTGGGGAAAGCCCGGGTTCAAAATTAGAGAAAGCAAAAAAACTCGGAATAAAAACCATCACTGAACAAGA
>CAZQIO010000020.1:0-2565 GCA_964593405.1 uncultured Candidatus Saccharibacteria bacterium | reverse complement strand
AAAAACTAATAAATTTTGCGATCGCAAAAAATATTAGTCAATGAAAACAAAAAAAGAGGTGAGAAAGAAAATTCTTCTAACTAGGGAAATTTTGGAAAAGCTTTTAATTGGTGGGGCGATAGTTTTGGCTGCCTCTTCTCCAAAATTTTGGTGGAAAGTTTACCAAAGATTGCTTTTCCCATCTTTCTATCCAATTCCACAAAAGAAAGTGAGAGATACTTTTTATCATTTAATGAGAAGAGGTTTAATTTCAATCAAAAAAAAGAAAAACCAGATTTACATTTCTTTAACCAAAAAGGGAGAATTGGAGGCGGGTAAATTTTGGAGAATCAATTATTTGGAAGTCAAAAAGCCAAAAAAGTGGGACGGTAAATGGCGAGTACTAATTTTTGACATTCCAGAGAGAATGAGAATAAAAAGGGAGGCCTTAAGAGGAAAATTAAAAGAACTTGGGTTTTTTCCTCTTCAAAAAAGCGTCTGGGTACATCCTTTTCCTGTTGAAAGGATAGTTAAAATTTTAAAGGAATTTTTCGCGCTCGACGAAAAACAAATCAAAGTTTTACTTGTAGAAAAAATTGAAAAAGACGGTTTTTTAAAAGATTATTTTCGACTCTCTTGAACCGCTAATATTTTTTGCGACCGCAAAAAATATTAGTCGTTTGAGATCGAGGAAAAATTTTATAAAATAGGAATTGTAAAACAGGAAAATGAAGGAGGTTTTGATTCATTTGAAAAAATTGGATTGGGTGATGATTTTGGTAGCAGCAATTTTGGTCGGAATCGGGCTTTTGTCAATTTATAGTTCTTCTCACGGGAATTTTTTAAATTTTAAAAAACAAGTTTTCTTTTTTTTGGTTGGATTTTTTTTGATGATTTTGGTTTCTTTTTTTGATTGGCGAATTTTGAAAGAAAACCCCTATTTAATTTTGTTTTTTTATTTTCTTTGCCTTTTTCTTTTGGCCGGCGTTTTGCTTTTTGCCCCAACAATTAGAGGGATTAAATCCTGGTTTAAAATTGGTCTATTTTCTTTCGATCCCCGCGAGTTTACAAAAATTGTTCTTTTGTTGCTATTGGCCAAATATTTCACAATGCGTCATGCTGAAATGTATCGGATATCAAATATTATAATCTCTGGCCTCTATGTGGGGCTTCCTTCTTTTTTATCTTTTCTCCAGCCTGACCTTGGTTCTGTCTTAATTTTCATTGCCATTTGGGTCTACATTCTTTTTCTTTCTGGCATTAAACTTCGCCACTTTTTCCTTTTGGTTATTTTGGCAATCGCACTTTTTTCTTTGGGTTGGGCAAAATTTTTCAAAGAATATCAAAAAGAAAGGATTTTAAGTTTTATTTTGCCCCAAATATCTGATCCCCTGAAAATTGGCTGGAGTCAAAATCAATCAAAAATCGCCATTGGTTCTGGTGGAATTTTTGGAAAAGGAATTGGCAAAGGTTCTCAAACCCAGCTTGGATTTTTACCAGCCCCCCAAACCGATTTTATCTTTGCCTCGATTGCCGAAGAAACAGGATTTTTGGGAGTTTCTCTTATTTTTGTTTTATATTCAATTTTAATTTGGCGAATTGTCAAAATTTCTCTTTCCCAAAGGGCTAATTTTGCCAGGATTTTTACCCTTGGTTTTTCTGCGCTTTTAGTTTCCCAAATTTTTGTTCATATCGGAAGCAATATCGGCATTTTACCAGTTGTTGGAATTGCCCTTCCATTTTTAAGCTATGGTGGCTCTTGCTTAATTGCTCATTTCATTGGTTTGGGGATAGTGCAAAGCATGAAAACCCATTAGTAATATTTGATTTCCGATATTTGCTCTTGACAAGCTTTTTGGCAGTGCGATAATGAAATAACAAATATGGAAGAATACATTCCTTTAAGCGAGGCTGCAAAACTTACTCCTTATTCCCAAGAGTATTTATCATTGAGGGCAAGGCAGGGAAAATTGAAAGCAAAAAAAATTGGGAAGGTTTGGGTAACAAAGAAAGAATGGATAAAAGAGTATCTCGAAAGCGTTCAAAATAGAAAGAAAAAACAAACAGGGCCTTTTAAAATTAGAACTCATTTCCTCTTTGCTCTCTTTTTTGTTTTATTGGCCGCAAACCTTGTTTTTGGCAAAGACTCTTTGAAAAATTTTTTTGGAGGGTATCTTAAAGAAGGATTGGAATTTTTGAGAGAAAATGCAAAGTTTGGCACTGCCAAAATTGGTGGCAACTTGATAAAAGAATATTTCTCTTGGATTGGCCAAAAGTTAAGATCAATTTCAAAAATATTCAAATCGAAAGCTTCAGAAAAAATTTCCTTTCTGGAAAAAGAAATTGAAGAATTAAAAGGGAAAATTAAAGAAATAGAAAAAAGACCCCCTCAAATCAGAGAAATTAGAGAGATAGAAAAAGCGACTGAAGTTTTACCAACAAGAGAAACAATCAGAGAGATTGTCAGGCTCGACCAAAAAGAATTGCAAAAACTCAAAGAGCAATTTGATCGATTTTCAAGAGACCTTGAAAAACTAAAATGGGCAGCCAATTTGGGCTACGTTCGTTTGCCACCAATTTTGCCAT
>CAZQIO010000019.1:0-10558 GCA_964593405.1 uncultured Candidatus Saccharibacteria bacterium | reverse complement strand
GGAGAAAAAACCCAAACTTTCTTTTTGTAGGCCGTCGCCAAAAGAGAATCTATCTTCTTTTTTGCTAAAAACTCTCCAAAAAGATAACAAAATTCTCTAGTTGAATAATGATATTCAGAATCTAAAGTTTTAATGAAATTTTTGATCAAATCAGTCATTTTCCTATACTTTTTTCCGTCAGTGAAAACATCATAATACCTGAAAATTTTATATTTCCAAAGTTCATGATCGTCAACTAACCAATGGCCCTGATAGTAACCGTGAAGGGTGTCTTGAATATCTTCTGAAATATTAGCCCCTGTTGAAACTAAAACATCAATGAAACGATTTTCCATTAACCATTTAACCAATTTCCACTGTCCCGTTGTTGACATTGACCCTGCAAAGCCAAAAAAGATAGTGCAATCTTTTTCCCTCAGCATTCTTTCCCAAACCTCAACTACTTCTCCAAGCTTTCTTCCTTGAAATCCAGTTTGAGCCATTTCTCTCAAAAGTTGAGAAATTTTCTTTTCTTTTTTGACTTCAATTGTCTTTAATTTTTTCCTAAAATATTTTTCCCTTGACATTTTTATGGCACAAAAACAGCAGCTGCTACGACGCAAGTCCAAAGACCATCTTTATGACCTTTGGCAGTTTGGGTAATGTTTGTAGTGTACACAATTTCTCCTGACATTTTAAAAACCTTTTCTCTTTCATCCCAAGCCTGATCTGGATCGAACTGAATTCCCAAGGTAGATGCTAACATCGAAGCTGCCAAATCCTCAGCAAATTCTCCGGCTTTTTTTTGAGTTTGACCAAAAGAATGATGTTCGGCAATATAACCGTACTGAGTTTTGTCTGCTGGAATTGCACAACCTATCGAAGCAGCTATTAATCTGTTTGGTTCGTTGGTTGCATTTTTTGATAAAACAACGAAAACAATCTGGCCTGGCTTTAAATATTTTAACCCCTCTTTTTTTGAAATTCTTTTGCAATTTGGAGGCAAAATTGAAGAAACTGAAACTAAATTAAACTTTGAAATTCCGGCTTTTTCTAGAGCTAACTCAAAAGCTTGCAAATAATTTTTGTGAATCCCAACTCCTTTTGTTAAAAAAAATTTTGTCGGAATCATTTTAAAGCAACTTCGCTTTTTCTAAAAGCTTTGCCAACTTAACTATGTTTCTGCCCAAATTTATTAATTCTTTCTTTTGCCAAGTGCCGATTCCTTTTTCATTAAAAAATGGAGTGGCAAAAGGAGGAATTAAGCATCCCATTTCGTTGAAGACTGAAATTAAATAATGGGAAACTTCATCACCGCCAGATTCTTGGGCCACAGCCACTGCAGCAAAAACTTTTTCTTCTAATAAGTAGCCGTTGTTTTCAAGGCAAGTTAACCTATCGATGAAATTTTTTACCAAACCAGAGGGTGAAAACCAATAACTCGGGCAACCCAAAACAATTCCTTTGGCTTTGAGCAAAAGAGGATAAATTTTTTCCATATCATCTTTTTGCTTGCAAGGAAAAGTGCAATTTTTTGGGGAAATGCTGTAGCATCCCAAACAGGGCAAAATTTTAAAATCTATTAAATGGATTAATTTTGTCTCAGCACCTTCTTTTTTTGCTCCTTTTTCCACTTCCATTAAATATTTGGTCGTCTTTCCGCTTTTTCTTGGAGAACCGTTAATAAATAAAACTAACACCCTCATAAATAGGCATAAAAAGGTTGCTTTTTTGGCCTTTTAACTTCGAAAGGGACAAAGGAAAAAATCCAAAAAGAAGAGGCAATCATTGGCGCTTTTTTTATTTTCTCTTGGTCAAAAAAGACCTTGTATCTTTCAAAAATAATTTTATCTTCTGGATGAACAATGTTCCAAGGATAGTAAGCCTTATTTTTAATCACTTCTTCAACTATCATTCTTTTTTTAGCAAAAAATTCAAGCAAGAAAATATGACGATGTCCTATTGCTTCATCTGCCAAATTCAAAAAAACAAATCCTCCATCTTTGCCAAATTGTCTTACTCCAAAATTGACAAACGCCTTTGTCCCCTCAAAAGTATAAGGAGGACTGGTTAAAAAGCCAACAAACTTTTCTGTTAAATTTTTATTTTGAAAAAAATCAATCTTTTTTGTTTTGATTTTCAAATGAAATTTTTTAGAAAGATTTTCGATTTTTCCCAAAAGTTGTTCGTCAATGTCTGCTACAACAGACTCTATTTTTGGCTGAACCAAAGACAAATAAATTGAAACAAAATCGTCATCGCCAACAAACAAAAACTTTTTAAAAAGAGGAAGGTATTCTAAAATTTTTGATACAAAAAAAATGGCTGAAGATGTCGAAATTGGAAGTTGGTCAAACTCAGCTTTTGCCTGCCCAAAAAAAATTGAGTTTGAGGGATCGTCTAAATTTAATTTTCGATTCAATTTTTTTTCAATCTTCAACTTTATTTCTTCTTCGCTCAATGGTTTTGGCAAAAAGTTCAAAAGCCACCTTTTTTTCAAAACAATCTTTCCATTCCTTTTAAATTCAACGATTTCTTTTTCTTTTAGAAACTGAAAATAATAATAGGGAAACCAACTATCGGTAGAAAAACTAAAAATTGGCTCCCAGAGTGAGTTTTTTGAAAAAATTATTTTTTTGAGGTTTTTGCAAAAATCAAAAAAGCTTTCTCTTTCATAATTTAAAAAAAATTCCCTCATTTGAGCTGAATTCGGTTTGATTTGTTCAACCCCAAACCAAAATTTTTTGTCTTTTACGATCGATTTTTCCTTAAACTTTAAAAATTGAAAATAAAGTTCTTTTAATTTTTTCATATTTTGCCCCGCTCGATTTTCAAAACTTTAATTTTTTTGGGTTTTAATTTTTGTTTTAAATATCTTAAAGCTTTTTCAGGAAATGTCTTTTTACCGCAAGTGAAAATGTCAATTGCTAAATAATCAAACTCTGGCCAAGAGTGAAAGGCAATGTGAGATTCTGCCAACAATAAAATCCCCGTGATACCGTGGGGATTGAATTTATGGTAAGAAAATTTCAAAGGAGTGTTTCCTGCCTTTTTTGCTGCTTCAATCAAAAACTCTCCCAATTTTTTTGGGTCTTCCACCTGTTGTGCTCCCCAAAAATCCACGATCAAATGTTGTCCTATCGAATTTAGATTGTTTTTGGCTATGGCCCATAAGGCCCTCTTTGTTTTCATGTTTTTGGTTAAAAAGATGGTCGCTTACCCCCTGGAAAAAAATTCCAGGAAGCTGTGGCAAGAGAATTAAATTTTCTTGCCAAAAACAAAGAGGAAAAAAAGCGACCATCTTTTTTATATTCCTTCTCTCCAAACTCTTTTCCCTTCTTTCTTTTTTGCAGCTTCTGAAACTAAAAATTCCCTTTTTGCTGTTCTTGCTCCTCTTTTAAATTTTGCTGCTATCTTTTTTTTATACTGTTTTAGTTCTCTTTGCAAGCTCTCTTTAACTTTTGAAAGGGCTGTTTCTAAATTTTCGCTTGTTTTTTCTGCCCTAATTACTCTGCCCAAAAAAGCAATTTGACACTCTACTCTAAAAAACGGCCCTTTTTGATGCTTTGTGATCTTTTCTAACTCAACCTCAACTTTAGCTAACGGCTTTTGTCTTTTTAGAAATTTTCTTTCTTTTTCTTCAGCAAAGATATTCCTGGCAAACTTTTCTAAAGATTTGATTTGCTTTGCAATCAACTCTTTTACCTCTGAGCTTAACTCAACGTTTTTTTTCTTAATTGAAATTTCCATTGGTAGTTTCATCCCCGCCAAAGTTGGCGGGGATTGAATTATTTCTTTTTCTTTTTCTTTGCCATCTCTTTTTGAGTTTTAAAAAACCTTTTGACGCAAACTGTCGACCTCAGTTTGCGAAGATCTGTGGCCCCTCTTTGGGTAGATCTTATTTTATTTTTGCATCGCAAAAAACAATGTCAAGATGTGAAAAAGGGCCGGGAGGGTTGTTACCCCAATGGTAGGTCTTCTGTGGGTGCCTGCTCCCGGCCCAATTTCATTTTAAAAAGACATCCTCTCAATGTCAAACATTTTTACCTTTCCAACTCCTCTTTTAATTTTATCAACTTATTAAAGCCATGACTGAAATAAGTTGATAATTATAATTTGAATATTCTTTTGAGGTCTTTTTCGTTTTCGATTTTTTCAGCAACCACTAGCCTTACTTCATCTACAGACAATCCAAAAAATTCTCTCAAAAGTTCAATTTCAGCTTGACAATCGTAAGGACAAACCCAAACACTTTTTTGCAAGGGATAAAAACCCAATTCTTTCAATTTTCCTCTAAAAAGTTCTCTCAAAAATTTTTTTAACTGAGATATATCAAAAATTACTATTCTCCATTTTCCATCCCACTTTTTTGGTTTTTTAATTTTTAAATCGTTAATTTGGAACCAACCAGCTTTCTTTTTCCCTTCTGGAGTTAAATGGACATAAAATTGATTTTTCCGCTTAACAATGCGAACATATCCTTGTTTTTTTAGTTGATAAAAAGTACTTGAAAGTTTTCTAGGAGGGTATTTTTTAAACTTTTTTATATTTTTAACTAAATTCACCAAAAAATAAGGAGAGGTCGCTGAAATACAAACTGCCCCAGAAACGAGCAACCAATAAAGAACATCCTTTACAATTTCTGATTTTGGCTTTTTAAAATAATATTTGTACTTTCTAATTCCCATCGACTTACTCTTATGTTATCAAGTTTTTAAAGCCATGGCAATAATAAGTTGATAAATTTTCTATAAAAAATGTTCCTAAAAATGACAACAGGCCTTGCTCGAGTAAGGCCTGTTGTCAGCCTAGCCATTGGGTTAGCCCTAATTGGGCCGGCACCCACACTATTATATTAGCAAAATCAAAAAATTTGTCAATACCTATTGAAGAATTTTACTGAGGCTTTCTTCCCATTTTGGATTAATTTTCACTGCCTCTTCAAGTTTTTTCTTGGCCAAATCAATTTCCCCCGATAATTTTAAAATTTGAATTAACACAGAGTGAGCAGTTTCAAGTTCAGGTTCTAAATTTAAAGCCTTTTGCGCCAAATCTATGGCTTCAGTAAATTTCCCTTGGGAAATAAGGTTTTGGGCCAAAGTCCAGTATCCCTGTTGATTTTTTGGTGAAACTTGAATTGCCTTTTCTAAAATTTCTTGCGCTTCAAAGATTCTCTTTTGATCAAAATTTGCCAAAATATTTAAGTGCTGTCCGAGTCTCAAAAGAGATCTAAAATCTAATGGATTCTCTTTAACGCTTTTTTTCAATTCTTCGATTAAAAATTCTAATTCTTCAATTGCTCCCTGGGACGAAAGCGTAGAAGTAGAGTAAAAAGCGGAAATGAAATTTTCTGCAAAAAATTGGCGAATTTGAACTTTCCCCAATGGAGAAAGAGAAAGGGCTCTTTTTTCAAAAAGAATTCTCTTTTTTGAAAAAGGAGGAGCTTTAATTGCCAAAATTACACTCTTGCTGCTGATTGTTGGCAAAATGACAAAAAAAGTAAAACAAATCAAAAACGACAGAGAAACAAAAGTCAAAATTAGAGGATGTAGAGAGGTTTGTTTTTCATAAGATTTTATTTCTTTCTCCAAAGAAGCAACAAACGACAAAGACAAAAAGAACATTAAATAGGAAGAAATCATATCAAACACAGTCAGGTTTTGAACAAAATAAGAAACAAAAAGCGAAGTGAAAATTGAGGCTAACCAAAAATCAATTCTCTTTTTTAAAAAATTTTTCCACAAAACAAAAAACAGAACACCAAAAATTAAAAGATAAGATATCAGGCCCAAAATTCCACTAGAAATTAAAGTGTCAAAGATTATGTTGTGGGCCCTGTCAAACCAAATTTCCCCACCGCATTCTGGTAAAAAAAGACAAGGGTCAAAATGCTTGACAAATGAAAACTCAAAGTTTTCTGGTCCCCAACCCAAAATCGGCCTTTCTTTAAAACCCTCCCAAGCTCCTCTCCATACCGGAAACCTCCCACCAAAACTTCCCACTTCTTTTTCAACCAAATTTTTAACAAAACTTTCTGGTTTGAAAAACGAAAAGAAAGAATATCCAGCTAAAAGCAAAGAAGAAATTAAACACAAAAAACCAAAAATTTTAAAAATTTTTTTCTCTGAAGCAATTAGCCAAAGAAAAAAGAGCAAAACCAACCCGCCAAAAAAGGAAATCTTTGCCGCCCTCGCTCCTGATTTGAAAAAGAAAAACGAAATTTTTTGAGAAAAACTTAATCCTTCAAAATTGACACCGATTGCACAAATTGAAAAGGCCAAAATTAAAAAAGAAAAGATTGAAAAGCGTTTCAAAAAATCTTTGGTTTCAAAAATTAAATAAAGAGCAAAAAACAAATTAAAGAGCAAGTAGGTTCCCAAAAAAGATTCATTTCCGATAGTTCCTCCGCCCCTCATTGTTGGATTTTTTAAATTAACCAAAGCATAAAGGGCTGCCAAAATTGCAACAAAAACTGAGGCTAAAAAGAATTTTTCAAAATCCTCTTTTTCAAAAACAGAACTTAAAACCAAAAAGAAACCAAAAAGGTGAAGATGCATTAAAACTCCGGTCATTCTTTCATGTTTTGACCAAAAAGAATAAGAGGGGTTTACGCCGAAAATCGAGGCCAAAATTAAAACAAAAAGGTAAACAACCAAAGAGAATAAAACTAAATTAAACTTTGGCCGATATTTTGGCTCAATAAAAATCAAAATCAACCAAGAAAAGAAAATTATTTCGGCCAATGCCATAAAATACAAACTTTTTGGCCCAACAAAAGGAAAGAAAAAATCAGCACTCAAAATTAAAGGAGTGAGCAAAGAAAGAAAGGTTGCTACAAGAATGAGGTCTATCAAAAATTTTCCTATTTGGCTTTTTTTGGGTTCTTTTGCCATTTCTTGATTTTAGCAATCCTTTGATTTAGTTTAAAGTAATGGGGATTAAGGCAAGAAAAATCCTGCTCTTTTTTGTCGACTTTTTATTGCTTTACTTATCTTTGTTTTTAACTCTTTTTCTTAGATATTTTAAAAATTTTAATTTAGAAATTTTTTCAAAGCATCTTTTGCCATTTTCAATCCTTTATTTTTTTTGGCTTCTTATTTTTTACATTTTTGGGTTTTACGATCTTTCTCCCAAAAAAATTTCTTTTCTTTTAAGAGTTTTTTCAGCATTTTCTATTGTGCTTTTTTTGAGTATTTCTTTTTTTTACTTTTTGCCGGTTTTTGGCATTGCCCCAAAAACAAACCTTCTTTTAAATTTAACAGTTTTTGGCATTTTGTTTTTATTTTGGAGATTTAGTTTTTATTCTCTTTTTTCAAGTTATTTTTTAAACAAAATAGCAATTTTGGGAACCGGAAAAGAAGTTGAGGAACTCAAAAAAGAAATTTTGAAAAACCCAAATTTGGGCTACAAACTTTTAACTATCGATCCCCAAAAACCATTAAAAGAACAAATTCAAACAAAAGAAATAGATACCATTGTTTTTACTCCTGAATTTGAAGGGAATCCAGATTTTTTAAATTCACTTTATCAGTGCTTGCCCCTTGGGGTCAATTTTTTGGATTTGGCCAGTGCTTTTGAAGAAATTGAAGAAAAAATTCCAGTTTCAAAAATCTCAAAGATTTGGTTTTTGGAAAACTTAAAAGAAGGGCAAAAGAGAGTTTATGACAAATTAAAGAGAATTTTTGATATAGTTTTTTCTCTTTTGATTTTGATATTAACTTCTCCCATTTGGCCCCTCATTGCCTTAGCAATAAAAATTGAAAATGGAGGCCCGGTTTTTTATCTTCAAGAGAGAGTCGGGAAAAACAAAAAAATTTTCAAATTAATAAAGTTTCGCTCAATGATCAAAGAAGCAGAAAAAGAGGGACCAAAGTGGGCAGAAATTGAAGACAAAAGGGTAACAAAAGTAGGAAAATTTTTGAGAAGGTTTCATTTAGACGAAATTCCCCAAATGATAAACGTTTTAAAAGGAGACATTTCTTTGGTTGGACCAAGGCCGGAAAGGCCAGAGTTTGTCGAAAAATTGGAAAAAGAAATTCCCTATTATCATTTGCGCCATATAATAAAACCTGGCTTTACCGGCTGGGCCCAAATAAAATTTAGATATGCAAGATCAATCGAAGATTCTTTAGAAAAATTCCAATACGACCTCTATTACATTAAAAACAGAAACTTTTTCTTGGATCTGAGAATTTTACTTAAAACTTTCCAGTTGTTTTTCAAAAAAGAGTGAAAATTATGAAACTTTCCATCATCATTCCGGTTTACAACGAAAGAAAAACAATTTTGGAAATATTAAAAAGGGTAGAAAAAGCAAACCTCAGTGATTTGTGTGTAGAAAAAGAAATAATCATTGTCGACGACAATTCCACTGATGGAACGAGAGAAATTTTAAAAAAACTAAAAGGAAAAAATTACAAAATTATCTATCACGAAAGAAATAAAGGAAAAGGAGCCTGCATTAAAACTGCTTTAAAAAAGGTTACTGGAGATTATGTAATAATTCAGGATGCTGACTTGGAATACGATCCCGAAGATTACAGAAAAATTTTAGAATGCGCAATGAAAGAGAATGCTCAAGTAGTTTATGGCTCTCGAATTTTAAATCCAAAAAACAAAAAATCAAGTTTTATTTATTATCTCGGGGGGAGAATAATTTCTTTTTTGACAAATCTCCTCTACAAAACAAAAATCACAGATGAAGCCACGGGTTACAAACTGTTTAAAACTGAATTGATTAAAAGTTTAAATTTAGAAAGTGATGGTTTTGAATTTTGCCCAGAAGTTACAGCAAAAATCGCCAAAAGAAAAATCAAAATTTACGAAGTTCCAATTAATTACTATCCCCGCTCAAAAAAAGAAGGAAAAAAAATTAAATGGGCAGTGGAATTAGGGCAATTTTTACTCTTTTGAAATACAAATTCGAAAAAGAAACTTATATTAAAATTTTAACCGTCTTTCTTTTACTTTTGCTTTTGAGTTGTCACTCTTTTTTGATTTTCAAAAACGTTTTTGATCCTTTTTTGAGATTTAACGAAGACAACAATGCTTTATATGGACTGGCTGTTGAAAATTGGTTAAGGTTTGGGATTTTTAAATTAAAACTTGGAATGGCTTGCTATTGGTTGGAAAATTTGAAAGAAAAAATTAATTTTTATGTCCACCATCCAGACCTTTTCCTTTTGCCAACTTTCTTTTTGTCTAAATTTTTTGGAATGAGCGAATTTATCACTCGTCTTTCTCCTATCATTTTTACTTTCTTTTCAATTTTGTTATTTTTCTTTTTAGTTTTGCTTTGGTCAAAAGACCTTTCTTTGGCTTTCTTTTCTACATTCACTTTTGCTACCCTACCTGCAACTACTTTTTATGGAAAAATGCTAGACCATGAAATTTTTGTTTTATTTTTCAGCCTTCTCTCTCTTTATCTCCTCTTTAAATTCAAAACTAACCCAAACGAAAAATTTATTTTTCTTTTAATTTCTTCTCTCTTTTTGGGAAGTTTTTCTGGCTGGCATTTTTATTTCATACCTGCGCTTTTTTTAATTTACATTTTCTTTGATAAGCATTTTCCAAAAAGACGTTATCTTTTGTTTTTAATTCCTTTAATAGAGATAGTAGCCTTTTCTTTAACCTTGTTTCACTTTTACCTTTTAAACGGAAAAGAAGCATTCTCTGACTTAAAGAATGCATTTTTTGTAAGAACGAGTGCCCAACCTTTTTCTTTATGGCTTGATAGAATTTTCTTTTGCTTAAAAATTAACTTCACCCTGCCAGTTGTTTTTGTCGGTTTCTTTTTAATTTTTGTTTTCTTGTTTGAATCTTTAGAAAAAAAAGAAATTTCTCTTTCGCTTTTGTTTTTTGCCTTTCCTTTTCTTGTAACTCTTGTCTTTAAACAATGGGTTTTACATCCCTATGGCGTTTTTTATTTCCTCCCCTATTTTTCTTTATCTGCAGGCAAAGCTATTTCTGAAATAAAAAAGGTTTTAGAAAAGAAATCAAGGGCGAGATCTTTTGTTTTAGTTTTAATTCTTTTGATTTTTTTGTTTTATTCTAATTTAAAGGCGCTTTCTTTTTTTGATCGAAATTTGGTGGTAGACAGAGAAACGATTGATTTTCTTGAGGAAATAAAAACAAAGTTTCAGCCAGAAAAAATTTGCCTTGGTAGAGAAACGAGCGGTATAGGATATCATGCAATTTTTTCTTTTTATTTGAAAATTTCCCTTCTTTCTTCTCCAGATTGTCAAAACAAAATTCCTTTTGCAATTGTCTTTAGGCCGACAACAGAAAAAACAGAGAGAAATGAATTTTTGAAAAATGAAATTGAGCAATTTTTAAAAAACGATTATCAACTTATTGATTGTCGGGGGATAATTTGTCTTTTGAAAAAATGAAGATATTAATTTGTATCACTCACGGGAAAATTGGTGGAGCAACAAACTTTGTTTTTTGGTTGGCAAAGGGAATAAAAGAAAAAGGGGTTGATGTTTTGGTGAGTTTTGGCGAAGGTGAATATTTGAAAGAAAAATTGGAAAAAGAAAAAATTGAATTTTACAATTTCAAGTGGCTAAAAAGGGGGCAC
>CAZQIO010000018.1:10390-10607 GCA_964593405.1 uncultured Candidatus Saccharibacteria bacterium | reverse complement strand
GGATGTAAAATCGCTGTTGCCCCCAGAGGATGCCGAGCTCTGCGAGCAGTTTGCTATAAGGATAACAGAAGAGATAGAAAACCTCTGGGAGGTAATAATAGAACACCTGGGGGAGGAAGATGGAAGATTATCTCCACTACCTTTGGAGAAGCCACGGCTACCGTCAAGAGGTCAGCCTCCTCTTTTCCTTCCCATTCCCCCATAGTAAGTTGTGGGC
>CAZQIO010000018.1:9369-10380 GCA_964593405.1 uncultured Candidatus Saccharibacteria bacterium | reverse complement strand
ACTCCACCTTTGGCTCAAAAAGCAAAGATTTTTAACTTTTTGGCAAAGCCAATCGATTTTAACAAAAAATTTCTTGAAAAACCAATTTTTGGCTCCCACAAAACTTTCAGGGGAGCAATTCTTGGTTTTTTGGTTGGGTTTTTGGTGGCAATCTTTCAAAAGTTTTTGTATCAATTTCCCTTTTTCCAAAAAATTTCGATTTTGGACTATTCAAAAATTAACATTTTTCTCTTTGCTTCTTTAATTTCTGGCGGGGCAATCTTTGGCGACCTTTTCTTTGCTTTCATCAAAAGGAGATTGAATTTACCACCAGGGGCTCCATTTTTGCCTTTCGATCAAATAAATTACGTTCTGGGAGCTGCCATTTTTTTGATCCCTTTTAAAATCAAAATTTCAGTTTGGATTGTTTTAATTTTCTTGACCTTTTTTTTACACATTTTAGTTAAGCGTTTAAGTTACAAATTAAAAATTGATTCTGCTAAATGGTAACTCTTGAAAAAATTTTTGAAAAATTAATAATAGAAATATTATATGCTTGTTAAATTCTCCCAAAAAAAGACCCCCTCCATCATCTTCCCCACATTAACCTGGTTGAGGTTGATGATTTTTGTTGGGGGAGGGTTTGGGGGAGAAATGCCACTTTGAAAATAAAATAAAGGAAACAAAAAATCCCCCATCCCGCCCTCCAAAAAAAGAGGGCTTTTTCAATTTTTAAGGTTGCGCTAAGTTCCCAAAAAATTTTTTGGGAATTTTGCGGAACCTTAAAAAAAGGAGGTGTAAAATGACAAAGCTAACCAAGGGAAGTTGCCCGGTGTGTGGGAAATCCGTTAATCCTCCCCCAGACCCGCAGACGTTTGAGTACTGTCCCCACTGTGGCTCCTACCTTCACTTCAAATGGAAGACCATTAAAGATCCATTGGGACGTCCAAGAAGGAGCCATCTAAAAAAGATCAAAAAAGCAGAAAAACCAAAAACACGAGATGAATGAACCAAGAACAGGGCGCGCTTCAT
>CAZQIO010000018.1:0-9359 GCA_964593405.1 uncultured Candidatus Saccharibacteria bacterium | reverse complement strand
CGCGCCCTTTCCCTTTTTATTCAGCAATTGAAAAATTGCACTTTTTGTTTGAGCATTCAATTTTCCCTTTTTCTCTTTCCACCAGAGGAAAGTTGCATTTTGGACAGTTCTCCCCAGTTGGCTTTTCCCACAAAACAAATTCGCACTTTGGATAATTTGAGCACCCCCAAAATACTTTTCCTTTTTTGCTTTTTCTTTTCATTATTTCTCCTTTTTTGCATTTTGGACACAAAATTCCGGTTGAGTTTTCTAAATCGAATGTATATTTGCATTTTGGATAATTAGAACAAGCCAAAAACCTTCCATATTTTGAGACCCTGACTAACAATTGGGCCCCACATTTTGGACATTTTTTATCAGTTCTTTCTAAAATTCCTGCCCCCCTAATTTCTTTGTATTTTTTCTCTAAGTTTTCTTTAAAAGGTTCGTAAAATTCTCTCAAAACTTCCACCCAATTTTTTTCTCCGTTTGCGATTTTGTCTAAATTGTCTTCCATTTTGGCAGTAAAGGAAATGTTAACAATCTCTGGAAAATGCTTTACCAAAAGATCGTTGACCAAAATTCCGACTGCAGTCGGATAAAACCTCTTTTTTTCATCTTTTTTAACATAATTTCTTTCTTGGATTGTTGCCAAAATCGGGGCATAAGTCGATGGCCTGCCAATTCCATGCTTTTCTAGTTCTTTAATTAAACTAGCCTCAGTGTATCTTGGCGGAGGTTGAGTGAAATGCTGAGCGGGCAAAATCTTTACCAATTCCAAAGTTTCTCCTTTTTTTAATTCTGGGAGTTCTTCTTCCTCAAATTTCATTGGATAAACTTTCAAAAATCCATCGAATTTTAAAATTTGCCCGGTAGCTAAAAATTCATAATTTTTTGCTTCAATCTCAACTCTTGTTTGGTCAAAAATTGCTTCTTTCATTTGGCAGGCCAAAAACCTTCTCCAAATTAGGTCATAAAGTTTCAACTGCTGAGAATTTAATTTTCCTTCTAAAATTTCAGGAGTTCTCTCAACATCAGTCGGCCTTATTGCTTCGTGGGCTTCTTGAGCAACTTTTGATTTTGTTTTGTATTTTCTCAACTGATAATAATTTTCAGTGAAATTTTTAACTATGAATTTTTTTGCCATTTCCAAAGCCAAATCGGACAAATTCAAAGAATCAGTTCTCATGTAAGTTATGTATCCCATTTCATAAAGTTGCTGGGCAATTTGCATTGTTTTTTCTGCCGGCCAACCAAATTTTGTTGCCAAAGTTTGCTGCATTGTCGAAGTCATGAAAGGTTCTGGCGGATTTCTTTTTCTTTCTTTTCTTTCAACTTTCAAAACCTTAAATTTTGCCCCTTTTAACTCTTCAACAATTTTTTTTGCTTCCTTTTCACTTTTTATTCCAAGCTCTGGTATTTTTTTTCCATCCTTTTTTGTCAAAATTGCCCTAAATTCTTTTTCTTTTTTCAAAATTGCCTCTATCGTCCAGTACTCTTGAGGGACAAATCTTTGAATTTCCCTTTCTCTCTCTACAATCAGCCTCACTGCCACAGATTGAACCCTTCCTGCTGACAACCCTTTTGCTACTTTTTTCCAAAGCAAGGGAGAGAGTTTGTAACCTACAATTCTGTCTAAAATTCTCCTTGCTTGCTGGGCAGAAACCAAATTCATGTCAATTTTCCTTGGATTTTTTAAAGCCTCCTTTATTGCCTTTTCTGTAATTTCATGAAAAGTGATTCTCCAATAAGGTTTTTTCCTGCCCAGTTTTAGCAAATGAACTAAATGGTAAGCTATTGCCTCCCCTTCTCTATCTGGATCGGTAGACAAAATTACCAATTTTGCCTTTTTTGCTTCTTTTTTTATTTCTTTTATTCTCTCTTTTGCCTTTGGAATCAAAACATAAGTTGGCTTGAAATTGTTTTTTATGTCGACTCCAAAATTTCTTTCTGGCAAATCCATCACATGGCCAAAAGAGGCCATGACTTTGTAGCCCCGGCCCAAAAATTTAGATATCGTTTTTGCTTTCGTTGGGCTTTCAACCAAAATTAATTGCATAAATTTGACCCCCCAAATTTTTTATTTTACCCTTAATTTCCAAAATTGAAATGGTTGACGCAACCTTTTGTGGCGGCAATTTTGTTTTCTCAATGATTTTTTCAATATCTAAAGCTCCTTCTTTTAAAGCTTCCAAAATCAATTTTTCTTCGAAGCTTTCCCCTTCAATTTTTTCTTTTTCAATTTTAGCTTTCATTCCCAATTCTTCCAAAATATCTTTTGCATCCTCTACCAATTTCACCCCCCTTTTTATCAAATAATGGCATCCTTTTGAAGTTTGAGAAAAGATAGATCCTGGAACGGCAAAAACTTTTCTTTTTTGCTCTATCGCATACTCTGCAGTAATTAGTGCCCCAGATTTCATTCTTGCTTCGACAACTAAAACTCCAAGAGATATTCCTGAAATGATTCTGTTTCTTTGAGGAAAAGTGTACTTTGTTCCATGACTTCCTGGGGGCAATTCAGAAATTAGGCACCCTCCACATTCTAAAATTTTATCTATCAATTTCAAATTTGTTTTTGGATAGATTAATTTTTTATCAAGCCCTGTTCCCAAAACGGCAATCGTTGGTTTTTTCTTTTCTATTGCTGCTTTGTGGGCTATTGTGTCAATTCCCGGAGCAAAACCTGAAACAATGACAAAACCAAAATCTATTAAATCTAAAGCAAATCTTAAGGCAACCTCTTTTCCATAAGTAGAACACCTTCTCGTTCCAACTATCGCAAAACAATTTTCGTTTGCAATTTCCAAATTTCCACAGTAATACAAAATTTTTGGTGGATCTTTAATTTCCCTCAAAAGCTTTGGATAATTTTTGTCTTCAAAAAATACCTTTTTTATTTCCATTTTTCCCCTCTCATTTTTTCTATTGCTTGAGCTAGCATTTGACAATACAAATTCAAACCAACTTTGTTGATATTCCCAGATTGCTCCCTGCCCAAAACGTTTCCAGCTCCCCTAATTTCCAAATCTTTCAAGGCAATCTTGTAACCTGAACCCAACTCTTCAGCCTCTTTTAAAGCTTTCAATCTTTCTTTTGCCAAAGGTGTCAGCCTTTTTGGATACAAAAAGTAGGCAAAAGCTTGAATGTGTGATCTACCAATTCTTCCTCTAATTTGATAGGCCTGAGAAAGTCCAAGCCTTGTCGCATCGGCAACGATTAAAGTGTTAACGTTTGGCAAATCAATCCCTGCCTCAATTATTGTCGTTGCTACCAAAACATCAATTTTTTTGTTTTGAAAATCTTCCATTATTTTTACCAATTCTCTTTCGTTCAGTTTTCCATGGGCGATTCCGAATTTTAAATTGGGTAAAAGATTCTCCAGAAAATTTTTAACTGAATTTATTGTCTGAACTCGATTGTGCAAGTAATAAACTTGTCCTCCTCTTTTTACTTCATTTTCGATCGCTTCTTTTATTGTTTTTTCTCTAAAAGGCAAAATGAAAGTTTTAATCGGCAGCCTTCCTTGTGGTGGAGTTTGAATTAGAGAAATGCTTTTTAGAGAAGACAAAGCCATGTAAAGGGTTCTGGGAATTGGAGTTGCAGAAAGAGACAAAACATCCAATTCAGCCCTCAATTTTTTCAATTTTTCTTTTTGAGCCACTCCAAATTTGTGCTCATCGTCTATTACCAAAAGCCCCAATTTTTTGAATTCAACATCTTTTGACAAAATTCGATGAGTCCCAACCAAAATATCAATTTTCCCTTCTTTTAAATCTTTAATAATTCTCTTTTGCTCTCTTTTTGGAGTTAACCTTGAGAGCATTTCAACCTTAATTGGCAAATTTTTCAATCTCTTTTTAAAATTTTGATAGTGCTGGTTTGCCAAAATTGTCGTCGGACAAAGCATTACAGCCTGGTATCCAGATTTGACCACTTTTACCATCGCCCTTAGAGCAACTTCAGTTTTTCCAAACCCAACATCCCCGCACAATAACCTATCCATTGGTTTTTCACTTTCCAAATCTCTTTTTATTTCTTCAATTGCCCTAATTTGATCTGGCGTTTCTTCAAAAGGAAAAGTCTCTTTTAAATATTCATCTATTTCATCATCTGGCAAATAAGGAGGTCTTTTTGCCAATTCTCTTTTTGCATAAATTTTTAAAAGCTCTCTGGCAAATTTTTCTGCCTCTTTTTTGACTTTTCTTTTTGTTTTTATCCAGGTTAAAGTTCCAAGCCTTGAAACCTTTGGTTCTGAAAAACCAATATATCTTGAAAGTTTCCTTTCCAAGCCAAAAGGGACAAAAAGTTTGTCCCCATTTGTGTATTCTATTTGGTAGTATTTTTGGCCTTTAATTTCTGAAAATCCTCTAAAAATCCCAATTCCATGGTCCAAATGAACTAGAAATTCTCCGGGCTTTAAATCTCTGAGATCAGAAAAAATTTTTTGAGACTTTAGCTTCTTTTTTAAAATTTCCTTTTCCCTCTTTTCATCCTTTATTTCTATTGGCAATTTCAAAATCTGTTCAATTTTATTTCCTAAAAATTCGATTCTGATTGCAAAATTGGTGTTTATCGGGAAGACATCGACTATTCCCCCTCTATGAGAAAATTCTCCAATTTCCGAAATTTCCAAAACTTTTTCATAACCCATCTCATCTAACCTTCTTAAAAATTCAGACAGAGACAATTTTTTTCCTGTTTCTAAAAATTCTGTGTTTTCTTGAAAGAAAATTTGGGTTTTTCTTGCGTTTAAAATTTTTTCCAAATTTTTCTCAAACCAAAGATTCTCCCTTTCTAAAAAATAGGGAATTGGAGCACAAATTAAAATTTTGTCAATTCTCGACAATTCCATTAAAATTTGTTATTTTAATTATTGCCTGCGAGTAGTCATAGGGGATCCCTCCTAACCCTAATGACTCGCAAGCGCGGGGTGGGCTTTAATGCCTTTCCTCGCGGCTCGCAGGCTTTTATTGGTTGAAAATTTGCATTGCCTTTTCTTTTCCCTCTTTAACGATAGTTTCGATTGCCTCAAAAATTTTTTGGAAAATCTCTCTCAAAATTTTTCTTTCCTTTTCTTTAAATTTTTTCAAAACAAAATCTTTCTCTTTTGGTTTTTTGCCAGGGAAAATTCCAATTCTCAATCTGACAAAATCTTTTGTTTTCAATTCATCGATTATCGATTGAACTCCTTTGTGACCGGCAGAACCTTTGCCAAAAGAAATTTTAAATTTTCCAAGAGGAATATCTAAATCATCATGGACAACAATTAAGTATCGACTTAATTCAGCCATGGCTTTACTAAGTTGATAATTCTTAATGAGGAGTTTTACAGCCTTTCCGGAATTGTTCATGAAAGTTTGGGGTTTTGCCAAGACAATTTTTTCTCCAAAAATTTCACCTTCAGAAATTAAAGAAAAAAGTTTTTTTTGAAGTTTAAATTTTGGAAATTTTTGCCTTTTTTTGAATTCATCCAAAATCCAAAAACCCAAATTGTGCCTTGTTTTTTCAAATTTTTCCCCCGGATTTCCCAAACCGACTATTAATTTCATCAGTTTTATTTTAACAACTTGATTTTGGTTTCTAAAATTCATAAAATGGAGCTATGAATAAGTTTTTTTCCTTTTTTTTAGAAATTTTGCAGATTGTTTTTTTAGCTTTGGTTGTTGTTTTGCCAATTCGCTATTTTGTTTTTCAGCCATTTATTGTCAAGGGTCAATCGATGGAACCAAATTTTGAAGAAGGAGATTATCTAATAATTGATGAGATAACCTACAGATTTAGAGAACCAAAGAGAGGAGAGGTGATAGTTTTTAAAAACCCCAAAAATCCTTCTCAAAAATTTATAAAGAGAATTGTTGGATTGCCGGGAGAAACGATCGAAATTGAAGAAGGAAAAGTTATTGTTTTAAAAGATGGAGAAAAAAAGGTTTTAGATGAATCTTCTTACTTGAATTCTTCCTACACTTACGGCAATTTAAAAATTTCCCTTTCTGAAAATGAATATTTTGTTTTGGGAGACAACCGAAGTTTTTCTTTTGACTCAAGGCAATTTGGCCCAGTTCAGAAAAAACAAATTATCGGAAGAGTTGTTTTACGACTTTGGCCAATTTCTTTTTCTTTGGCAAAGGTGAAGATAGAAGCTCCAAATTATTAAAAATGGCAAAACCAAAATTTCAAACGCCAAAAGGAATGAGAGATATTTTCGCTGAAGAATGGCGCTACTATCAAAAAATTTTGGAAATTGTTGAAAGTTATGCTAATTTCCACTTTTTTGAAAGAATTGAAACTCCAATTTTAGAAGAAGCAGAACTTTTTACAAAAGGAGTTGGCCTCTCAACAGATATTGTCCAAAAAGAAATGTTTGTCTTGAGAACGAAAGGAGGAGATAAATTAGCCCTCAGACCAGAAGGTACAGCTCCGGTAGCCAGAGCTTTCATTCAACATGGAATGCAAAACCTTCCTCAACCGGTAAAACTTTGGTATTTTAGTCCTTTTTTTAGGTATGAAAAACCCCAGGCTGGAAGAATGAGGCAGTTTTGGCAGTTTGGCTTTGAAATTTTAGGAGACGATAGCCCAGTGCTTGACGCTCAAATAATTCAGATTTTTTGGAACATTTTAAAAGATTTAAAGTTCAAAAATTTGGTTTTGAAAATAAATAGTATCGGAGACAGTTTTTGTCGACCGTATTACAAAAAAACATTGATTTCTTACTTGAAAACAAAATACCCGGCCCTCTGTGCAGATTGCAAAAGAAGGTTAAAAGAAAATCCGCTCAGAATTTTAGACTGCAAACAAGAAAGTTGTCAAAGAATCATTGCCCAAGCTCCCCAAATTTTAGATTCACTTTGCGAAGGTTGCAAAAACCATTTAAAGGGGGTTTTAGAAAGTTTAGAAGAGTTGGAAATTCCTTATCATCTCGATCCTTACTTGGTGAGAGGCTTAGATTATTACACAAAAACAGTTTTTGAAATTTTCGAAGAAAGCGAAAAGGGAAAAGAAGTCGGGGCTATAGCTGGTGGAGGAAGATATGACAATTTAATCAAGATTTTAGGGGGGCCTCAAACTCCTGGAGTTGGAGGAGCGGCCGGAGTAGAAAGAATCATAACTTTAATGAAAGAAAAAGCCTTCAAATTTCCTGGAGAAAAAAAGGCTAAAATTTTTTTGGCCCAAATTGGAGATTTGGCAAAGAAAAAAGCCTTAAAAATCTTAGAAGAATTTAGAAAAGAGAAAATTCAAGTTTATGAATCTCTAGGCAGAGATTCTCTCAAGGCTCAGCTAAAACTTGCTGACAGACTCAAAGTAAAATATGTTTTAATTTTAGGGCAAAAAGAGGCTTTAGAAGAGAAAATAATGCTTAGAGACATGGAGACAGGAAAGCAAAAAATTTTGGATTTGAAAAATTTGCTCAAGGAGATTAAAAAATTAATATAAAACCATGGCTTTAACCATCAGAAAAAAAGAAAAAGAGTCAGTTCAATCTTTAATAAAAAGATTCACCAGAGCAGTTCAAAGAAGTGGCATTTTAGTGCGGGCCAGAGAAAAAATGTACAAAGACAGAAACCTTTCGGAAGAGAAGAAAAAAAGGAAAGCTCTCTACAGAGAAGAAATGAAAAAGTATTATCAAAAGCTCGAAAAGCTTGGAAAGCTTTAATGGCCACTTTAAAAGAAAAAATCGAAGAGGATTTTAAAAAAGCTTTAAAAGAAAGAAAAGAAATTGAAATTTCCACCCTCAAGCTTTTAAGGGCAGCGATTTTTGATAAAGAAAGAGAAAAAAGATACAAAATTGCCAAAGAAAATCCAGAATTTTCCCAAGAAGAGCTTGAAAGAAAATGCCAATTGACAGACGAAGAAATGTTGGCAGTGATCGCTTCGGAGATAAAAAAGAGAAAAGAAGCCATTTTTGAATTTGAAAAAGGAAAACGAAAAGATCTTGTCGAAAAAGAAAAAGCAGAGATCGATGTTTTAAAGAAATATTTACCAAAAGAGCTGAGCCAAGATGAAATAGAAAAGATAGCCAAAGAAACAATCAAGAATTTGGGAGCCAAAGATATCAAAGATATGGGAAAGGTCATGAAAGAATTAATGAACAAGTTAAAGGGGAGAGCGGATGGTTCTTTAGTTTCCCAAATTGTCAAAAAATTACTTTCTCAAAAATGAAAAAATCAATTTGTGCTATTGATATAGGAAGCGCAACAACGAAAATTTTAGTATGTCAAAGACAAAAAAACGGTTTAACGCTCTTGTTTAAAGATATAGAAACTTCAGAGGGAGTAAAAAAAGGGGCAATTCTCGATCCTGAAAAGACAGCGAGGGTTTTAAAGAAACTTTTGGGAAGGATCGAGGAAAATTTAAAGACAAGAATTGATTCTGCTTTTTTCAGCTTGGGAGGAGTTAATCTGTTTTCTCTTCCTGCCAGAGCGACGATTTCAGTCTCAAGAGCTGATTTGATAATTTCTCAAGAAGATGTAGAAAGGGTTTTGAAAGAGGCAAAAACTGTCGGCCTGGGTCACAACAGAGAAATTTTTGAAGTCATTCCAAAAGAATTTAGCGTCGATGGTGAAAAAGGAATTAGAGACCCCAAGGGGTTGCGCGGCACAAGGCTTGAAGCAGAAACTCTTTTGCTTGGATGTTTTTCCCCTCATTTGGAAAAAATTAAAGAAACAGCCTTTAGGACTGACTTGGAGGTTTTGGATTTAATTCCTTCTCCCCTGGCCTGCGCTAAGGCTGTTTTGAACGAAAAACAAAAGGAAAACGGGGTTTGCCTTTTAGATATTGGAGCCCAAACTACTTCTTTGGCTGTTTTTGAAGAGGGCAATTTGATTCATTTGAAAGTTTTGCCAATAGGGTCTCAGGCAGTAACCAACGAAATTGCTATTTCTTTCAAACTGGAACCAGAAATTGCAGAGAGAATAAAAATTGAGTACGGTAGTTTAAATTCTCGGAAAAAAAGCACCAAAGAAAAAGTCGAAGTTGGAGAAGAGAACCTTGTTTTTTCTCAAAAAATTCTTTCTAAAATCATTCAACAAAAATTTTCTGAAATTTTCTTTGAAGTAAAAAAAGAACTGAAGGAAATAAAAAGAGACAAAAAATTACCCTGTGGCGTTGTTTTGACCGGTGGGGGGGCAAAGATTCCCCAGATAGTCCAATTTGCCAAAGAAAAACTCCGTCTCTATTGTCAATTGGGAACGCCAAAAGGAATTTTAAATTTGGAAGAAGAACCAATTTTTTCTGTGGCAGCTGGCTTAATTTTGCTAGGCAATGAAATAGAAGAAAGAGAGGCAAGAGAAAGAGGAGACCTTTTCTCAAAAATAAAAAAATTTTTTAAAATTTTCATTCCTTAAAAATGAGTATTTCAAAAATTTTCTTTTTTTGTTGTC
>CAZQIO010000017.1:0-10640 GCA_964593405.1 uncultured Candidatus Saccharibacteria bacterium | reverse complement strand
GGGAGGCGAACACGGCGGTTAACTAAAGTTAAGCCGCGCGTAGCCGACTATGCGGGTGTAGTACAACGGCCAGTACACTACCTTGCCAAGGTAGAGATGGGGGTTCGACTCCCCTCACCCGCTTTGTCGCCTGCGATGCTCGGATAACTCCTGCGCTTCTCGGCTCCCCATAGGGGAAACCAAGTTTTCCCCCTCCATGGCCCTTCGTGTTTCTCCGCTTTAGCTACGAAGGACTCAGCTGTCACCCCCTCCTAAAGGAATTTTGGCGCTCAACAAAAAAATCGGCTCAACTCAAAAAATGAGCCGATTTTAAATTTAAAGTTTATCTTGCGTACTCTATAACCCGCATTTCCCTAATGACAGTTACCTTTATTTCACCTGGATAATTTAACTCCTCTTGGATTCTATTTGCAATTTCTCTTGCCAATTTTCTTGCTCCAAAATCATCAACCTCTTCAGGTTTGACAAAGACTCTGATTTCTCTGCCAGCTTCCAAAGCCCAGGCTTTTTCAACTCCGGGGAAAGAGAGGGCGATTTTTTCTAGTTCTTCAATTCTTTTTAGATATTGTTCAACAGTTTCTTTTCTTGCCCCAGGCCTTGCCCCAGAAATTTGGTCTGCCACCTGAACTAAAACTGCCTCTATTGAAGAAAATGGATAGTCTCCGTGATGAGATTTCATTGCCTCAATGACTTCTTTTTCGATCCCAAATTTTTCTAAAATTTTAACCCCAATATCAACATGAGAACCTTCAACCATAATGTCCATTGCCTTTCCAATATCATGGAAAAGACCTGCCTTTTTGCAAACTAAAGAATTGGCCCCAATTTCATTGGCTAAAGCTGAAGCCAAAAGGGCAACTTCTATTGAATGGAGCAAAACGTTTTGGCCAAAGGAAGTTCTGAATTTCAACCTTCCCAAAAGTTGCAAAAGTTTTGGATCAATTCCAACCAAGCCTAATTGCAAAGCCGCCGCTTCTCCTGCTTCTTTCATTTCTTTTTCTATCTCTTTTTCTGCCTCTTTTACTTTCTCTTCAATCTTTGCAGGTTGAATTCTTCCGTCTTTGATTAATTTTTCCAAAGCCAACTTTGCGATCTGTCTTCTTATTGGATCGAAAGAAGAAATGGTTATAGTTTGCGGAGTTTCATCGATTATTATTTCTACTCCGGTTAAATTCTCTAGGGTTTTGATATTTCTTCCTTCTTTGCCAATTATTTTTCCCTTTATTTCTTCGCTAGGTAGCGTCAAGATGGTGGTGGTAGTCTCTTGAACTACCGGAAGGGCCATTCTCTGAATTACAGAAACTAAAATTTCTTTGGCTCTCTTTTCAAATTTTTCTTCTCCTTCTTTTTCTAACTTTTCTAATCTTTCAAAAATTTCTTTTTGGGCCTGAATTTCTGCATTTTTTCTCATTTCGGCAATTATTTCTTCTTTTTTCATCCCAGAAATTCTTTCTAACTTTTGTTCAATCTCCTTTTCTTTTTCCAACAATTGTTCCTCTCTTTCTTTTATTTCCCTCTCTCTTTTTTCTATTTCTGTCGCTTTTTCCTTTAAAAACCTTTCTCTCTTTTTAATGTAATTTTCCTTCTCCAAAATCTCATTTTCTTTTTCTTTTCTTTCTTTTTCTGCCCTTTTCAAAATTAAAGCAGCCTCCTTTTTTACCTCTTGAAGTTTTTCTTTAAGTTCTTTTTCTATTTCTTTTTCTCTCTTTTTAAAAATTAGCTGTCTACCAAAATAGCCTAGGCCAATCCCAAAAGAAAGAGAAAGAAATATCAAAATTAGAGTTTGAAGTCCAAACATAGATTTGAGAGATTTTTTTTGTTTTTTTATTTTTTTGGTTGAATAACTTCATCGATGAGCCCGTACTCTTTGGCTTCTTGGGCAGAAAGATAAAATTCACGATCGGTATCTTTTTCAATTTTTTCTAATGGTTGTCCGGTGTGGTATGACAAAATCTTGTTTAACTTTTCTTTTATTTTCATTACCTGCTTTGCGGTAATTTCAATCTCGATTGCTTCTCCGGTCACTCCCCCTCTTAGCTGGTGGAGCATTATTTCAGAGTTTGGCAAAGCATACCTTTTTCCTTTCGTTCCGGCTGCCAACAAAACAGCTGCCATCGAGGCTGCCATACCAACGCAGACTGTCGAAATTGGGCATTTGATGTATTGCATCGTGTCATAAATTGCCAAGCCTGCAGTAACTATTCCTCCTGGGGAGTTAATGTAAAATTGAATTTCTTTTTCTGGGTCTTTCGAGGCCAAGAACAAAAGTTGGGCAATGATTGAATTTGCCAGAGCGTCGGTAATTGGACCTCCAAGAAAAATTATTCTCTCTTTCAAGAGTCTTGAATAAATGTCGTAAGCTCTTTCTCCGTATGGAGTTTTTTCTATTACCATCGGGACCAAATTCATGAAATCTTAGAATGCCAAATTTATCAGAAATTTCGACCTAATTTTATTTTAGCAAACTATTTTTCTTTTTCAAGTTCCTCCTTTTCTACTTCTTCTTTTGATTTCACATCAATTTTCCAGGCAGTCAAAATTGCTGCCAGCTTCACGTTTTGGCCGTCTTTTCCTATTGCCAGAGAAAGTTGATCTTTGTCAACGATGGCTAAGGCTTTATTTTTTGGTAAAATTTTAACTTCCAAAACTTTAGCAGGAGAGAGGGCGTTGGCAATATATTCTTGAGGATTATCTGAATACAAGATAATATCAATTTTTTCCCCACCAAGTTCATTAATCACTGCTTGAACTCTCATTCCCCTTTGCCCTACCATTGCTCCGATTGGATCTATTCCAGGCACTTTTGAAACAACGGCAATTTTCGTTCTTGCTCCGGGTTCCCTGGCGATTGATTTAATTTCTACCTGCCCTTCGGCAATTTCTGGAACTTCAAGTTCAAAAAGTTTTGAAACAAATTTCGGATAAGAACGAGAAAGAAAAACAAGGGGACCCTTTGTCGTTTTTTCAACACTTAAAACATAAGCTTTAAGCCTTTGGCCTGGTCTGTAAAATTCGTTTGGAATTTGTTCTTCTTTTTTTAAAATTCCAATTGTCCTACCAATGTTTAAATAAACTGCCTTTGGCTCTACCCTTTGAACTATTCCAGAGACAATTTCTCCTTCTTTTTGTTTTAATTCTTTGTAGGCTTCTTCCCTTTCAATCTCTTTTAGTTTTTGGAGGATAACTTGCTTTGCTGTTTGAGCGGCTATTCTTCCATAATTTCCTTGCTCTTTTAGGGGAATTTTTATTTCATCCCCCACTTTTGCTTCAGGATTGATTTTTTGTGCCTCTTTTAACAAAATATGTCTTTCTGGGTTGAATTTAATTTTTCCTTCTATTGGTTTTATCTTTTTCTCTCTAAGTTCTTCTAATTCTTTTTGCGTATAAAGCATACTCTCATCGACTACCAATTTCACTCTCCAAAACTCAACCTTTCCAGTTCCCAAATCAAACTTTGCTCTAATTAATTGTTCTTTTTTTCCATATTCTTTTTTCCAAGCCGAAGCTAAGGCTGATTCGACAGCCTCTACAACCCTTTCTATCGGAATTCCCCTTTCTTCAGCAATTTGAACTATTGCCGATTTTATTTCTTTTAGTTCCATAACTTTTATTTTCTCAATTTTTTTAGTTTTGTCAATTTAAAGAGGTGGTGGAAATTTTCGTCGTCAAAAAGAATTCGAGACAAAATTAATCTCTTTTTTGCCAAAGAAAGCTCTCCAATTGGACTTAGCCTTTTAAGGAAAATTGGAAACAAAGAAAAAAGAATGAAGAATTTGGCAATTTTGGCTTCCCCAAGCAGAAAGGAAAGAAAAAGAGAAAAAATCAAAAGAAAAATTGTCAAAATGGAAGAATCGAAAATGAAAACTAAAAATAAAAATGGAACGACGGAATAAAGAAAAATTCTAAAATTCAACAGAGAGAGTGCCCCCAAAAAAGTTCCGATCCCTCTTCCTCCTGAAAATTTTAAAAAAATAGACCAATTGTGGCCCAAAATAGCAAAAACACCACAGAGAGCTTGAATTTCGAGAGGGGCTTTAAAAATTTTGGCCAAAAATACAGCCAAGGCGCCTTTGCCAACATCAAAAATTGCAGTCAAAACTCCTGGTAAAATTCCAACATTTTTGAAAACGTTCGAGGCAGAAGATTTCCTCCAGCCAATTTCCAAAATATTTTTTTTAGCGAAAATTTTGGTAAACAAAAAACCGGAAGGAAAGGCACCGAGCAAATAAGAAATTATTAAAAGAAAAATTGGATTCATTATTTTACAAAGGAATGTTACCGTGTTTTCGTGGAATTTTTTCTCCCCTTTTTTGCAACAAGGCTTCAAGAGTTTTTAGCAAAACTTGTCTAGTCTGTTTTGGATTGATTATTAAATCAACCTGGCCAATCTTTGCAGCTTCTATTGCCGTCATTTTTTCTTTTAATTGTTCGATTTTTTCCTTTTCAAATTTTTCTTTGTCTTGAACTTTTTCTAGTTCTTTTTTATAAATTATCCCTACCGCCTGTTCTGGTCCCATTACTCCAATTTGGGCCATTGGATAGGCAAACACTTTGTCAAAACCCAGTGTCCTTGAGGATAGGGCAATAAAAGCTCCGCCAAAAGCTTTCCTTAAAATTAAAGAAATTTTTGGTACGGAAGCCTCGGCAAAAGCATACAAAATTTTCGCCCCGTGCCTGATTATTCCCCCGTGTTCTTGTTCTTTGCCAGGCAAATATCCGGGGCAATCCACCAGAGAGATTATCGGAATGTTAAAACAATCACAAAATCTTACAAACCTTGAAATTTTGTCTGAAGCATCAATGTCTAAAACTCCAGCTAAAACTTTCGGTTGATTGGCAACGATTCCAACAACATGCCCTCCTAGTCTGGCAAATCCGACAATCGAATTTTGGGCAAAATTTTCTTGGATTTCAAAAAAACTTCCGCTATCAAAAATTTCTTCTATTATTTTTTTCATGTCGTAACCCTTTTCTTCTTTTTCTGGAAGAATTTCCAAAATTTTTGGAGTTTCTTCTTTTTCAAAAAGTTCAGTGAAAATTCCCTTTTTTGAAGGAGGGTTTTCTAAATTGTTTTGGGGCAAATATGACAAAAGTTTTTTCACAGCCAAAAAACAACCTTCTTCTCTTTCAAAAATAAAATGGGCGCATCCGGACTTTTGAGAATGAATCTTTGGTCCTCCCAGTTCTTCAAAAGAAAGTTCTTCTCCCGTTACTTTTTTTACGACTTCCGGTCCAGTAATGAACATAAAAGATATTTTTTCTACCATAAAAACAAAATCTGAAAGGCCGGGAGCGTAACAAGCACCTCCGGCCGATGGGCCAACCATTATGGCAATTTGAGGTATTACTCCAGAAGCTAAAACTTGTTCTCTAAAGATTTTCCCGTAAGCGTTAAGGGATAGAATGCCTTCTTGAATTCTGGCTCCTCCAGAATCATAAATTCCGATTATCGGGCATCCCGTTTTTCTGGCCATTTCGTAAACCCTAACTATTTTTTCTCCATGCATTTCGCCAAGAGTTCCGCCAATTTTTGAAAAATCTTGAGAAAAAACAAAAACCTGCCTCCCTTGTATTTTTCCAAAACCAGTGACAACAGCATCACCAGGAAATTTTTTTTCTTTTGGTAAAAAATCGGAACGAGATTCAACAAAAGTATCTAATTCAAAGAAAGACCCGGGATCTAACAAAAGATCAATTCTTTCTCTAGCTGTTAATTTCCCTTTTTGGTGTTGACTTTCTACATCTTCTGGTCTTTGTAGTTCTTTTTTCTTTTTTTCTAATTTTTCTATTTCCTTTTCGAAATTCATTTTTTTAAGCTTTTATTGCTGGGAAAAGTGGCCTTTTTAACGTTATTTTGAAATCCCAAACATTTTTGTTGTTTTTGACCCAAAATTCTTTAAATATTCTTTTTGATGTTTGGGGTAAAAAAGGTTGGAGCATTTGAGCAATTTCACCAATGGCAATGAGTAAATCTCCGATTATCAAAGGTTGCTCTTTGCTTTTTTGCCAGGGTTTTTTGTTTTCAATAAATTTGTCGCAAAAACCTATCAATTGCCAAACGCTAATTAAGGCTTGGTCTAATTTGAACTTTTCAATGAAGTTTTTGTATTTTTCTTTAGCCTCCTTGATTGCCAAAATTATTTTTTTATCTCTGAGTTTGATTTTTCTAAACGGGTTTTCTCTTTGAATTTTTTCCCCCAAAACTGCCACTCTCATTATTAAGTTGCCAAGGCCATAGGCTAAATCTCCGTTGTATTTTTTTAAAAACTTTTCCCAACTCACATCTCCCCCTTCCTCTAAAGAACAAATTGACAAAAGCAAATAGCGAGTGGCATCTGAGCCAAATTTATCAACCAATTCTAAAGGATGAATAATGTTGCCCAAGCTCTTGCTCATTTTTTGTCCGTTGACTGTGAAATATCCATGGGCAAAAAGCAGCTTTGGAAGAGGCAAACCAAGAGCTAGCAAAATAGCCGGCCAAATAGTAGCATGAACTCTTAAAATATCTTTTCCCATCAATTGCAAATCAGGAGGCCAAAACTCTGGTACGTTTTTTGGGTCTCCATCCCAGCCAATGCCTGTCAAATAATTCAAAAAGGCGTCTACCCAAACATAAATCGTTTGATTTTTATCAAAAGGCACAGTAATTCCCCATTCTACTTTCTCTTTTGGTCGAGAAAAAGAAACATCGTTTAATCCTTCTTTCAAAAATTTCAAAATTTCGTTCTTTCTTTTTTGGGGCAAAATTTCAAGCTTTTTAGATTCGATTTTTTTTGTCAAAATTTTAGTGAATTTTGAAAGAGAAAAAATATAATTTTCTTCTCTGACAAGTTCTGGTTCTCTGGCGTGGTCTGGGCATTTTCCGTCAACTAAGTCTTTTTTTGTTTTAAATTGTTCGCAACCTGAGCAATACAGTCCTTCATAAAAACCCTTGTAAATAAAATTCTTTTCTTTCAAAAAAGAAAAGGCTCTTTGAACAGCTTTGGTATGTTTTGGAGAGGTTGTCCGAATGAAATTGTCGTAGGAAATATCTAACTTTTGCCAGGTTTTTTTAAATTCTTTGGCAATTTGGTTGCAAAATTGAAGGGGAGTTTTCCCGAGACTTTTGGCAACTTTAGCAATTTTGAAACCGTGCTCGTCAGTACCGGTGAGAAAAAAAACTTTTTCTCCTAGCGCTCGGTGATAGCGAGCTAAAACATCGGCAACTATCGTAGTGAAGGCATGGCCAATGTGGGGAGGGGCATTAACGTAATAAATTGGGGTGGTAATGTAAAATTTTTTTCTCATTGTATTAATTTTATTTTAGGACTTTTTTTAGTTGTTGCAAAATTTCTTTTAAAAGTTTTTTGTTTTGAATTTTCTTTTTAAATTCTAAAAAAAGGGAGGTAGCCTTTCTTTTTAGGTTTGGTGGAAATTTTTCGATGTTAGTGTTGACGCCAATTCCCATTACTGAAATAATTTTTTTACCAAAAACGATGTTTTGAGTCAAAATCCCACAAACTTTTTTGTTTCTTAAATAAACGTCGTTTGGAAATTTAATAAATGGCTTTTGGCCAAATTTTTTAAAAATTATTTTGGCAACCAAAAAAGCGGCTAAATTTGTCAAAATTTCTACATCTTCAATTTTTGTTTGTGGCAAAATGACTGAAAAATAAAGTCCTCCTTTTGGAGCGTACCAAAAATTTCCCTTTCTTCCTATTCCTGCCGTTTGCTCTTTTGCCAAAATTACTGTCCAGGGTTTAAATTTTTTCTTTTTTATTAATTCAATAGCCTTTTTTTGAGTTGAATCAATTTTTTCAAATTCCAAAATTTCCATAAATTTTTAAAAATTATTCCAAAAGAATTAATTTTTCATCCTTTTCAACCTTTTGCCCTTTTTTGACAAAAACCTTTTTAACTTTGCCATCTCTTTCTGCCAAAATCTCATTTTCCATTTTCATTGCTGAAAGTAACAAAAGAGTTTGTCCCTTTTTAACAAAGTCTCCTTCTTTAACTAAAACTTCCAAAATTTGCCCAGAAATGGGGGCTAAAATTTCTTTCTCTTCAAATTCCTTTTTTGGAAGCGAAACTTTTGAAACCTCTTTTTTCTCTTCAAAGAAAAATTCCTTTTGTCCAACCTTAATTTTCACTCCGTCTTTTGTTTCCAAAATTTCAACTTCCAGTGTTTCTTTTCCAACTTTAATTTTAAACCTCATTCTTCAAAAAATTTTAATCTTTCTAAAAGCTGCCAATTTGAAATTTCACCTTTTTCTGGTTGGAAATTTTTAAGTTGACAATAAATCTGGTAAACAATTTCAGCGATTTTTTCTTCCGAAATTTCGGCTTTTTGGGAAAAACGCCCTTGGTCTTCTGTAGTTTTTATTTTTTCCAATATTTTGCTTTTCTCTATAAAATCCGTTGCGAAATTTCCTTTCAAAAAATTTTCGTCTTCAAGTAAAGCTTTAAACAAAGAAAGGTTTGTTTTCACCCCCTCAATTACCATTTCTTCGATTGCTCTTTTTAATCTTGAAATTGCTTCTTTTCTATCTTTGCCAAAACCAATGATTTTTGCCAAAAGGGGATCGAAATAAGGAAAAATTTCTTGGCCTTCGTGCAAAAAAGTGTGAACAAAAATTCCTTGGCCTCCTGGCGGAAGATATTTTGTTATTTTTCCAGGGCAGGGCTTGAAATTTTGGAGAGGATCTTCGGCACAAATTCTGGCTTCCATGGCCCAACCCTGAAATGAAATTTTATCTTGTGATAGTTTTAATTTTTCTCCCTGACAAATTCTGATTTGTTGCTCTACCAAATCAATTCCGGTTATTGCCTCTGTCACTGGATGTTCAACTTGAATTCTTGGGTTAACTTCCAAAAAATAAAAGTTTTTGTTTTGGTCAACCAAAAATTCAACCGTTCCAACAGTTTGATATTTTAATTCTCTGGCCAAACTCAAAGCTGCCTGAACTAGGCTATTTCTTAGTTTTTCATCGACAAAAGGGGAGGGGGCTTCCTCTAAAATTTTTTGAAACCTTCTTTGAATTGAGCATTCTCTTTCTCCCAAATGCAAAAAATTTTTTCCGTCTGCCAAAATTTGAATTTCAATGTGCCTTGCCTCTGGCAAATATTTTTCCAAAAAAAATTCGGTGTCAGAAAAGGCTACACTCATTTGCCTTCTCACTCCCAAAGCCAAAGTAAAAATTTCTCCTATTGAAATTTCACCGTTAATGGCCCTAATTCCAATTCCCCCTCCACCTCTTCTTGCTTTCAAAACAAATGGGGGATGAATTTTTAAAATCCATTTTTTTAAATCTTTCAAAGAATTAACAGGAGTTTCACTAAACTCTAAAGTTTGAATTTTTAATTTTTTTGCCAACTTTTTAGATTCTAATTTATCTTCCAACTTTTTAAGCACAGAGTAGTGAGGGCCGATGAATTTTATTTTGTTTTTTTCACAGAGTTTGGCAAAGAGCCAATTTTCTGCCAAAAACCCATAACCTGGATGGATGGCGTCAACTTTTGCTTTTTTTGCAATTTCTAAAATCTTTTTAATATCCAAATATCCTTTTGCCCCTTCTTTTTCCAAAAAATAATACTCATTTGCCAAAGAAGTCTCAATAAAATTTGGTTCTTGTCCTGGCATTGGACAAAGGGCAACGGTTTTAATTCCCATTTCCTTGCAAGTTCTGATTATTCTCAAAGCAATTTCTCCCCTGTTTGCGATTAAAATTTTTTTAATCATAATTGATTAAACAGTTTTTTTATCTCTTCCATTACTCTATCTGCAATTTTTTGGCAATCTTTTTCTCCTTCAAAATTTAGTGGCTTTCCAATGTTAATTTTAACTATCTTTTTAAATTTTGGAAAAACTTTGCCAACTGGCATTATTTCAAAATTCCCCTTAATTGCCACTGGCAAAATTGGCTTTTTTGACAAAAGATGAATTTTTCCGATTCCGGCTTTGGCTTCGTGAATTTTTCCATCCCTTGACCTTGTCCCCTCAGGATACATTATTAAAATCTCTCCCTTTTTTAATCTTTTGACACATTCTTCAATCGCCCTCTTTTTTGATTCTTCGTTGTATCTGTGGACTGGAATGACTCCAGCAATTTTGTAAATTAAACTTCTCAAAAAACCTTCAAAACCTGTGTATTTGTCGATTTGCCCCAAGTAAGTGAAAGATCTTGGAACGCACAAGTAAGCAGTGATTACCTGGTCCCAGTGGCTTTGATGGTTTGCTGCTAAAATAAAATTCTCTTTTGGAATGTTTTCTAGGCCCCTAACCTCCTTTATCCAAATCAAATCAACAATCCATTTCAAAAAGATTTTGCAAAAGAGACTTTGAATTTTGTTCATAAATTTTTGAGTTCATTTGCGATTTCCTCGATTATTTCTTTGCAAGATAAAATTTCAGAAATTGATCCTGCGCAAATTCCTGCCATCAAAGGAATGTTTTCAATGTTTGGATTTTGGGGATTAAACCCTGCAATCATTTCAGCCTTTATTTCTTCTGGAAAAGCCCCGATTTGTTCAAGCTCTAGCATTTTTTCTGCCCATTTGTTTTTAATTACCCTGATTGGATGGCCAGTAAATCTCAAAACGACGACGATGTCATCGGCACTAGCCTCCAAAATTTTCTTTTTGTAATTTTCATGAATTGTGCA
>CAZQIO010000016.1:0-12980 GCA_964593405.1 uncultured Candidatus Saccharibacteria bacterium | reverse complement strand
ATTTTCCTCGCTAAATTTTTGGGCCTGAATTTTTAGTTTTTCTATTTCTTCTTTTGTCAAATTTGAGACAAATGGATTTTCAAACCCCATTATTTTTGAAACTAAAATTTGCCTAAAGTAATTTATCAGAGAGTTTGAAAATTGATCTAAATCAACCCCTTTTTCAAAAATTTCGTTCAAAAAAGAAATTGCACCTTTTGCATCCTTTTGAATTAAAAAATCGACAAATTTGGCGCAAAGCTCAACCTCTACCAAACCCAAAAAATCTTTTATGTCTTCTACTTTTATTTCTTTGTCTTTAAAAAGAGTGGCCACTTGATCTAACATTCCTTCTGCGTCTCTCAAAGAACCGTCTGCATTTTGGGCTATTAATTTGAGGGCTTCCCTTTCAATTTTGATTTTTTCTTTTTGGCAAATAAATTCTAACTTTTTTAAAATCTCATTGGCGGTTAATTTTTTGAACTCAAACCTTTGGCAGCGAGACAAAATCGTCGGAATCATTTTGTGAACCTCCGTCGTTGCTAAAATGAAAACTGCAAATGGAGGGGGTTCTTCCAAAGTTTTTAATAAGGCGTTAGCTGCTTCTTTTGTTATTTGATGGGCTTCGTCGATGATGTAAACCTTGTATTTTGATTTTGCCGGAACAAATTTTATTCCATCTCTCAACTCCCTTACCTCATCGATTCCTCGATGAGAGGCTGCATCAATTTCTATTAAATCCATCGACCTCCCCTGAGAAATCTCAATACAAGATGAGCATTTTCCGCAAGGTTCTGCTTCTCCGGGTTTTCTGTTTTGACAATTTATTGCTTTGGCAAAAATTCTGGCCAAAGTTGTCTTTCCAGTTCCTCTGGGCCCGGAAAACAAATAAGCATGGGAAATTAGCCCCATTGAAATGGCATTGGTTAAGGTTTTAACAACATATTCTTGGCCAACAAATTCAGAAAATTTTTGAGGTCTGTATTTTCTATAAAAAACCTCTGTCATTATTTTTTAAAGACAAAAAATTTATATCCCAAAAAATTCCAAATTGAAGCCACTAAAATTCCAAAAATCTTCCCTAAATTTCCAGCCAAAAGAGATGAAATTTTAAAAAAGGAAACCAAAAATTTAAAAGAAAAAGAGGCAACTCCAGTTTGAATTAAACCTGAAATCGCAGTCACCAAAAAGAAAATTGAAAATTCTTTTTCCATTTTCTCTTTTTCTGTTTTTTCAAAAGCCCAATATTTGTTTGCAAAATATTTAAAAAGTGTTGCCAAAACAAAAGAAATTACTACAAAAAGGGTGTATTTTAGAATTTGCTCTTTTGAAATTGAAAACCAAACCATCAAAAAATTCAAAACTGTTAAATCAAAGACGGCAAAAAAAGAACCGACTAGCAAAAATTTGGCGAATTGATAAACAAAAAGGAATTTTCTTCCGACAATTTCAGCAAAAAAAATTCCGAGAATTGCCAAAATTGGGAAAAAAATTGGCAAAATTGAATACAAAATCGGAAAATTAAAGGTTGAGTTCTTTAGCAACCACAAAAACAAAATTGCTACTGCCTCTCCGGTAATTGCTGAAAAAATTAAATCTATCTTTTTCATTGGCTTATTTTATCAAAATCAAAAACCTTGACAAGATTTTTGACTTGTTTAAGATAGAAATTGTGAGGAAAATTTTGAAAAATCAAAATTGTTGTTGCCAAACCTCTTTCTAAGAGGGGGCTGGTTTTAAAATTAGAAAAAACCAGCTTCCTCAAAGAAAGAGGTTTTTGTTTTATGGAAGAAATATTCAAAACAATAGGAAATACTCCTTTGATTAAAATTGATGGAATTTGGGCAAAGTTGGAAAATAAAAATTTAACCGGTTCAATAAAAGACAGAATGGCCTGGTATATGGTTAAAAAAGCTATTGAAAGAGGAGAATTGAAAAAAGGAGACACAATAATCGAAGCCACTTCTGGAAACACTGGAATTTCTCTGGCGGCAATTTCAGCAATTTTGGGTTTCAAATTCATTGCTGTCTTGCCAAAAAGCGTAAAGTCAATAAAACCAAAAATAATTCTTTCTCTTGGAGCAAAAGTAGTAAGAATTAGTGAGGAAACAGAGGAGGCGGCAACAAAAGAAGTTGAAAAATTAGCAAAAAAATTTAAAAAAGTTTGGTTACCAAAACAATTTGAAAATCCAGACAATGTCGAATGCCATTATAAAACAACTGGGAGAGAAATAGTAGAGCAAATTAAAAAGGTTGATGCCTTTGTAGCCGGAATTGGAACTGGAGGAACTTTAATTGGAGTAGCAAAGGCTTTAAAAGAAAAATATCCTAAAGTGAAAATTTTTGGGGTGAGGCCGGCTGAAATAACACACAAAATCGAAGGTTTAATTGGGAAAAATGAAAGTTTGCCAAAAATCTTTGATAAAAGTTTAGTTGACGAAATTATAGAAATTGAAAGCCAGCAAGCAATAAAAGCTGCAAAATTTTTGATCAAAAGGGGAGTTTTGGTTGGAATTTCTTCTGGGGCAAATTTTTTGGTGGCCAAAAAATTGGCGAAAAAATATGAAAATGTTGTGACTGTTTTTCCAGACAATGCTGACAGGTATTGGAATTTGTTGCTAAAATAAAAAAATGCTTAAGCTTTATAATACTTTAACAAGAAAAAAAGAGGTTTTTAAACCGATAAAGAAAAGGGAGGTCAGACTTTACACTTGCGGCCCCACTGTTTATTGGTTTGCCCATATTGGAAATTTGAGAACCTATCTCTTTGAAGACATTTTAAAGAGAGTTTTGGAATACAACGGATACAAAGTAAAGCATGTAATGAACATTACCGATGTTGGACATTTGGTTTCAGACCAAGACGTTGGTGAAGATAAAATAATGGTTGCAGCAAAAAGAGAGAAAAAGTCGGCAAAAGAGATCGCGAGATTTTATGAGAGAGAATTTAAAAAGGATTTGAAACTCTTGAACATTAAACCTCCAACAATTTGGGTGAGGGCGACTGAAACTATCAAAGATCAAATTGAGTTAATAAAAGTTTTAGAGAAAAAAGGTTTTACTTACAAAACAGAAGATGGAATTTATTTTGACACTTCAAAACTTAAAAAATATGGAAGGCTTTGGCCAAAGGAAATGAAAATTTTGCCAGGAGCTAGAGTTGAAATGGTGCCTGGCAAAAAAAATCCAACCGATTTTGCCCTTTGGAAATTTACAAAAGAAAGAAAAGAAATGGTTTGGGATTCTCCTTGGGGTCGGGGTTTTCCAGGCTGGCACACAGAATGCGTTGTAATGTCAAAAAAGTTTTTAGGAGTTCCTTTTGACATTCATTGTGGGGGCGTAGATCACATTTTGATTCATCACACAAACGAAATCGCTCAGGCTGAAGCTGCTTGGGGAAAAATTTTGGCTAGATTTTGGCTTCATGGCGAATTTTTAGAGGTTGAAGGAAAGAAAATGTCAAAATCTTTCGGGAACATTTTTACGCTCGGAGATTTGATAAATCAAGGTTACAACCCCTTAGCTTATCGTTATTTTTGTCTTGGCGCCCATTATCGCTCAAAATTAAATTTTACTTTTGAAGTTCTAAAGGCTAGCCAAAACGCTTTAAATGGCATTTATGATAAAATCGCCCAAATTAAACCAAAAATTTTTGAAAAAAATCTCAAATCGGAAATTTCAAAAAAATACAAGAAAAAATTCTTGCAGGCAATCAACGATGATTTGAACACTCCAAGGGCCATAGCTCTCATGTGGGAGTTAATCGGGGATGAAAAAATTTCAAAACAAGAAAAATATTCTCTTTTGTTGGAATTTGATAAAGTCTTTGGTTTGGGTTTTGAAAAAATTAAAAAACCAAAGGTACCAACAGAAATAAGAAAATTAGTTAGAGAAAGAGAAGAATATCGAAAAAGAGGTGAGTTTGAAAAGGCTGATAAGATAAGAGAAAAAATCAAAGAGCTTGGCTGGTGGGTTGAAGATACAAAAGAGGGTCCAAAAATTAAAAAATTGAAACTTTCTTGAAAGCTTTTTTTGCGTTTTTGCAAGTTTCATAAAATTGTAAAACTTTTTCACCTACTTTCTCTAAAGAGTATTTTTTTACCTCTTCCAATCCCCACTTTCCGATTTCTTTTCTTAATTTTTCATTTTTGATTAAAACCTCCAACTTTTGTGCCAATTGCTTATAATCTTTCGGCCTCACCAAAAATTTCTCTCCTAATTTTCCCTTAAAAAGGGTTTTGTATCCTTGATTTGCAAATCCAACAACTGGCAAACCAGAAGCCATTGCTTCCAAGATTACTATTCCAAAACTCTCACCATAAATTGAAGGAGCACAAAAAATATGAGAGCTTACGTATAGAGAAGGTAAATTTTCTTCAACATGGCCCAAAAATATTACTTCGCGTAAACGATTTTCCCTAACAAAATTTTCACATTTTTCTCTTTCTGGACCGTCGCCAGCTACTATTAACCTTAAGTTTTGGAACTTTTTGCTTAAAATTTTAAAAGCCATCAAAAGGTAAATTAATCCCTTTCTTTCTTCTATTCTTCCAACAAAAAGCAGGTTGATTTTCCCATCTAAAAATTCTTTTAATTTTGGATTGTTGGGATTAAAAGTTTCCAAATCAATTCCGTTTGGAATTACAGTTTTTTGTTTTTTAAATTCTTTTAGGTAACGAAAGGCTATTTGAGAAACGGCAATAATGCCATCTAATCTTAAATTACAAAAAGAAATAAAGAAATCAAAAAAACGAGAGTACTTTTTTAAAAAGTTGCTTCTTTCAATGTCTGAATGAAAAGTTAAAAGGTTTGTAGTTTCGAAAGAGAGAGGAGAGAGCAAAATTTGAAAAAAAGAGGGAAAAGAGGCGTTATGAAAATGCAGAATATCAAATTTTTCTCTCATTAAAATTCTTTCTATACTTCCTGGAAGAAAATTAAAAACCAGATCGCTAATGCCTCCTCCAAAATTTATTTTAAAAGCCGTCCCCAAAAGAATAACTTTTTCTCCATAATTTTCCCCAATTTTTCTTCGGGGTATAATGATTTTAAAATCAATTCCCTTTTTTTGGTAGTATTTTGCCAGCCCCAAAATGTGAGATTTTACCCCTCCAGGTTCAGCAAAAGAATGAAAAGAAATTAGAGCAATTTTCATTTTTTCATTTTATCAGAGAACTTTTAATCTTGCCAAATTTTTTTTAAGGTTTTAAAATACAATATGCCAGATGTTCTTGACAAACTTCCTCCTCAATCAATCGAGGCAGAAAGAGCGCTTTTGGGATGTCTTTTAATTGACAAGGAGGCAATTTTTAAAGTAGCTGATTTTTTATTTCCAGAAGATTTTTACCGAGGGATTCATCAAACAATCTATTCTGTTTGTTTGGAATTGTTTAGAAAAGGGGAACCGATTGATATTTTAACTGTTTCCAATCGGCTAGCGGAAAAAAACTTGTTGGAAGAAATTGGAGGAAGAGGTTATTTGGCTGAATTAATAAACTCAGTTTCTACTCCGACTAATGTAATAGAGTATGCAAAAATAATTCAAAAAAAAAGAATCCTTAGAGATTTAATTTCTGCTTCTCAAGAGATTGGCCAAATGGCCTTCAACGAATCGGAGGATATTAACACTATTTTAGATAAAGCAGAAAAAAGAATTTTTTCAATTGCCCAAAAATCGTTTACTCAAACTTTCGTTCCGGTAAAAGAAACCTTGGAAGAAGCCTTTGAAAGAATCGACAAACTTTCAAAGCAAGGACCCTCTCTCAGGGGTTTGCCAACCGGATTTTCGGCCTTAGATAATATTTTAGCAGGGTTACAAAAATCGGATTTAATCGTTTTGGCTGCCAGACCGACTATTGGCAAATCGGCATTTGCTTTAAACATCGCTTTAAACGTAGCTATAAATGAAAAAGTGCCAGTAGGGATCTTTTCTTTAGAAATGTCAAGAGATCAGGTAGTAGATAGATTCATTTCGGCAATTTCTGGAGTTGATCTTTGGAGACTAAGAACTGGAAGATTGAGCGCAGAAGGCGAAGAAAACGATTTCGCAAAAATTCAAAGGGCAATGGGAATTTTAGCTGAAGCTCCAATCTATATTGACGATGCTCCCTCTCTTACAGTTTTGCAAATGAAGGCAATGTGTAGAAGATTGCAGGCAGAGAAAGGGTTGGGTTTGGTAATTGTTGACTATTTGCAATTAATAGAACCTCTCAACCCAGAAGCCTCTCCTGTTCAACAAGTTTCCGAAAACTCAAAAGCCCTAAAATCCCTCGCTCGAGAATTACAAGTTCCGGTTTTGGCAATTTCTCAGCTTTCAAGAGCTGTAGAACATAGATCTCCACCGATCCCAAAATTAGCAGATCTACGGCAGTCAGGTTCTATAGAGCAAGATGCTGATGTTGTTCTTTTCATTTATCGAGAAGATAGATATTATCCGGATACTCCCAGGAAAGGAATTGCCGATATTATTGTGGCCAAACATAGAAATGGACCAGTTGGGAGGGTGGAACTTTATTTTGATGAAAGATGTGTCACTTTTAGAGATCTGGAAAAAGGATTCAGCGAGAGTTTTAGCGAGGAATTTTAATGTATCCAAAGACAATTCAAAAATTAATTGAAATTTTCTCAAATTTTCCAGGAGTAGGCCCAAGAACGGCTACCAGGTTTGTTTTCTATTTAGTGAAAGAGAAAAAGGAAAAAGTCGAAGAGCTATCAAGATTGGTGCTCGATTTGAAAAATAAAATAAAATTTTGCCAAGAATGTTTTAAGCCTTTTGAGGGAAACGGAGAAATTTGTGAAATTTGTCAGGATAAAGCAAGGGATAGGTCTTTGCTTTGCATTGTTGAAAAAGAAGTTGATTTAGAGGCGATAGAAAAAACAAAAAAATACAATGGAGTTTATTTTATCTTGGGAGGACCGATTAAAAAAGTAAAAAAGGAAGAGTTAAAAAAATTGAGAATTGAAGAATTAGAAAAGAGGCTAAAAAGGGATAAAGAAATAAAAGAGGTAATCATCGCTACAAATCCAACAACCGAAGGGGAAGCAGTTGCTTTATTTTTGGAAAGAAAATTAAAGGATTTTGGTAAGAAAATAACAAAATTGGGAAGAGGTCTTCCTACCGGAGGAGAATTGGAATACGCAGACGAGGAAACTTTGGGTGCAGCGTTTGAGGGAAGAAGATAAAATATTTATTCAATTTTTAAAATTTCAATTTCTGTTAACTTTTGTCGATGTCCTTTTTTTACTTTATATCTCTTTCTGGGCCTGTGTTTCAAAATTACTATTTTTTTTCCTTTTTTCTGTGCCAACACCTTTCCGATAACTTTTGCCTCCTCAACAAGCGGCCTTCCAATTTCAATTTTTCCCTCTTTTTCCACTAACAAAACTTGATCAAAAATTACTTCTTCTCCTTCATTTTTGTTTATTTTCTCAACAACAATTTTCTTTCCAGGCTCAACTAAATATTGTTTGCCGCCTGTTTTAATTACTGCCAACATTTTATTTTAACAATTTTGGTTGTTTGGTTTCTTTTAATTTTAAATTTTCTATTGAAGATTTGATTTGGGAAATTAATTGCTTGTATTCCAAATAGGCATTAGAAACCATTGTTGCTCCGCGATAAATTTTATTCTCTAAAATATTTTCCATTTCGTCAAGGTTTTTGACAATGGATATCAATTGGCTTTGCAAATTTTCTATATCCAAAGAGATAGCATATTGCAAATGAAACCTATAAATGTACAAAATTAAAGGCAAAACCATTGAATAGGGCATCAAAATCACGTTTTCTTCTCTGGCCTTCAAATGGGCAGTTTTGCAAACAGAATAAACTGAATCTGGAACGGCAGCGATTGCTTGACTCCAGGTTAAATTCGGATCAATATATTGTTTTACCTCTTTTATTCTTTTCATAACTTCTTTTTCTATTTCTTGGGCAATTTCTTTTTTTCTTTGAGGGTCGGTTTCTTTTTCCAACTCCAAAACCAATTTTGAAGCCGGCCATTTAGAATCAATCGGCAATCTTTTTCCGTTTGGTAACACCAAAGCAAATTCTACTATTTTCCCCCTTACCTGAAAGTTGCTTTCTATCATCTCAGGCGGCAATTTTTTAAAAGTTTCTCTTAAAATTTCCTCACCGGAAATTCCTTTCGAACTTGTCCCTGCTAAAATTTCATCAACCCTTTTTATTCTTTCAAAAAACTCTTTTTCCTTTTCTTTTCTCAATTCATCCCTTTTTTTCAAATCTTCTAAAATCTCTCTTGTTTTTTCCAAACTATCTTTTAAATTATTTTGAAGCTGGGTCCCCAAAGATAGTTTTTCTTTTATCTCTTGAATATCTTTTGCCTGTTGCAAATTTATTTGGCTTTGTTGACCAAGCCTTTCACTTAACCTAAGAAGAAAATAAAGCAAAAAACCAAAAAAAACAGAAAACAAAATAAAAATTAACAAAATTCCCATCTCCATTCTTTCATTTTACCATCCCTTCTCCATTTTTCAATCTTCCGAGAACTGTTCTCGGAATTTTTACTCAATTGATATTTGGTCAAAATCGGCTAATTCTTTTTTGAATTGAAGCCATCCGTTGACAAACTCTCGACAACCCTCAACTCCACCCATCACCTTTGTTAAAAATTCCCTTGAGGTCAAAGAAGGAAAATTCTTTTTTCCTAGATAATCTGAATAGCTTGACCACTTATAATTCTCTAAAAATTTTATTATCTTCTTTAAGTTGTTAATTTTTATTCCCTTTTCTTTCCAGTTTGGTACAACCAAAGCTACCGGATTAGTATGAAGATAAACAAATGCTGTTTTGAGTTGTTCATTATTTTCAATATGAACAATCTTGTATCTTCCTTCAAATAAGTGCCCTTTTCTATGATATTTTCGATTATAATAAATGCCATAACCTGCCCCAATTTTTCTCATAAATTTACTGATTCCTCCATCCCTGAGCTGTCGAACTAACAAATGGATGTGATCTCTCATTAAACAAAAAGCCAAAATTTCAACTAGCATTTTCCTCTTTTTCCTTTCTTTTATCTCTCCGAGAACATTTCTCGGAAGATTAAAACCTTTGCGAAATTCCCAGGGAACTGGGTCATCGTCATTGAATTCAAATAGATCATGAATCATTCTCAAATAATCTTTTTTGTCGCGAAAAAGCTTTAAATTTTCAATAGCCCGGATTACGATATGATATATCTCTCCATTAACTAATTGTGGTCGTTTAACTGGCATAAATTCCGAGAAATGTTCTCGGATTTATTTTAAAGGGATTTGAGGAAGATTTCAATTAACAAAAAGGAAAAATAGGTTAAAAGCAAAAAGATAGCCTCTTTTTTGGTGATTTTGTGGCCGGTTCGTAAAGCAAAGAAAAAGAAAAGGGCAGAAAGGATCAAAAAAATTCTTCCGGCCAAAATTGCAGAAAAATCGAAAACCAAAATCGGACACAAAAGAGAAACTGTCCCCAAAACGAGAGTAGCACTAACTACTACGCTACCGATTAAATTTCCCAAAATTAACCAGTCTTGATTTTTTCTTGCAGATTGAATGCTAAAGAAAGTTTCTGGTAAAGCATTACCAATCGCCACTATTAACAAGCCAACCCAACCAAGGTTTAAATTTAAATAGTTTCCAAAAAATTTGGCCGATTCAACAACGCCCTGAGCAGAAACTAAAAGTAAAATAGTTGAAAGAAAAAATTTTCCTAGTTTTTTGAAAAAAATTTTCAAACCAATTTTTTCTCCATTGTCGCTGTAGGTTTTTTTAAACCTTTCTTCCTTGGAAAAAAGCCAAAAAATGTAGCCCAAAAATGAAAAAATTAACAAAAGACCATCTGCCCGAGACAAAATTCCGTCTGAAATCAAAATTAACAAAAAAACAGAAATCAAAATCAAAAAAATGGCGCTGTTTTGGACAGTCCGGCTGGGAGCAGAAAGACCCATTTTAGAAATTAACGCCGATATTCCCGGGGCCAAGGTGAGGTCAATAATGTTTCCGCCAATCACATCGCCCAAAGAAAGTTCTGGGATTTTATTGAGCGCAGAGACTATTCCAACAAAAAAATTTGGAATTGAAACCGAGATTGCAACCAAAAAGAAGGCGACGACAAATTCTTTCCAACCCAAAAACTTGGCAATGCTAGAGAGAGAATCGACCAGCCATTTGCCAGAAAGAGAAAGGAAAATCGAAGAAGTGATAAAAATTAGAACTTGAACTAAAGCCATTTTTTAAATTCTAAAATTATTCCAACTAAAAGAAAAACTGCCAAAGCCAAAATTAAAGAAGTTTTGAAAGGTGAAATTTTACCTTTGAATTTTTTGTAATACATTGCCAAAATCAAAATTCCCTCAATTCCAAGGCAAATTGCCCCGACAAAAGAAATCGTTGTCAAAAACTTTTGGAAACCTAAAAAATATAATGCCAAAGGAGGCAAACAACTAAAAAAGAAAGAGGTGTTTTTTCCTATTTTAAAATCGTACCAAAAAATTTTTCTCAAAGTTAATCCCAAAGAGACAAAAGAGGTAAAGGAAGTGGCAAAACCAAACAAAAACAAAAGTTTAATTAAAGGTGGAGGTAAAAAATCTTTCAGCCCAGAAATTGCATCCTCGCTCGTTTTCTCTTTAGAAATTGCAAAAACCAAGGCTGAAAAAACAAAATAAAAAATTGCCGAAATTAAAATAGAGAAAAATATAACCCTTTTTAAATTTTTCTTTTTTGTGAGAATTTCTTCAACTTCTGGGATGACAGAGGCTCCCCAGAGAGAAAACAAAATTGGACCGTAGGGAAGAAAAAAATTGGGGTTTTGAGTTGCCGCTTGAGGAAGGCTCAAAAATTTTTGACCGAAAATCAAAATTAAAATCAAAATGAGAGAAAAAAGAAGAACGTCTAAAAATTCAATTTTTGAAATCGCTTTCGTGCCAAAGTAAACTAAAGTGCTGCCAGCAAAAAAATAAATCAAAATTGAAAAAAATTGGGGAATTCCAAAAAAATTTCCCAAAAAATTTCCTCCCAAAATCAAGTAAGCTAGCAAAGTTCCGTAAATGCCAAATATTGCTGAAAAGAAAGCAACTTTTTCTCCAATTTTTCCCAAATAAATTCTGGCAAAGCCTGGCATTCTCTTGAAATCTGGAGTTAAAATTGCCAATTCCCCAAAAAATTGATGAATCAAAAAAACGACAATTCCAAGAAAAAGAAAATAAAAAAGCATTCTCAAAAATCCAACCTGAGAAAGAATGTATGGTAAAGAAAAAAAACCAACGCCAATCGTTGTTCCTGTTAGTATATAAATACCTTTGAGAAAATCTTTTTCCATTTGGAGAGAATAATTTAGAGGAGGTGAGGTTGTTAAGTTTCTGCTGCAGTGTCTCTACAAGCTTCCTCCCCTTCTGTGTGTCCAAAAAGGCCACCACCCGCTTATTAAAAAGACGGATCTCCTCCTCAGTCCACCCTCCCTCTTCTAGCTGCTGACAGAGGGAGTCGACGTTTTCGAACCCCCCCTGGCTGCGGAAGTGCGCCACCGCCAGGACCAGTGTTGCCAGGAGAGGAATCTCCTGAGGGGAGATTCTCTTACTCTTTCCTCTTTGCAACTCCACTTGAACCCCTTCTTCCGTTAAGTTTAGGAGATTCGGGAGCGAGCTCAGAAACTCCTCCACCCTCATCACTTCCATCCCTCATCACCTCCTTTCCTTACCTCACCTCCTCTTCCTGTGGAGGAAGGAAGGAGGATTTCGGTTCAACACCGCTCCTTTCCCCTTCCCTTGCGCCCCTCTTCTCTTTTCCCATAAGGTTTCCTACTCTCCTCCCTCCCCCGAAGGTCCCAGTTCCATTTTACCACAAATTACTAGTGGCCCCAAGGGGAGTTGAACCCCTATTTCCAGCTTGAGAAGCTGGCGTCCTGGCCACTAGACGATGGGGCCTTTGTCGCCTCTCCGCTTTCGCTTCGAGGGTTCGCTCCGCGGTTACCCCCTTCCTAAAGGTAGCATGAATTTACTTTTTCTCAATTGAAATTACCAAATTTTTCTGAGTTTATCAACTATTTCTGACATTTTCATTTCTTTTGAGCCGTCGATCAAAATCAAATCTCCGGCCCTGACTATCTCTTTCAGTTTTTCTATTCCATCTTCGATTTTATCGAAAGAAAAAATTTGAAAAGATGACATTCCTTTTTCCATCGCCCCCTTGGCAATGAATTTTGCTCTAGGGCCGAAAGTGAAAAGTAAATCGATCTTTTTTTGAACTACTTTCTCCCCAATTGTTAAGTGGGCTGCAATCGTGTATTCTCCAACCCCAACTATGTCACCCAAAACTGCTATTTTTCTTTTGAATCCAGAAAGATCACCTAAAATTTCAATAGCTTCAATCATCGAAGAAACGGTGGCCGATTCCGCATCGTCCAAAATAAAACTCCCTTTTATTCCTTCGAGCAATCTCATTTTGCCCGGTTGGGTTTTGTATTCTCTCAAGGCTTGAGAAATTTCAACCAAATTTTTGCCAAAAATAATTCCCACGGCTACTGCTGCCAGCGCTCCGTAAATTTGCTCTTTTCCAAAGATTCCTTCTAACCAAAAGGGAACGACACTTCCTTTGTAATTTACTTTAAAATTTGTGCCACGATTCAGTTTAATATTTGAGACCCAAAAATTTGCCCTTTCTGAAAAACCGAAGGTAAAAGTTTTAAGATTTGTAATATCATCAATTTCTCTAACAGTTTCGTCGTCATAATTTAAAACTAGCCAGCTTTTAGGAGGTAAAATTTTGGCTAATTCTCTCGTGAATTTCACTTTCTCTATTTCGCCGGCAAAATAATCTCTATCGAAAGGAATTTCACCAACATGAGTTACTACCAAAATTGGAAGTTCAGATTTTTTGAGAAAAAATTCAAATTCTTTTATTTTGTCATCTTCTGTCTCAAAAATGAAAATTTCTCTTCCAATTTTAAAATCATTTTTCAAAACCTGAAAAATCGTTTCTTTAGCAACCTTTCTTCCTTCTCCGGTTATTAC
>CAZQIO010000015.1:0-12982 GCA_964593405.1 uncultured Candidatus Saccharibacteria bacterium | reverse complement strand
AATTCATCTATGATATTACCACAGAATCTGGCACGCTTTTGTGCAACGGAATTTTTGCTCACAATTGCATGGGCTGGGACCTTTATGACCTTTTAATTAAAGGGTTTGGGGGCGTTCCGGGAAAAGTTGAATCAAAACCTCCAAAGCATTTTAACACTGCTTTAATGCAATGTGTCAATTTCTTGTATACTTTGCAGGGAGAGTGCGCGGGTGCTGTTTCTTTCTCTAATTTCGATACGCTCTTGGCACCCTTCATTCGCTACGACAATTTAAACTATCGACAAGTTAAACAAGCTTTGCAAGAATTTTTGTTTAATATGGCTATTCCAACTAGAGTGGGATTTCAAACTCCATTTTCCAACATTACGTTAGATTTAAAACCTTCTCCGGTTTTTGCGAAATTGCCAGTAATTATTGGAGGAAAACCACAAGACAAAACTTATTCAGAGTTTGAAGAAGAAATGAAAATTTTTGACAAAGCTCTTTACGAAGTTTATATGGAAGGAGACGCAAAAGGAAGGCCATTCCATTTTCCAATTCCCACAATAAACATTACAAAAGACTTTCCCTGGGAAGAGCCGGCCTTTGATGGAATTTTTGAGGCTTCGGCAAAATATGGAACGAATTACTTTGCCAATTACATTAACTCTGAAATGAAGCCAGAGGATGTTAGGTCGATGTGTTGCCGGCTTCGTCTCGATTTGACCGAGCTTTACAATCGAGGTGGGGGAGGGCTTTTTGGTAGCGGTTCTAAAACTGGTTCAATTGGCGTCGTTACCATCAATATGCCAAGGATTGGATATTTATCAAAAACCAAAAAGGAATTTTTTGAAAGATTAGCAAAAATAATGGATTTGGCAAAAGAAAGTTTGGAAATCAAAAGAAAGGTTTTAGAAAACTTTATCGAAAAAGGACTTTATCCTTATTCAAGATATTATTTGCAAGATATCAAAAGAATGCGGGGGAAATATTGGGCAAATCATTTTTCGACGATTGGTTTGGTTGGAATGAACGAGGCCCTTTTGAATTTTATGGGAGAAAGCATTGCCTCAAAAAGAGGAAGAAAATTTGCTTTGGAAGTTTTAGATTTCATGAGAGAAAGGTTAGTAAAATATCAAAAAGAAACTGGAAATATTTACAACTTGGAAGCCACACCCGCAGAGTCGACAGCTTACAGGTTGGCTCTAAAAGATAAAGAAAGGTATCCAGATATTATCACCGCTGGAACAAAGAAAGTACCATTTTACACTAACAGTTCCCAATTACCCGTTAATTTTACAGATGATTTATTTGAAGCTTTGAAACTCCAAGATGAGTTACAATGCAAATACACTGGGGGTACAGTTTTACACGTTTTCTTGGGTGAAAGATTGCAAAGCGGAGAACAGGTGAAAAAATTGGTAAAGAAAATTTTTGAAAATTTTAAATTACCCTACATTACTATTACTCCAACTTTTTCAATTTGTCCAGTTCACGGCTACATTTCAGGGGAACACTTTTTCTGTCCAAAATGCACAATAAAACAACCCTGCGAAGTTTACTCAAGAATCGTTGGGTATTACAGACCTGTTTCTCAATGGAACGAAGGAAAGCAAAAAGAATTCCAGCAAAGAAAGGAATTTAAAATCAAAGAAACAATCTTTAAATGATAATTGCCGGGCTCCAAAAGCAAAGCCTGATTGAATATCCTGGCAGAATTTCTGCCATCGTTTTTTTAGCCGGTTGCAATTTAAGATGCCAATTTTGTTTTACTGGAAATAACAAGATTTTGACCGATAAAGGAATGGTACCAATAAAAGATATAGTGGACAATCAAAAAAATTATCTAGTTTATACTAGTGAGGGAACATTTAGTCCGATAAATAAATTTTTTAAGCGAGAAACTAATGAACTTTTACAAATTAAAACATTTTGGCACTCTGAGATAATTGAATGTACCCCAAACCACAAATTCTTAGTATACGATGCAAGGAAAAGAGAAATTATAATGAAGGAGGCAGACAAATTGAATAAAGATTACGATTTTCTTACTGTTACTATTCCTCAGGAAGAAAAAGATTCGTATCAGTTAGATATTGTACCTGCAATTTTAAGTTTTTATCAGCCGCGGAGAGGAATGACCAAAAAAAAATATTTAAACGCAAAAGCACTTCCGGTTATAAAAATAAAAGGAGGAAAAATAGCAGTGAAAGGGAGTGGATATTGTACCAATATATTCGTGCCTATCACACCTGAGTTTATGCGGTTGATAGGTTACTATCTTGCTGAAGGTTGCGTAAGCAAAATGAAAAATAGAAAAAATTCATATTATGTTTCTTTCACCTTCAATCGAAAAGAAAAAAAGCTTATTGAAGATGTGAAGAATCTCTTCTTTCGAGTTTTCGGACTTGAATTAAGTGAAATAAAAAACAGAAAAAATAAAACAATTCAGCTTTCCTGCTATAAAGGGATTGTTGGAATGTTTTTTAAATATTATTTTGGTTCGGATTCTTTGAATAAAAAAATTCCCATTGAATTCATTTATTTAAAGAAAGAATTGCAAAAAGAGTTAATTAAAGGAATTTTCTTTGGAGATGGGGTGATGTCAGAAAAATTTATTAAAAAATACCAATGGCAAAGACTTTCTTGTTGTTCGGAAACTCTTAGGTATCAATTAAGTTTGATTCTCTGGCGACTCGGAATTAGGCATTCAATTTTAGAAAAAGAAATTTCTATAAAAGACAAAAAAATTTTCTCAATCTTAGATCAATCTCATTTGATAACAAAAAAATCGATAAATGTTGGAAGAAGATATGGCTTCGTAGATGGAAAATATGCATATTTCAGAATAAAAGAAATAAAGAAAGTAAAAAAAAGAGCGAAAGTTTTTAATTTAGAAATTAATAACCCCACACACACTTATAATATCTTTCTATTTAATGTATCAAATTGCTATGTTCCGCATTTGGTTTTAACAGAGGAAATAAAAAGAATAAAGCCAATTCCTGAAAAAGAAATTTTTTCTTTTTTAAGAGAGAGAAAGAAATTCTTGGATGCAGTAGCAATTTCTGGCGGAGAGCCAACGACAAACAAAGAACTTTCAGACTTTATCAAAAAAATTAAAAAAATTGGATATTTAGTGGAACTAGAAACCAACGGCACAAATCCAAAAGTGCTAAAAAATTTAATTGAGAAAAGATTAGTAGATTATGTGGCAATGGATATAAAGCACGATTTGGTCTTTGAAAAGTACAATGAAATTGTTGGCGGAGTTTTGACAAAAAAATTGTTTGACAATATTAAAGAATCGATTAAAATTTTAATTTCAAGCAAAATAGATTATGAATTTAGGACAACAATAATGAAAGAATTTCACAGTTCAAAAGATATTTTGGAAATTTGCAAAAAAATAAAGGGGGCAAAAAAATACTTTCTTCAAAATTATCAAAAAGGAAAAACGATCTCTGGAAAAGACTTTACCCCCTTTGGGGAAAAAGAAATCGAGGAAATAGTAAAAAAAGGTCAAAAATATGTAAACATTCACTTTAGAAAATATCTATGAGAAACATTGTCATTGAAAAATCAGATTCAATACCAATCGAAGACAGAGAAGTGGAAATCGTAGAAAGAAAAGGTTTTGGCCATCCAGACACAATTTGCGATCTAGTTTGCGAAGCAGCCTCTCAAGCTCTTTCTCAATACTACTTTAAAAAGTTTGGTCAAGTTTTACATCACAACTTAGACAAAGGCCTTTTGGTTGCCGGAATGTCTCAGCCAAAATTTGGAGGCGGGAAAATTTTAAAGCCAATAAAAATTGTCATTGCCGGAAGGGCAACGGACAAAGTTGGAAAAGAAAAAATTCCGGTTGAAAAAATCGCAAAAAAGGCAGCCCTTGATGTATTGAGAGAAAAATTAAACGGAGTAAAGATGCTAAAGGAAAATTTTAAAATTTTTGTCGATTTTAAACCAGGGGCTGAAAACTTAAAAGAAGTTTTCAAAAGGTCAAAAGAGGTTCCAATTGCCAACGACACCTCCTTTGGAATCGCTCACGGTCCCTATTCAAAAACCGAAAGGTTAACTTTACTTTTGGCCAACACTCTCAACTCAAAAAAATTCACAAAAAAATATCCATTTGTTGGAAGCGACATTAAAGTAATGTCTTTGAGAGAAAAAAACAAAATCAAAATTACCTTTACTGTCTCTTACATTGATAGGTTTATCAAAAATGTGCAAGATTATTTTGAAAAGAAAGAAAGGGTGAGAAAAGAAATTGAGAATTCAATAAAAAGAAAGTTTGATTTCAAAGAAGTTTTTGTTTTTCACAACACCCTTGACAATCCAGAGGCAAAATCAGAGAGCGAAATTTATTTGACAGTTTTGGGTTTATCGGCAGAACATGGAGACGATGGTCAAGTTGGAAGGGGAAACAGGGTTTGTGGCCTAATTACTCCCTGCCGGGAAATGTCTCTGGAGGCTGCCGCCGGAAAAAACATTAATCATCCCGGAAAGCTTTACCAAATTTTAGCCTTTTTGATGGCTCAAGAAATTGGTAAAATTGAAGGAGTGAAAGATTGTACAGTTGAACTTTTGAGTCAAATTGGAAAACCCTTGGACCAACCCCAGATTGCCAGCGTCAAACTCATTGCCAAAAACTTTAACCTGGCAAAAGACAAAGCTTTCAAGATAGTCAATTATCTCTTTGATAATTTGAGAAAAATTCAACTCGAAATTGTCAAAGGTCACTATCCAGTTTGTTAAAAAAATTATGCAAGATCTTGTTAAAGAAATTCAAAAACGCACAAAAGGAGTGCCCATTGCCAGTGGGAGGGGGAAAAAATATGGAAAAATTTCTTTTGATGATTTAGTTTTCGTTCCGGCTCAATTGGCAAAAAGACCTGTAGATTATTACAAAGAAAAAATTAGTTCAAAAACAGTCATTGGAAAATTTAGTAAAAAACCAATAGAGATTGAAACCCCGATTGTTTTTGGGGCAATGTCCTTTGGTGCTTTGAGCAAGGAAGCAAAGATTGCTTTGGCAAAAGCTTCTAGCCTAGCAGGAACGATTGCCAACACTGGAGAAGGAGGAATGTTGCCAGAAGAAAGAGAAAACGCAAAATATTTAATAGTTCAGTATTCAACAGGGAGGTTTGGAATTACAAAAGAGGTTTTAAAACAAGCTGATGCTATTGAAATTAAAATTGGACAATCTGCAAAGCCGGGCCAGGGAGGGCTTTTACCAAAAGAAAAACTGACCCCAGAAATTGCCAAAATCAGAGGAGTTCCCCTTGACCAAGATGTTCACTCTCCAGCTTACCATCCAGACATTAAAGACATTAAAGATTTAAAGAAAAAAATTGAATGGTTGAGAGAAATTACAGGAGGAGTACCAATTATTTTGAAATTGGGAGCACCGGATGAAAAAGATATTGAATTGGCAATAAAAGCTGAGCCAGATATAATAGCTATCGATGGAAAGGGAGGAGCAACCGGAGCTGCCCCTGAGGTAATGCTCAATGAAGTTGGAATTCCAACTTTGGCAGTTTTGGCCAAAGCAAGAGAAATATTAGATAAAAAGAAAGCAAAACAAGAACTTTGGATTGGTGGAGGACTAAACATTGGGGCAGATTTTGCAAAGGTCTTGGCTTTGGGAGCGGACGCTGTCTTTTGTGCAACTCCTCTGTTGATTGCCATGGGTTGCATTCAATGCAATTTGTGTTATCTTGGAAAGTGTCCGGTAGGAATCGCAACCCAAGACCCTGAATTAAGAAAAAAATTGAATGTTGAGGAAGCTGCTAAAAATATCGCAAATTATGTTAAAAATTGCACAGAAGAGATAAAAATGATTGCCGGAGCCTGCGGGGAAGATGACATTCACAAATTAAACAAAGGTCATTTAAGAGCTTTAAATTCAGAAATTGCCAAAATTGCAAAGGTCAAATTTATTGGAGACTAAAATGGTCAAAGTAAACAAAGAAAAATGCATAGGTTGCGGATATTGCGCATCAGTTTGTCCTGATGTTTTTGAATTGGGAGATGATGGAAAATCACAAGTTAAAAAAGGAGCCGATCTGGAAAAAAACAAGGATTGCATTAAAGAGGCAAAAGAAGGTTGCCCAGTTGGGGCAATTGAAGAATAGGGGAAAACAATCTTGACAATACAAATCTTTGGGTGTTATAATTCTCTAGAAGATCGAAAAATAAGTTTAAAGGTCGAAAAAATAAGTTTAAAGAAAGTAATTATCTATTTCCATGTCTTTAAAAGAAAGGTGGGAAAAGTTAGCAGAAACAAAAGGGCCAGAAAGGAGGGAAGCTATAGGTAAAACATTGAAGAGAGTAATGGAGACATTGAAAAAATCCATAGATTACCTCTTAACAGTTCCAGATATAACAGAAGAAATAGGCAGAGAACAAATAACCAGAATTGTCAGAGGAGTTGAATCGACTAGAGAGAGATTAACAAAGAAAGTAACTGAGGCCGGGAGAAATTTAGAAGCAAAAATTAATTCCTCAATGCAAAGCGCTCAAAAAAGATTAGAAAAAGCTGGCAGAAAAGCTGCTGCGTTGGGTTTAAAACCATTTGCTAAAATAGAGGAACTGCTTGGGAAAGCGATTGCACTTCCAGAAGTAGTAAGAGAAGAGCTTAAGGCACGAAAGCTCGAAAGAGAGGCGGAGACAGGAGAAAGGAGGGCTAGAGAAATAGGTGAAGAGATACGGGCGATAAAAGAGCAAATAAGGTATTTAAAGGAACGGCAAAAGGAATTGCAACAAGAAATGGAGTTGTATAAGGAAGCGAGTCAAAAAGCAAGAGAAAGAGCACAACAGGCGCGCAAGGAGGCGGAACAGATACGGAGGGAAAGGATAAATCGGTTTTCTCATATTGCAAGCCTAATTGAAACTTTGGAAGTCGGAGGTTAACATATTAATTTAACAAAAGGAAAACTATGAATCTTCAGCAAGTTAAAGAATTAGTTAATAATGCGGAATTTTCCGAGGAAGCCTCAAAAGCAATAAATGAAATTTTAGATAAGGCAATTGAAAGAGGATATTTAACTGTGGACGAGAAAGACAAAATTCTGAAAATCATTGATATAGAAATTGAAACTGCAAGTATTAAAGCAGATACATTAGAAAAAATAGCATCAGCTTTGGAAAGTTTTGCCGACGAAATTGACATGGTTTTGGAAAGAACAGGAGATGAGATTGAGGCGATAAATAAGGATTTGGAATCACTATCAAATCGCTTAAAAAGTAAAAGAGGATTCAAAACAGGCGAATACCATCAAAATTAAAATTGGCCAATCTGCAAAGCCAGGCCAAGGAGGGTTTTTATTAAAGAAAAACTCACCCCCAGAAATTGCCAAAATCAGAGGAGTGCCCCTTGGAAAGAATATCCGCTCTCCAGCTTACCATCCGGACATTCAAAGCATCAAGGATTGCATTAAAGAGGCAAAAGAAGGTTGCCCAGTTGGGGCAATTGAAGAATAGGGGAAAATTCTTTTCAACAGTAACCAAAAAATCCTTCTTTTAAAAGAAAGGAGGAATTTATATCGTGGAAATTTACTACACCCATCCCTTTTTGAAGTTTAAGGGATTTTTATTTTATCATCAAAAAAGTAAAAATGAAACTTAATTTAATTTTTTATGGCTTGACAATTGTTTTTACTTTTTGCTATTCTAAAATCAGACTAATTTAGTCGGATTTAACATGCGAATTTCAAAAAAAACCCAATATGGGTTGAGGGCAATGGTTTATTTAGCCAAATGCCTCTCCAAAAAGAAAATTTGTCCAATAAAAGAAATTTCAAAAAAAGAAAAAATTCCCCTCAGTTTTTTGGAAAAAATTTTTTCAAAATTGGAAAAAGCAAATTTGGTCAAGGCAAAAAAGGGAATTGGGGGTGGATATTTTTTAGCAAAAAAACCAGAGAAAATTAAAATCGGCCAAATAGTGGAAAGCTTAGAAGGAAAAACTAATTTGGTAAGGTGCCTTAGATATTTTTGTCCAATGTCAAAAAAATGCTCAGCAAAAATTTTTTGGCAAAAACTAAACAGAGTCATTCGCTCAGCCTTAGATTCAGTCACCCTGGCCGATTTAATCAGACAAAAAGAATAATCAATCAAAAGGTCAATTTTTTGAAAAATTAAATTCAAAAATGAAAAAAAAGAAAATTTATTTAGATTACGCAGCCACCACGCCTGTCGATCCAAGGGTTACGAAAGCAATGCTGCCTTATTTTTCAGAAAAATTTGGCAACACAATGTCTTTGCATTCTTTTGGCCAAGAAGCAAAAGCAGCCCTGGAAGAAAGCCGAGAAATAGTGGCAAATTTTATTGGCGCAAAACCAAACGAGATAATTTTTACTTCATCAGCAACAGAAAGCAACAATTTGGCTCTAAAAGGAATTGCCTTTGCCAACAGAGATAGAGGAAACCATATTATCATCTCTCAGATTGAGCACGCTTGCATTATGGAAAGTGCCAAATGGTTAGAAACTCAAGGGTTTGAAGTGACAAGACTAAAGGTTGACAAATATGGTTTGGTTGACCCAGAAAATGTTAAAAAAGCAATCAAAAAAGAGACGATTTTGGTTTCAATAATCCACGCCAACAATGAAATCGGAACTATCCAACCTATCGAAGAAATTGGAAAAGTAATCAAAGCTAAAAGTTCAGAGCTTAAAAATAAAATTTACTTTCACACTGACGCTGCTCAAAGTTTTGGCAAAATTCCAATAGATGTTAACAAAATGAATGTTGATTTAATGACGATGAGTTCCCACAAAATGTACGGACCAAAAGGGGCGGCCGCTTTGTATGTGAGAGAAGGAACAAAAATTACTCCTTTGTTGCATGGTGGGGGGCACGAGTTTGGGTTGAGATCTTCAACGGTCAATGTGGCGGCAATAGTTGGTTTTGCCGAGGCAGTAAAAATTTGCAAAAAAGAAATGAAAAGAGAAGCTCAAAGATTGACAAAATTGAGAGACAAATTAATCAAGGGAGTATTGGAAAAAATTAAAGGCTCCCATTTAAACGGCCATCCAAAAAAGAGATTGCCAAACAATGCCAATTTTTGGTTTGAGGGGGTAGAGGGAGAATCTATTATCATTGAATTAGATTTGTTAGGAATTGCGGCATCTACTGGTTCTGCCTGCTCTTCTGAAAAATTGGAACCAAGCCATGTTTTGTTGGCCATCGGTTTGAGACCTGAGCAAGCCCACGGCTCTTTGAGATTGAGTTTGGGAAGATGGACAAAAGAATCAGATATCAATTATGTTTTAAAAGTTTTGCCAAAAGTAATCGAAAGGTTGAGAAAAATTTCACCAATTTAAAATGCCAATTTATTCAAAAAAAATTATCGAGCATTTCAAAAAACCAAGGAACGTTGGAAAAATCAAAAACCCTGACGGAATAGGGGAAGCAGGAAATTTAATGTGCGGAGATTTAATGAGGCTTTATTTGAAAGTTGGGAAAAACAAAAAGGGAGAAGACTTTATTGAAGACATAAAATTTGAAACTTTAGGTTGCATCGTCGCCATAGCCAATACCAGTTTGCTTACCACTTTAGTTAAAGGAAAGACAATAAAAGAAGCGTTGAAAATCAAAAAAGAAGATCTAATCAAAAGACTTGGACAACCCTTGCCACCATTTAAAATTCATTGCTCAGTTTTGGCCGTCGACGTCCTAAAAGAAGCAATATATGACTATTACAAGAAAAAAGGGAAAAAAATTCCTAAGGAATTGGAAAAAGACCATCAAAGAATTGTTAAAGTTAAAACTCAATTAGAAGAAAAATACAAGGAATTTAGAGAATTGGAAAAAGAGGTTTTGAAATGAAATGGCAAAAGTAATTTGTGCAATGTCAGGGGGAGTAGATTCTTCTGTTGCTGCCGCCATTTTGAAAAGGGCTGGTTTTGATGTTGTTGGAGTTTTTATGAAATTTTGGTCTGAGCCTTCAAAAGATGGTTTGGTCGGAGCTTCAAACAGATGTTGTTTGCCAGAAGCAGAAGTTAGAGCAAGAAAAGTAGCAAAAATTTTAAAAATTCCCTTTTATGTTTTCGATTTTTCAAAAGAATTCAAAAACAAAATTGTTGATCGTTTTTTAGATGAATACAAAAAGGGCATTACCCCTAACCCTTGTGTAGTTTGTAACAAAGAAATTAAGTTTGGATTGTTGCTCCAAAAAGCCTTAAAGCATGGCGCTGATTTTTTAGCCACCGGCCACTATGCAAGAAAAGCGCAACATCCAAAAGACAAAATTTTTAAATTATTAAAAGCAAAAGATAAAGAGAAAGATCAGAGTTATTTTTTGTGGATGTTAAATCAAGAACAACTAAAAAGAATTTTGTTTCCGATCGGAAATTTGACAAGAAAAGAAGTTGAAAATTTAGCAAAAAAATTTAAATTGCCGGTTTTGGAAGCTAAAAAATCAGTTGAAATTTGTTTCATTCAAACGACGATTAACGATTTTTTAAAAAAATATTTAAAAGAAAAGCCAGGAAAGATCGTTGACACCAATGGAAAAGTAATTGGTAAACATTTGGGCTTGTGGTTTTACACAATAGGCCAAAGAAGGGGAGTTGGTCTTTCGGGAGGGCCCTTTTGGGTTTTAGATAAAGATTTAAAGAAAAATCTTTTAATTGTTACAAGAAATGAGAAGGATTTATTGAAAAGGGAATTAACCTGTAAAAATGTTAATTGGATTTCTGGAAAAGAACCGAAACTTCCTTTAAAAATCAAGGCAAAAATTCGCTATCGCTCTCAACTATTCTCGGCCATCATAACTAAAACCCAAAACCCTAAAACCTATTCCCTAAAATTCGACAAACCCCAAAGAGCAATCACTCCCGGACAATCAGTAGTTTTTTACAAAGGTCAAGAAGTTTTGGGCGGAGGAATAATTTGTTAAAATGAAAAACGAATTTGAAGAAAAAATTAGATTTGCAGCAGTCGCAGGACAATTTTATCCAGAAGATAAAGAGGAATTAAAAGAAATGATTGAGAAGTTTTTAGAGGAGGCAAAATTTGAAAAAATCAAAGGAGAAATTTTTGGTTTAATTTTGCCCCATGCTGGCTATGTCTTTTCAGGGCCAGTGGGAGCTTTTGGTTTCAAAGCAATTTCAGGAGAAAAAATTGATAATGTAATCTTAATTGGCGACTCCCATTACGAAAGGTTCAATGGCGTTTCAATTTGGAAAAAAGGATGGTGGGAAACTCCTTTTGGAAGAGTAAAAGTGAATGAAAAATTGGCAGAAAATATCTTGGTAAAATCAAAAAGATTTTTTGTCAGAGATTCTGCCCATTTGTTTGAACACTCTTTAGAGGTTCAATTACCTTTTTTGCAAAGGGTTTTAAAAGATTTTAAAATTGTGCCAATAATTTTTGGTTCAGAAAATAAAGATTGGAAAAATTTGGCAAAGGCAATCTTGGAGGTCACAAAAGGAAAGAAAGTTTTGATTGTTGCCTCTTCTGATCTTTCTCATTATCCACCTTATGAGATCGCTCAAAAAGTAGATTTGGAGACAATTGAAGCAATTTTAACTTGTGACCCTGAAAAATTTGCCCAAAAAATCGAACAATTAGAAAGAAAATATCCTGGTGTTGACACTTTTGCCTGCGCCCAAGATTCAATAAAAACAATTTTAGAAATTGCAAAAAATTTAAAAGCCAAAGCCAAACTTTTAAAATACCAAAATTCTGGCGACACACCTTTTGGCGAAAAATTTCAAGTTGTCGGCTACTGTACCATTGCTTTTTATTTATGAAAAGAGGAATTTTAATTGCCTTTGGAGAATTGTTTTTAAAATCGCCAAGCGTTCAAAAGATTTTCAAAAGGAAGTTGCTCCAAAACATTTTCTTTTTTCTCAAAAAAGAAAATTTTGATTTTAAAGTTTATCCTTTTAGAGAAAGGATTTTTGTTGAAGTTTCTCAGCCAAAAACAGCAGCGAGAATAATCAACAATATTTTCGGAATTTCTTGGTTTGCTGAAAGTTTGTTTTTTGAAAAAGCAAATTTGAAAGAAATTTGTGATTTTGTGGAAAAACATTATCAAGATTGGATAAAAGAAAACGAAACCTTCGCTTTAAGATTAAAAAAGAGCAGCCAAATACAACAAAGTACTCAAAAGATAATCGAAGAAATTGCCAAAGGAATTAAAAGAAAAGTTGATCTTGAAAAACCAAAAAGAGAAATCTTTGTCGAGGCTAGAAAGGAGGGCTGGTATTTGTATTTCAGAAAGAAAAAAGGAGCTGGAGGATTACCCGTGGGAGTAGGGGGGAAAGTTTTAACCTTAATTTCAGGTGGGATCGATTCTCCTGTTGCTTCTTTTTTAATGGCAAAAAGGGGAGCCGAAAATGTCTGGTTACATTTTCATTCTTTCCCCTTGGTTTCAAGAGTTTCGATTGAAAAAGTAAAAGAGTTAGCAAAAGTTTTTTTGAATTATCAACCAAAACTAAAAATTAATTTAGTTCCTTTTTCGAAAATCCAAATGGAAATTAGAACAAAAACTTTACCAAAATATAGAATTTTGCTTTACCGAAGAATAATGCTAAAAATTGCTCAAAAAATAGCTAAAAAAGAAAATTGTTATGCGATAGTGACCGGAGAAAGTTTAGGCCAGGTTTCTTCTCAAACTTTGCCAAACATTGAAATCATTGAGAAAGCAGTCTCAATTCCAGTTTTAAGACCTTTAATTGGTATGGACAAAGAAGAGATTATAAAACTGGCACAAAAAATTGGGACTTATCAAATTTCCATCAAACCTCAAGAAGATTGTTGCACTTTATTTGTGCCAAAACATGCCAGCGCCAAAGGAAATTTAAAAGAAATAGAGAAAATGGAAAAGAAATTAAATTTGAAGAAATTAATTAGCCAAACATTGAAAGAAGTTGAGATTTTAAAACTCTAAATTCTTAAAGGTCAGAATTTCAAAAAATTTTGGCTCAACGTATAGAAAAAGAATTGGAAAAGAAGGGCATCAAAATCTTCTTAACATTTTAGAAGCATTGAG
>CAZQIO010000014.1:0-12987 GCA_964593405.1 uncultured Candidatus Saccharibacteria bacterium | reverse complement strand
CCCCTTCTCTTTTTATTTTTGGACCAAAAAGTTTTCTTTTTTTAATTTTTGTTCTTTCTTTTTTGCTCGGAACCTTCCGCAGCCAAAAATTCCTCTCTCAAATAGAAAATTCAAAAAAACAACTTTTAAGAGAAAAAGAAATTGAAATTTTTGGTTTTGTCGATGAAATTCCAGAATGCCAAGAAAAAACCTGTCAACTCGTGGTTAGATTGGAAAAAGAAGACAAAAAGGTTTTAGTTAAAACCTTAAAATACCCTCAATACAAATACGGAGACAAACTGAAAATTGCTGGCAAAATAACTGAAATTAATTCTTCCGCTAATTATTATTACAAAAATTACCTTCTTGAAAAGAAAGTGTTAGCTGAATTTGATTTTCCAAAAATAGAAAAAGTTGGCGAAGGTTTTGGAAATTTTCTCAAAAAAATTCTTTTGAATTTTAGAGAAAAATTCAAAGAGAAAGTTGAAGAGTTTTTGCCTTCTCCTCAAGTTTGGATTTTGGAGGCCCTGATTTTTGGCCAAGACACAAAAATTTCAAAAGAATGGAAAGAAAAACTTAATTTAACCGGAACAAGACACATTGTTGCCGCCTCTGGCATGAACATTACAATTTTGTTTCAGCTAGTTTTAAATTTTGCTTTAGCTTTTTCCCTTTGGAGACAACAGGCGATTTTCCTTTCTCTCTTTTTGATTTTTCTTTATGTTCTAATGATTGGAGCCCCAAGTTCTGCTGTGAGGGCAGCGATAATGGGTTGTTTAGCTTTAATTGCTCAACTTTTTGGAAGATATTCTTTCGGCACAAGACCGCTTCTCTTTGCCGCCACCGCAATGATTTTCCAAAATCCTTTAATTTTAATAGCGGATGTTGGCTTTCAACTTTCATTTTTGGCAGTTTTGGGTTTAATTTTTTGGAAAGATTTTTTTCAAAACCTTTTCAAAAAAATTCCAAACCCAAAAATTTACCCCCTGAGAGATACTTTGGCCACAACCTTTTCTGCCCAGATTTTCACCTTCCCCCTTTTGCTTTACAATTTTGGCAATTTTTCTCTCCTCTCTCCATTGACCAATTTAATCATCGTTCCTCTTTTGCCACATTTAACAGTTTTGTTTTTGTTTTTTGGAATTTTAGCAATGATTTCTTGGCCAATAGGCTGGGTTTTCTCTTTACCAGTTTATTTAATTTTGACCCTTTTGTGCCAGAGCATAGATTTTTTTTCTAAACTTTATCCCTCTCGTTTTTCTTTCAAAATTTCCGTCTTTTGGCTTTTGTTTTTTTACTCAATTTTGGCAATTTTTACCTGGCAATGGAGAGAAAGACAAAGGTTGAAGTTTTTAGGATAATAAAAGTAGTATGGAAAAGTTTTGGTTAGTTACAGTCAACATGGGTTATGGCCATCAAAGAACAGCTTTTCCCTTGTCCTCTTTTGCTAAAGAAAAAATCAATGCCAACGATTATTCTGGAATTCCAAAAAAAGACAAGGCCATTTGGGAATCGACAAGAAATTTTTATGAAGCTATTTCACGCTTTAAAAGAATTCCAATTATTGGCAATCTGGCTTTTTCAATTTTTGATTCTTTTCAGAAAATTTCAGAGTTTTATCCAAAAAGAAAATTCACAAAACCAAACCTTGTTTTAAAAAGAATTTATTCACTTTTTAAGGCTGGCTGGGGAAGAAATTTAATTCAAACCTTGAAAGAAAAAGACTCAAAAATTCCATTAGTTTCCACCTTCTTTATTCCAGCTTTTATGGCTGATTTTTTTGGTTACGAAGGAGAAATTTTTTGCATAGTTTGCGATGCTGACGTTTCTAGGAGTTGGGCTCCATTGAACCCAAAAGAATCAAAAATCAAATATTTTGTTCCCACAGAAAGAGTTTTAGAAAGGTTGAAACTTTATGGAATAAAGCCAGAAAACATTTTTTTGACAGGATACCCTTTGCCAATTGAAAACATCGGAACAGAAAAAATGGAAATTTTGAAAGAAGATTTAAAATATCGTCTTTTGAATTTGGACCCAAATTTTATTTACTTTGAAAAATACAGAGAATTGATAGAGCACCATTTGGGAAAACCCCCTGAAAGGCCAGACCATCCCTTAACCATTTTGTTTTCTGTTGGAGGAGCAGGAGCCCAAAAAGAAATTGGAACAAAAATTTTGTCAAAACTTCACAAAAAAATTAGAGAAGGAAAACTCAAGGTTATTTTATCTGCCGGAATTAAAGAGTGGGTCAGAGATTATTTTTTAAGATGGGTTGGATGGTTGGGTTTGAAAGAATTTTTAGGAAAGAGCGTTGAGATTTTATTTGAAAAAGAAATTGATAAATATTTTGAGAAATTTAATTTAGCTTTAAGGAAAACCGATATTTTATGGACAAAACCTTCTGAACTTTCTTTTTACTCTGCTTTGGGAATTCCAATAATTATTTCTCCTCCGATTGGCTCTCAAGAAGAATTCAACATGAAGTGGCTTTTGAAATCTGGTTTTGGAGTTTTGCAAAGAAATCCAAATTATGTTGATCAATGGCTTTTCGATTTAATAGAAAAAGGATACTTGGCAGAAGCAGCAATGGAGGCATTTGTTGAAGGGGAAAAACTTGGCACTTTTAAAATCTTAAAAATTTTATGCAGAGAAAAAGAGTAATTTTTGGTTCAATTTTAATTTTGCTTTTTTTGTTTTTTGGCTATTTTTTTGTTGGAAAAACAAAAAAAGCAAATGAGATTCAGTGGGGAGTTGTTTTTTCTCAAAAGCACAGCCAACTTTTAGGCTTGGATTGGAAAGAAACTTTTTTGGCAATTTTGGATGATTTGAAAACAAAAAATTTAAAAATAATTGTCCATTGGGATTTGATAGAGCCTGAAATGGGAAAATTTAACTTTGAAGATTTAGATTGGCAAATAAAGGAAGCAGAAAAGAGAAATGTTAATGTGATTTTAGTTGTAGGTTTGAAAACTGGAAGATGGCCAGAATGCCATTCCCCAAAATGGGCAAAGTGCCAAAGTTTAAATTTTGAGTGTCAAAATTTTTTACTAACTTATTTAAAAGAAATTGTCAATCGCTACAAAAATTCAAAATCAATTTTTGCCTGGCAAATAGAGAACGAACCCTTTTTCCCATTTGGTAAGTGTCCAAAAATTGAAAAAAGTTTTGTTAAAAAAGAAATTGAATTGGTAAAAACTTTGGACAAAAGGCCAATAATTTTTGCAGATTCTGGAGAGTTTTCTTTTTGGTTTGAAGCAGCAAAATTTGGAGACATTGTCAGCACCACTTTGCATCGAAAAGTTTATTTCAAAGAAATTAAAAGATACATTTCCTATCCTTTCCCTCCAGTTTATTATTGGAGAAAGGCAAAACTGATTGAAAAAATTTTTGGAAAAAGAGTGATCGTTGGAGAATTGCAGGCTGAACCTTGGTGCAAAAACTTAATTTACAATTGTTCTTTGGAAGAACAAAAAATTACAATGGATTTTGAGCAGTTCAAAAGAAATGTTGAATTTGCTAAAAAAACAGGTTTGGATACATTTTATTTTTGGGGAGGAGAATGGTGGTATTGGATGAAAGAAAAACAAGGAAATCCAGAAATTTGGCAAGAGGCAAAAAAGATATTTTAATAACATGAGGAAAAAACCAAAAATCTCAGTGGTTATTCCAGCTTTCAACGAAGAAAAGTTTTTAGCAAAATGCTTAGAAAGTTTGAAAAATCAAGATTTTGATGATTTTGAAATAATTGTTGTTGACAACAATTCAACCGATAGAACGGTTGAGGTTGCAAAAAAATTTGGAGCCATTGTTTTGTTTGAAAAAAATCAGGGAGTGGCCTTTGCCAGGCAAAAAGGATTTTTAAAAGCAAAAGGGGAAATTATTGCCTCTACTGATGCTGATACAATTTTGCCGAAAAATTGGCTTTCTAAAATTTTTGAAGAATTCAAAAAAGATAAAGATTTGGTTGCCTTTGGCGGTTCCTGTGAGTTTTATTCTGGCCCAATTTCAGCAAGATTGGCAAGCAAATTTTTATTAAAACCATTTTTAATTTTAGATAAATTTTTCTCTGGCGGTTGGAATTTAATGGGTTGCAACATGGCAATTAAAAAAGAGGCATTTTTAAAAATTGGAGGATTTAATACAAATTTGAAATTAAATGAAGATGTTGAAATCTCTTTTAGGTTGAGGAAAAATGGGAAAGTGAAAGTTGACCTAAATTTTAAAGTAAAAACCTCGGGAAGAAGATTCAGGCATGGTTTAATTTTTGGAATTTTAAATTACCTTCCAACCACTATTTATCGCTGGCTCTTTAAAAAATTTGACAAATTCCAATTTTTTCCTTCACAGAGAAAAGAAAAACCTTCTTTGATTTCAAACCTTTCTTTTTTCATAATTTTAATTTTTTTAGTTTCATTTTTCCATTTGATCAACCCGAAAATTGCCGTCGCTAAAAATTTGATAAACAAAGAATTCAAAAAGGCAATTTATTTTGAAAGGGAAATGAAAACAAAGTTTAAAAATGAAAAAAATTTATTTAACATTCGACGATGGACCAAATGAATATACCCTTTCCATTTTGAAGGCTTTAAAAATTTTTGGAGCAAAAGCACTTTCTTTGTTGTTGGAAAAATTGTCAAAAATTTCCAAAAATTTAAAAAAAGATTTTTTCGCCCTCCTTGGGGAATTTTAACCCTCTGGCTTAAAAATTATCTTTTAAAAATGGCTATAAAATAATTCTTTGGAATATTGATTCTGGAGATTGGCGAAGAAGATTTCAGATAAAATTTTTAATGCCAAACCAAATTCGATTTTGTTTTTTCACGATTGTCAAAAAAACATCAATTAACTTGCCAAAAATATTGGAAAGGTTTAAAAGAAAGTATGCTTTCGATAATCATTCCAACGTTGAATGAAGAAAAATATTTGCCAATTTTGCTAGAGCAAATTAAAAAACAAGATTTTTCAGATTATGAAATAATCGTTGCCGATGCAGGATCTTCAGACAAAACGGTTGAAATAGCAAAGAGTTTTGGTTGTATTGTTACTAAAGGGGGCTTGCCAGCTAGAGGGAGAAATGAAGGAGCAAAAATTGCAAAAGGTAATTTGCTTTTATTTATGGATGCCGACAACATTTATTTGCCTCCTGGATTTTTGAAAAAATTAATTTTTGAGTTTGAAAAAAGAAATTTGGGAGTGGCCTCTTTCCCCATTTATCCTGCCGGAAATTGGTTTGATAAAGTTTGTTATTTTTTGTACAACAAATGGACAAAAATTTCTCAAAATTTTTTGCCCCATGCGACAAATTCGATTTTGGTCAGAAGGGAAGTTTTTGAAAAAATTGGTGGATTTGACGAAGAAATCAAAATTGGCGAAGACCATGATTTTGCCAGGAGGGCAGCCAAAGTTTCAAAGTTTGGATTTATCGAAACAGAACCTGTTTTAACTTCAACAAGGAGGTTTGAAATAGATGGAAGATTGAAAACTTACACAAAATATATTTTGGCAGGAATTTATATGCTTTTTTTTGGCCCAATAAAAAAAGAGATTTTTCAATACAGATTCAACGATTTGAAAAACAACAAAGAAAAAAATAAAATTAAAGAGATGGAAAAACTTTCTCCGCCAAAATTTCAAATGGATTTTCCAAAACTAAAAGCTCCCAAAAAAAAGAAAAACTTTTCTTTTTTCTTTTTTGTTTTTTTGGCATTTTTGGCAGGCCTTTTTGGCGGATTTTTAGCTCAAACTTACTATTATTCACAAATTAAAAGTTTTTTTGAAAAACTTCACTTTCAATTGCCAGAGAGAGTAGAGAAAGAAAAAATAATCGAAAAAGAGCCAATTTATATCCCTCAAACTTCCCAAGAAGAGGCAATAATTAAAGTTGTAAAAGAAGCATCGCCTGCAGTAGTTTCTGTTATCATCACAAAAGATATTCCAAAACTAAAACTCTATTTTGAAGAGCCATTCAAAGAATTTGAAGAATTTTTTGGAATTCCCTTTGAATTTAAAATTCCAAAGTGGAAAGAGGAAGGATACGAAAAGCAAGAAATTGGTGGAGGAACTGCCTTTTTTGTCTCAGAAGACGGAATACTTTTGACTAACGCCCACGTTGTTTCAGATAAAAGTGCAGATTATACAGTTTTGACAAACGATGGAAAAAAATACCCAGCAAAAGTTTTAGCAAGAGACACAATAAGAGATTTGGCAATCTTGAAAGTCGAGGGAGGACCCTTTCCAACTTTAAAGCTGGGAGATTCAGATAAACTCCAAATTGGCCAAACTGTGATTGCTATTGGTAATGCCCTTGGAGAATTTAGAAATACCGTTTCTGTCGGAGTAATTTCTGGTCTTGGAAGAAAAGTGACAGCCTCTGGTGGGGGAGTAATCGAAACCCTAGAAGATGTAATTCAAACTGATGCTGCAATCAATCGAGGAAATTCAGGAGGACCCCTTTTGAATTTGAAAGGAGAAGTAATTGGGGTAAATTTTGCCACGGCAGTTGGAGCAGAAAACATTGGCTTTGCAATTCCGATCAATCAGGCAAAAAGAGACATTGAACAATTCAAAACAAAAGGGAAAATTTCCTTTCCTTTTTTGGGAGTAAGATACGTAATAATTACAGATCAAATTCAAAAAGAAAAAAACTTACCAGTAAATTATGGTGCCTGGATAGTGAAAGGAGAGGGGGGAGAACCTGCAATTTTTCCAGGCTCTAGCGCAGAAAAGGCAGGTTTGAGAGAGGGAGACATAATTTTGGAATTCAATGGCGAAAAAATAACAACCGAAAATAGTTTGGCAAAGATTATAATGAAATACAACCCGGGAGATAAAGTCACCTTGAAGGTTTTAAGAAATGGCCAAGAAAAAATTTTTGAAGTAATACTCGGAGAAAGAACCGAAGATTGATTTTATTTTAGAAAATCTCTAAAATTAAATTAATGAACGGCCAATTCACTCACAAAGCCCAAGAGGCAATTTTGGCAGCTCAAGATTTGGCCAGGGAATTGGGACAGCAACAAGTCGATGCTCTGCATTTGCTTTATTCTCTCTTGAATCAAGAACAAAGCACAGTTTTGATTGTTCTAGAAAGAATTGGCGTTGATATTGATGGTTTAAAAAGAAAGACAAGGTATTATTTAGAAAGAATTCCTTCAATTTTCTCTCCCCATGGCTTTGGTCAATATTATTTGACCCAAGACATGGCAAGGGTTTTGGAAGTGGCAAGGCAGGAAATGAGGAAAATGGGAGACGAATTCATTTCGGTTGAACATTTGTTTTTGGCTCTCTTGTCAGTTGACACAAAGGCAAGAGAGGTTTTAGAACAGGCTACCTTTTTGCAGCCTGGGGAAGTTTCTTCTTTGGAATTTGGAAAGTTAGATTACGAAACTTTCTACAAGGAGTTAATGAAAGTCAGAGGAGGACAAAAAATTACAGACCCTGAACCTGAATCAAAATATCAAGTGATCGAAAAGTATGCTATCAATTTGACAACTCTAGCTAGGCAGGGAAAACTAGATCCGGTAATTGGGAGGGAAAATGAAATAAAAAGGGTAATGGAAATACTATCTCGAAGAAAGAAAAACAATCCGGTTTTGATTGGGGAAGCAGGAGTTGGAAAAACGGCCATTGTTGAGGGCTTGGCCCAAAAAATTGTCAAAGGAGAAGTTCCAGAGAGTTTGAAAGGAAAAGAGTTAATTTCTTTGGATTTGGGGGCTTTGATTGCTGGGACAAAATACAGAGGAGAATTTGAAGAGAGAATAAAGGCAGTCTTGAGAGAAATAAAAAGAGCCGGCGGAAGATATTTGCTTTTCATTGATGAACTTCACACTTTAGTTGGTGCAGGAGCAGCAGAAGGAGCAGTCGATGCTTCAAATTTGCTAAAGCCGGCCTTGGCCAGGGGAGAACTAAGATGCATTGGGGCAACAACTCTAAAAGATTATCAAAAATACATTGAAAGAGACCCTGCCCTAGAAAGGAGGTTTCAACCTGTTTTTGTTGCAGAGCCATCGATAGAAGATACAATCGCAATTTTAAGGGGAATTAAAGAAAAGTATGAATTGCACCACGGAGTAAAAATTACAGACGATGCTTTGGTTGCCTGCGCACAATTAGCCGCAAGGTACATCACAGACAGATTTTTGCCAGACAAAGCCGTAGATTTGATGGACGAAGCAATGTCTTCTTTAAGATTAGAAATTGAATCTGAGCCAGAGGAGTTATCAAAAGTTAAAGAGGAAATTAAGAAATTAGAAATCGAATTAGAAGCTCTGAAAAAAGAAAAAGGATCTCAAGAAAGGCAAAAGGCAATTTTGAGCAAATTGGCCAATCTCAAAGAAAAAGAAACGGAACTTGAAGGCAAATTTAAAACCGAAAAAGAATTAATCGAAAAAATTAAAAGCTTAAAAAGAGAAATCGATGACTTAAAGTTGGAAGCAGATAAAGAAACAGCCAGGGGAAATTTGCAAAAAGTAGCAGAAATAAGATATGGGAAAATTCCCCAATTGCAAAAAGAACTTTCTTTGGCAGAGAAAAAGTTAACTAAAATTCAAAAAGAAAAACCTCTATTGAAAATGGAAGTTGGTCCAGAAGAAGTGGCAAAAGTTGTTTCAAGATGGACAGGAATTCCAGTAACAAAACTTTTGGAAGAAGAAGCAAAAAAATTAGAGAGAATGGAAGAGGAATTGCACAAAAGAATTGTTGACCAAGAGGAAGCAATAAAAGCCATTGCCAACGCAATCAGAAGGGCCAGGGCAGGAATTTCAGAGGAAAAAAGACCTTTAGGTTCTTTCCTCTTTTTGGGACCGACTGGGGTTGGAAAAACAGAAACGGCAAAAGCCCTGGCAGAATTTTTGTTCAACGATGAAAACGCAATGATAAGGTTGGACATGTCAGAGTACATGGAAGAACACTCTGTGGCAAAAATGATAGGCAGCCCTCCAGGTTATGTTGGCTATGAAGAAGGGGGGCAGTTGACAGAGAAAATCAGGAGAAGGCCTTATTCTGTCGTTTTGTTAGATGAGATCGAAAAAGCCCATCCAAGAGTTTTCAACATACTTTTGCAAATTTTAGAAGATGGAAGGCTAACCGATGCCAAAGGGAGGGTTGCTTCTTTCAAGAATGCAATTTTAATTATGACTTCAAACGTCGGAACTGACATTATCGCAAAGGAAGCTCCCCTTGGTTTTGTTGCCAACGAAGAGAAAAAGACAAAAATGGAAGCTCTGAGAGAGAAAGTGATGGCAGCTTTGAGGGAGCATTTCAGGCCAGAATTTTTAAACAGAATCGATGAAATCATAATTTTCAATTATTTAGGAAAAGAGGAAATGAAAAAAATTGCCGACTTGGAACTGGAAAAAGTAAAAAAGAGACTTTTGCAAAAGCAAATAAAAGTTGAAATTACTCAAAAAGCAAGGGATTATTTGGCAGAAAAGGGATTTGATCCAAATTTGGGAGCAAGGCCGTTAAAGAGGGTAATTCAAAAAGAAGTTTTAGATCCTTTGGCTTTAAAAATTGTTGCTGGAGAGGTCAGAGAGGGAGAGAGTGTTGTAATAGATGTTGAGAACGGAAAAATTGTTTTCAAAACTCCCCGCCACCTGAAAAAAGCAAAGAAAGAGAAAGCTTTGGTTTAAAAGCTTTATGCTTAAAAATGCTTTGAAAATTTTCGGTCTTTTTATTTTAGGAATTATTGGCGGAATCTTTGGCTCTCAAATTTTGTGGCCTCTGCTCGTTGAAAGGCCACTTTTTTTAAAATACAGGTTAGAGCAAACCCCAATTTATGTTACAGAAAGAAAAGAGATCAAAATTCAAGAAAACGTTGCTTTAAAAGAGGCAATAGAAAGAGTCGAAAGAGCGGTGATTTTGCTCAGGACAAAAACAAAAGATGGGAAAATTTTGGAAGGCTCAGGCCTTATTTTAACTTCAGACGGCATTATCGTAACTTTGTCAGATTTGGTTCCTCAAGGAGCCAGTTTTTCTTTTTTTGTTGAGGGAGAAATAGTAAATTTTCAAATTTTAAAAAGAGACAAAAACCAAAATTTGGCCTTAATTAAAGTTGAAAAGAGAAATTTAAAACCTGTCGGTTTTTTAAATTTGGAAAAACTAAAACTTGGAGAAAGAGTTTTTTTAGTTGGAAAAGTTTTGAGAGGAGGAAAGATTGAGACTATTGTTAACGAAGGCATTGTCAAAAATTTTAACGAAGAAAAAATTGAGACAAATATGAGAGAAGAACAAAATTTAGCAGGCTCTCCCCTCTTTGACATTGAAGGAAACTTGGTCGGCCTTTGCCAAATCGAAAAAGACGGAAAAGTAATAGCCCTTCCCAACTCAAAAATCAAATCCTTCTCTGGCCTCTAACACTTTTTTACAAAATTTTACTCTTTACTCCATAATTTGACGATCGTCGAATTATCGCGTAAATTAAAATAATGAGCAAATACAAGTATTATTTCCGGAAACCAAAATCTGAAATTGTGAAAGATATCCTCTACTGGTTAATGGTGGCTGGCGTTGTTGCTATTTCCGCTACTTCACCTTATTTTGGGGTGAATTTAATAAAGAGCATTAAACGCTGGCAAAAACACAAACCCAAAAAAGTTTACGATGCATTTTATCGATTGTTAAAATCAGGCTGCGTTAAAATGGAAAAGAAAAAACATCAAATTTACATTTCTCTAACAGAAAAAGGGAAAAAGAAAGCTGGTTGGCTCCAAATCGATGCTTTGAAAATAAAAAGACCAAAGAAATGGGACGGAAAATGGCGAATAGTCATTTTTGATATTTCCCAATTAAAGAGAATTTACCGCGATGCCTTTCGAGGGAAATTAAAGGAATTGGGTTTTTATCGATTACAAAAAAGCGTTTGGATTCATCCCTTCGATTGCCGCGATGAAATTGAACTTTTGAGGGAATTTTTTGGTCTGAGCGAAAAAGAAATGAGATTAATCGTTGCCGAAAACATTGGCAAAGACGACTGGCTAAAGAAAATTTTCAAATTAACGTGATATTTCGACGATCGTCAAAATAGCAAGTAATTATTAACTTTTTAGGTTCATTATGGATAAAGAAGGTGGCTTTTCATTTTTAGTATTGGTAAAATAAAAATAAAATGGCCAAGAAAAAATACTTTTTAACCTTGATCATTTTTATTTTATTTTTAATCGGTTTGTTTTTCGGATTAAAAACTACAAAGGTAAAATTTTTTCCAAAAACAAAGTTAGAAGAAAAAAATTCAATTCAACTTGAAAAACCTCCATTTTTAAAAGGTCGAAATAAAATTTTTAAAATTCTATGGTAAAGGGAAAATTAATTTTGGGAATTTTTCTGGCAATTTTTGGAATAGGAGCACTGACTTTTATTTTTGTAAAGCCAATCAAAGCCCAAGAGAGCACCTCGACAACCTTTCCTGTGAATGAAGCCGGAATCGCAGCCTATCTTCAAGTTAAAGATATTACTCCAGAAAAACTCTCAAAAGTTCCTTTCGAAAAAATAGAGAAACAAGGGAAAAGTTATTTAATTGGAATAATGAGAATTTCGCCTTCTCCAGAAGGTCTTGGAGTCACTTATCCCCACATTTATATTGGCATGGATGGCTGGATTGTCGCCTATTACCTAAGAAATGAAAAAATGGCTGAAATTGTCCAGTTTTACACGAGTAATTATCATCCAGTAGTTAGTGGAACTGTCCTTGAAACTGCGATAAGGGTAGTTTGCCAGAATGCCCAATTGGATTGTTCATTAAACGAAATTAAGTATTACGATTTTGAATTTCCGGAGGCAAATAAAATGACAATCATTGCTAATTGTCTTTCGGGATTTAGATGCGGAAGACCGACTTTTCTTATTTCTGTTCCTGGTAAAGTTTACGAAGCATCTTACAAAATTTCCACTACCGGACATCAATTGTCATTGAGTCTTAATGGAAAGAAAATTTTGGAAATGGAAAAATGTAATTCAAGTACATCATATTTTTCCGGAGATTTTGACCCCAATGAATTTCAAAGTGGGGAAGGTAGTCCAGGCAATGTGATCAGTGCTCAATTCAGCTCATCTTGCCATCAATACCCAAGTTCAATAATAGGAATAGTGTTGGTATACAAATAGTCATTTGGACTATTATGAAACGCTTTTTTAAAAAATTCATTTTTATAGCGTTTTTGTTTACTTTGAAAACTTCTTTTGCAATTGCCCAAGAAATCCCAGGCCCTGATAGCACTTTGGATATAAATTTAAATTCTCCTCCATCATCGGCCTTAGATTCTTCAGATGCTCTGTCTGAAAATTCTTTCAATTTCGCTTTTGTCAACCAAGCCGATAACTTTTCCAATTTTGAATTTGTTCCAGCTCCGGAAGATATCTTGGATTCAAGCGATGCCAAAAATTTTTTTAATTTCGCCTTCATCAACCAAGCCGATAGTTATTTTCATTTCAATTTAGAAAAACCATTTGAATTTGCTTTCCAAAAAACAATACTCTCTGTTTTAATTTCCGAAGTTTATTATGATGTGGCAAAAGATAAAGGTAAAGAAGGGGATAATGAATGGGTGATAATTCACAATTTAGAAAATGCCACGAGTGACATTTCAGGTTGGCAAATTTGCGACAACACTAGTTGTGATGAAATTCTTCAAGGAGAAATTCCTCCCGGTGGATTTGCAATTATTTCTGCTACAAGTTCAACCTGGAATTATTGGAAAATCCCAAACGAAATGGTGAAAATAGTTTTAGAAGATAAAAGAATTGGAAATGGCCTCCATGATGAGGGAGATAGAGTACTCTTAAAAGATAAAAATGGCTATCTTGTCGATGCGATGAGTTACGGAGATGATAAATCAATTTTTAATCCTTCTTGTCCAGATGTACCTACCGGTAAATCACTTTTGAGATCTCCGCCAGAAAAAGACACTGATACTGCTGAAGATTTCATCGAATCGATTCCTACAATCGAAAACCAACCGCCCATTCCTCAAATTAAATTTTCACCCAAAAATCCAGTAAAAGGAGTTAAAGTCA
>CAZQIO010000013.1:0-16905 GCA_964593405.1 uncultured Candidatus Saccharibacteria bacterium | reverse complement strand
AAAATTACCAAAAGGTTTGAAATTCCAGGCTTTCTTTTTCGATCAAATTTTATTTCTTTTCCTGGATCTGTCACTGCAGCCATTATCTTTTTTTCAATATCTTCTGGCTCATCAAAAAGCAAAATACAACTCTTTTCATCATCTGTCTTTGACATTTTCTTTTTAGGGTCTTGCAAAGACATTATCTTTTGAGTTTCTTTTGAGAGCAAAACTTGAGGCTCTTTAAAAACAGGACCAAACATTTTATTGAACCTTCTGGCTAATTCTCTGGTCAATTCAACGTGCTGTACTTGATCTTTTCCAACCGGCACCAAATCTGTTTTGTAAAGCAAAATATCTGCAGCCATCAAAAGGGGATAGTTCAAAAGCCCGGCGTTAACGTATTGGGGATGCTTTTTTGCTTTTTCCTTAAACTGGGTCATTCTTTTTAGATCTCCGAGGGGACAAATCGTTCCCAAAATCCAAGCAAGTTCCGTGTGTTCTTTTATTTGAGATTGAACAAAGATTGTCGATTTTTCAGGGTCAATCCCTGCTGCCAAATAGCAAATTAGAGTTTCAAAAATTCTCTCTTTCATTTTCTTTGGGTCAAAAGGAGTAGTGATTGCATGATAATCTACAATGCAAAAAAAGCATTCTTCTTTTTCTTGAAGTTCTAACCACTGCTTTATTGCTGCCAAATAATTTCCAATATGCAATTCTCCAGTTGGCCTAATTCCTGAAAAAACCCTCATTCTATGAGATATACCAAAATTTTCAAAAAAAATCTATACTAAAAATTCTAAACCCTTATTGACAAAATTTTAAGATTTTGCTATAATTGAGGTAGCATAACTTCCTTGAGGAGGTGAGAGATGGGAGACAAATACTACCCTGATGAGGGGGCAGGATGTGTGATTTTCTTGGTCGGATGCGCGCTTCTTCTTCTCATAATTGTGCTCTGCTTCATCTTCGGCACTTGGTACCTAAAATTCACCCTTTGCGATCTAGGCAATAAAATCAAAAACTTAATCGACGTGCTACAAAGCCATCCCTGACCCCCAGGTAAAAAGGAGGAAAGGGTTATGAGTGCCCCTTCCTCCTTTTTTATTTCTCTGAATCATTTAGAATTGAAAGGAAACCATTAAAACTACACCTCAATCACCACTGGTAAAACCATCGGTCTTCTTTGAGTTTTTTCAAACAAAAATTGGCCAATTTTGTTTTTAATTTCATCTTTGACAAAAACCCAATTGACAGCTCCCCCTCTTCCGATTGCCGAATTGACTATTCCCACAACTTTTTTTCTCACTTCCCGCAAAAGTTCCTTTGACTCTCTCAAATAAACAAACCCTCTTGAAATTATATCAGGGGATTTTGTTACCCTCCCAGTTTGTCTGTCAACCACAACGACTATCACAAACATTCCATCTTTTGCCAGCATTTTCCTATCTCTCAAGACAACTTCTCCCACATCGCCAATTCCCAACCCATCAACCATCACATAGTTTGCCGGAACTTTCTTTTTTTCTATTAAAAATTTTTTCTTTCCCAAAAAAACTTTATCTCCATTTTCCACCAAAATTATTCTTTCTTTTCCAATTCCCATTTCCTCTGCCAACTCTGCGTGCGCAACCAACATTGAATATTGTCCATGAATTGGCATGAAAAATCTTGGTTTCATTATCTTTATCATCTTTTTTAATTCTTCTTTTTTTGCATGACCTCCGGCATGAATGTCCATCATTTTGTAGTGGAAAATTTTTGCTCCTTGTCTTAAAATTTCATCTTTCATTATCTGAACCGTCCTTTCGTTTCCGGGAATGACAGAAGAAGAGAAAATGACTGTGTCTCCTGGTTTCAATTTCAAATATTTGTGCTCTTTGTTTGCCATTCTCATTAAAACTGCTTCAGCCTCCCCTTGGGCTCCAGTGCACAAAATTGTAACTTGAGAATCTGGATATTTTTCTAAATCTTTTTTTGAAATGAAAGTTCCTTTTTTTGCTCGAATGTATCCCATTGCCCTTGCCACCTCAACGTTCATTTTCATTGAATATCCCTCAACCAAAACTTTCCTGTTGTATTTTTCAGAGATTGTGATGATTTGCTGAATTCTGTTTATCAAAGAAGCAAAAGTTGCCGCAATCACCCTTCCCTTTGCCTCTTTAATAATTTTTTCCAAATTTTCAAAAATTTCCTTTTCTGATAAAGAATGGCCTTCCTCTTCGGCATCGGTCGAATCTGACATTAAAAGCAAAATTTTTCTTTTTGAAATTTCTTTCAATCTTTCAAAATTTGTTGGCAAATCAAAAACAGGATTTTTATCAAATTTAAAATCTGAAGTGTGGAAAATGTTGCCAATTGGAGTTTTAATGAATAAACCAAAGTTGTCTGGAATGTTGTGATTTAGTTTTACAAACTCAATTTCAAAAGGCCCAATTTTTATTTTTTGCCCATCTTTTACCTCAACTATTTTCAATTTTGGTTGGTCTGGAAAATCTTCTTGTCTTTTTAAAATCATTGCCCGGGTTAGGGGAGAGGCAAAAAATTTAAGATCCGGCTTCCAGATTTTTTCTAGCAAATAGGGGATAGCTCCAATGTGATCGTAGTGGCCGTGGGTAAAAACCACTCCCAAAATTTTCTCTTTTTTATCCTTTAAATATTCAACGTTCGGAATGATATAATCTATTCCTGGCATATCCTCTTCGGGAAGGCGAAATCCCATATCCAATATCAAAATTCCTTCTTTTGTTTCCAAAAGCATCATATTCCTTCCAACTTCTCCCAAACCTCCCAATGGAATTATTGTTAGAGGAAAGTTTTGTTTGAGCATTGAAAGATTTTGTGCGGACGGTGGGAGTCGAACCCACAAGGGGAAAATCCCCAGCAGCTCCTGAAGCTGCCGTGTCTACCAATTCCACCACGTCCGCATAGTCGCCTCGCGCGGCCTAGGCGCTTCACTCGCACTTCGCTTTCGCTTCGCGATCGTTTCGCTGTCATTCCTTCCGAAAGGAATTTCAATTGACTGGTTTGAGATTTAACCTCAATCAGTTTTTTCAGGAATTTAGAGGTTTTTTAAAAATTCATTTATTTCTTTTCCAAATTTTGGATGCCCCTTTGCCAAATAAATTAAAGATTTCAAATAGGAAATTTTGTTTCCGCACTCTAACCATTTTCCTTCAAATTCATATCCAAAAATCTCTTTTTTGTCTTCAATCATTTTTTGAAAAGTTTCTGACAAATGAATTTCTCCAGTTTTTCCAGGTTTTGTTTTTTCCAAATAATCAAAAACTTCTGGAGTTAAAATGTATCTTCCAACGATTGCCAAATTCGAAGGAGCTTGCTCAATTTTCGGCTTTTCAATTATTTTTTCAATTTTGAAAACCCTCTTTTCAATTTCTTTTCCGGCCACAATTCCATAATTTGGAATTTTTTCTTTTTCAACGCGACACAGACCAATTACTGGTTTTTTGTACTTTTTGAAAACCTCAATCATTTGGGCCAAAACAGGCTTTTTGCTTTCTATGACATCATCTCCAAACAAAACTGCCACAGGCTCTCTTTTTATTTTTCTTTTTGCCTGAGATACTGCATGACCGTCTCCCAAAAGTTTTCTTTGATAAACTTGAGAAAAAGAAGCCAATTTTGAAAAAGAAACCTCTTTGAAAATTTTTTCAAAATCTTCAATCTCTTTTAACAATTCCTCTTTTTTCCTTTCTTTCAAAATCCTCTTTAGTTCCGCATCAACTTTTGTGAAATAGTTCCAAATTGCTTTTTTTTCTGGCCTTGAAACAAAAATTATTTCTTTTATTCCGGAAGCGATCGCTTCTTCGACAATGTATTGCAAAACTGGTTTGTCAACCAAAGGCCACATTTCCTTTGGAATTTCCTTTGAAAGTGGCAAAAATCTTGTTCCAAGGCCAGCAACTGGAATTAAAGCTTTTTTAACCATTTTTTGGAGACAACAAACAAATTAAATTTTTCGGCATTTTTTTAAGAGGTTTTTTTTCTTTCAATTTTGGTACCCTTTTGTAATTTTTGTTCTTTATCCACCCTTCTATGGTTAAATAATAACACAATCCTTTCTTTTTTTCAACACTTAGATAGTCAGAAAGACAATCTTTTGAAATCCAGTTTCCGATTTTTAAGACCTTTTTGGAAGGATTAATTGTTACATGGCCGTATCCTGGTGGAATCAAAACAAATTCTCCTCTTTTTGCTCGGACAAAATAAACATCTTTTACTTTTCTTTTTCCTTTTTGAAGCAAAAATATTCCAATACCAGAAATCACTTTGTAGAGTTCTCCAAAATTTCCCAAATGAAAATGTCCTTTAGTTTTGGCAAATTCTTTTCCGAAAATTCCTGGAAAAATTACAGTTTCATCATATCTTATTCCATCAAAAAATTTCAAACCTCGATAGATTTCATAAATAGGGAAGTTTTTTGCTTTCTTTAACCACTCTTGATCGTACAAAACTGATCTTAATTCAAAAAGATATCGAACCTCTGCCTCTTTTTTGTTTTGCCTTACTTTAACTCCCATATTCTTTTAGTTTTCAAATGCCAATTTTCTATTTTTGAAAACTTTCCAGCACTATTGAAAATGATTTCTTCTTCAGTACCTTTTATTTTTTCAGAAACAAAATAAAGATAATCAGGGTTAAAAAGCAACACGGCTGGTAAATCTTCCATCCAAATTTCTTGAAATTCTTCTAACATTTTTTTTCTTTCCTCCCAATCTAAAGTTTTTCTAACTTTTTCCAAAATTTCATCTACTTTTTTGTTTTCATAGTTTGCCAAGTTCAAACCCATTTCTCCTTTTTGACTAGAATGCCAGAAAGCAAACAAATCAAGACTTTTGTTTAAAGCTTCTCCAAAAAGTATTGCTTCATAATTTTTCTTTGCCAAAGCCTCTCTTTGTAAATTTTCAATTTTTTCTTTTTTAATTTCAACCCCAACTCCAATTTTTTCCCATTGATTTTTTAGTTTTTCAGCAATTTGGACCAAAATTTCCTGGTCAACAGTAATTAAATCAAATTTTAAATCAATTTTTTCCTCTTTCCTTTCAAAACAAATTTGATTTAACTTTTCTCTTGTTTTTTCTCCCACTATGCCGTTCCCTTTTTCCAAGCCAAAAGGTTCTAAAATTTCCTTTTTGTACTTTTCTTGAAACCTAATAACAGCAGCCTTTGTTTTTGGCCCAAAGTATCCACTTACTTCTCCCTCAGGATAAACCTCTTTGTCTTTTGCTAAACATTTTTGCAGTTCTTCTACTTCGCTCCCGCTAGAACCAATCTTTAAATCACTTTTAAATTGAAACGATGGTTCTTTTTTTTCAATTTTTTCTTTTTTTCCATCCCCATTAAAATCTTCAAAACCAGCCTCCTTTAAGGTTAGATTGGCCTTTTCTAAATCAAAATTGACTACATTTTTTGGCCCTTTCAATCCAAAAAATTTTGGCAAAATTGGCGAATTCACTACCTGACCATATCCAAAATACACTTCGTTTAGAATTTCTTTTTTTGGAGTTGCTAAATTTAAGGCCTCTCTTACTTTTTTTATCGCAAAAATTTTATTTTCTAAGTTGAAAAAAACCCCAAAGTATCTTGGCATTTTAAACCTTAAAACCTTAAAACCCGGAATCTTTTCAAATTTTGTGAGAGAAAAACCATCTATTTTTTTTGCTTTGGCTGCTGCTTTTAATTCATTTTCTGTGTCAAAAAACAAAAACTTAATTTTTGAGATAAAAGGTTTTTTGCCAAAATATTTTTCATTTTCTGTTAAGAAAAGAGCGACAACTTTTCCTTCTTCATCTTTTTCTACTTTTTCAACCTTATAAGGACCAGAAGAAACTGGTTCTAAATTGAAAGAGGCCAAGTGAAAATTTGATAAAGGAATTTTTTCCCAAATGTGCTTTGGAATTATTTTTAATGTCAAACTCTCCAAAAAGACAGCCGAAGGCTCTTTCAACAAAAACCTAAAAGTTTTGTTAGAAATTTTCTCAATGTCAACTCCAGTCCAAAGTGACCTTAAAGGGCTTTTTACCTCAGGATTTTGAATTATTTCTAGCGTGAAAACAACGTCATCTGAAGTAATAGGTTGACCATCTGACCAAAAAATTTCATCTTTCAAAGAAACTTCAAAAACCTTTCCCCCTTCCAAAATTTTATACTCTTTGGCCAAATCGGGTACTAACTCACCTCCCTCATATTTCATTAATCCCGAAAATAAAATCTGAGTTATAGCCTCATCCACATCGTTAGATAAAGAGTAAATTGGATTCAAAAATGCAGGGCGCCCAACCTCTCCCAGAATTATTTGCCCACCTTTTTTTGGCACAACTTTTGTGTGTTCAAAATAAAATTTAGTTAGCAAAAAAGAACCCGAAAGGAAAAAAAAGAAAGTACAAACAAAAAAAATTATTTTTTCTTTTTTTGTCAAAAGTCCAAAAAATTTTTCCAAGCCTCCGATCGAGAAAAAGTTTTTCATTCCCAAAAGATATTGTTTTTGCTTACTCATAATAACAAGTTCACCAAAGAAAGAAAAACAAAAATTAAAGCCAAGAAAATTGTGAAATAGAAAATGAACTTTTCAATTCCTCTTCTCTGAAAAATTGAACTTCTTTTTGGCTGGAGTAAAATAAAGACGATTAAAAAAAGAGAAATGACAATTTGGAAAAAGTAAATTATATTTTTCATTTTGTTTTTAAAATTGTGTTAACTAAAAACAATATTATGGCCGACCAAAAAATGGAAAACCTTCCTTCAAATTTGATTTCAGGAAAATTTTGAGCCAATCCCCAAAGCAAAAACATATTCAAAATTATTGAAGAAATTGTTCTCCCAAAAATTTTCAAAGGTAAAGTAACCAGTTCTAAAAAGGGCATTAGAAAAAAACTAATCAGGCCAAATACTATTCCAATAAAAATTAAAATTTGCCAATCTTGATTAAAATTTATCCCCAAATAATTACTTTGGCCTGGAATGACATGGATAAAAACTCCCGGGACCAGTTCTTTAATCAAGAAAAAACCTAAAATCGAAACGAAAATTTGCCAAAAAATCTTTCGCATTCGTTTAAATTACTAAATTTTTAAAAATTTAGCAAGTCCTTTTCTCTTAATTTTCTATGGTATGATATCGCAAAACGATGGGCTTCGCTATTGATTCTCAAAATCAAATTAGAAATTTCATTTGGCAAATCTTCAAGTAAAATTGGATTTTCCTTTCCTTCCAAGAACAACTCATTTTTTCCCTTTGCCAAAGCTGCTACCTTAAACTCTGGCTGTTTAAAATTCGATTTCACGCAATCTTTTGCGGCATTCAATTGAGCCCTTCCTCCATCGATCAATATCAAATCTGGCAAACCCCATTCCAAGTGTGAAAGTCTCCTTGTCAAAATTTCTTTTATCATTGCTACATCGTTTGGTTTTTTTTCAAATTTTATTTTAAATCGGCGATAAAATTTTTTCTCAGGAAGACCATTGACAAAAGTTACCATAGAACCTGTTGCTAATTTCCCCCTAATGTTTGAGACATCAAAGGCCTCAATCCTTGAAACTTTTTTTAAACCAAAAATTTTTTTCAATTTCTCTTCAACCTCTTCCCAACCAAAACTCTCAACTTTTATTTCTTCCAAAATTTTAGAATGAGCCAAAACCCTTTCTAATTTTTCAATTTGATCTCTTATTCTCGCTGCCTCTTCAAATTCTTGATTTTTTGCCGCAAATTTCATTTCTCTTTTTAACCTTTTCAAAACAAAATCCTTTCCTTCTTTTAAAATTTCAAATGTTGCCTGGGCATTCTTTTGAGAAATTTTTCTAATTTTCAAACTTTCTTTTATTTCTTCAAAAAATTTTGACCTCAAAAGGCAAGGGGCAGGGCATAATCCCAAATGATACCAAAGACAAGGCCTCTTTGGAATTTTTTTGCAAGACCTAAAAGGAAAAACTTTTCTCAAAATTTTTAATGTTTCTTTTAAAGCCTTCCCATCAACAAAGGGGCCAACATATTCAACTTTGAACTTCAAACCTCCAACTTCTGACTTTTTTGTTTGGTGGGTCCAAAAAATTCTTGGAAAATCTTCCACAGTCTTTCCAACAAAAAAATAATTTTTATCGTCTCGCCAAACGACGTTGAATTTTGGCTTCAACTCTTTAATTAGTTTTGCTTCCAAAATCAAAGCTTCAATCTCAGAATCTGTTTTAATGTAGCCAATTTTTTCAACCTTATCCAAAAACAAATAATCTTTATATCCTGGTTGCTGAAAGTGGCTTTTTACTCTTTCTCTCAAATTTGCCGCCTTTCCAATGTACAAAATTTCTCCTTTACTTTCTAAAGCATAAACACCAGCTCCTCTTGGAAGCTGAGAAATTTTTTCTCTAGAGAGAAATTTAAACTTCTTCATTTTCTGTCAATTTTCAAAGATTGAGAACTATTTTACTTTTTCAACTTCCCAATTTTCATTTACCCAAAGCAAAACAATCTTCACTTTAAAACCAAAAGATTTCACTGTTTCTTTTGCCTTTTTCAATTGCTCAATTTGAACTTCTTTTTCTACTGGATTTCCGGCACAATCTGCATGGGCAACGATTGCCACTATTTTTGATTTATGTTTTTCAACAGAAATTTCCAATCTCTTTTTTATTGAATCTAAAACGTTTTTTTCCTTTTTTTCTGCCAAAATTTTTACCGGTCCAGGTTCGGTAATTGTATCAACAAAGTCAACTTTAAATTTTTTTTGCATCCAAAAAATCACTGGCAATTGACACCTTCCATCCATACAGTTTATTACTGTGGCAAATTTTTTTCTCTTCATAATTTCACAAAATTAGCTTTCTTATTTCTTCTACGACCTCAGTGGGGGTGAATTGTGATTTGATTAAGTATTTATCGGCCCCCAGCATCAAGGCCTTTTCAACGTCCTCTTTTTGTCCTAGGTTTGACAAAATCATAATTTTTAAATTCTCGAATTTTTGTGGTTCCTTTCTTTTCATTTCTTTAATTTTTTCTAAAATTCCCCAACCATCAATTTTTGGCAAAAGAAGGTCAAGTAAAATAATGTCTGGTACTTTTTCTCTAATTTTTTCAATAGCTTTTTCTCCATCGTTAGCAAAATCAACCTCAAACCCACTCTCTTTTAACTTTGTTAAGTAAATATCTACCAACAAAGGATCATCTTCGATTAATAAAACAAAGCTCATTAAAACAATTATAAACTTTTTGGAAATTGAAAACAAGTTGTGGAAATTCCAATCCATTTTTAGCTATTCTTAATCCTCCAATGTTTTTCGTAATCAATAAATTGACCCAAAAAATAAAGTTTAATAATATATCTATTAATGTATGAATCATTTTTTGAAAAATTTCCAGGAAACACAACACAAACACCAGAAACTAAAACTAATTTAGAGCTATTAATCAACAGATTACATGAATTAAAAGAGCAATGGAGAGAGATTATAAACCAGTTTAATCAAGAATATTATCCAAAAAATCCTCCTGAAGATCCAAAAAAAATGGTACATGCACTCATACTTTGGTGGATTAAAACCGGAGCTGGAGAATGGAAAGAAACTTTAGTTCGCATTATTAGAGAAAACGAAAAAGCCACTCAAGAGGCTCAATTAATTCAAATGATAACTACAGAATATTTAAGAAGGACAAGAGGAGAGAACATAACTGCATATAGGGGTGTTACTAATTGGAAAATCCTCCAAAAAATCGAAAATTATGCAAATTCTAATGATACACAAACATTAAAAGATCCTAATTTAATCATCCAACCATGGACGAGTTTAACTGAAAATATCCAAGTTGCTATAGATTTTGCGTGTGGTATTTTTCCAGATGTTTGGATATACGGTATCGAAGGCGTTAATCATGCAGTAATAATAGAAGTGTCAGTACCTGTAGAAAACATTTTTGTACATTATCTTATTCACCCCGCATTTGAGCTCTTTCCAAGAGAAAAAGAACTTATACTAAACCACAAGGGAGGAAGTGGCATGAAAGTAAAAAGAATAATAATGTTGGCTCCTGATAGCAGAGAAGAAACAAGGACAGTTATTTTTGAATAGAATTACAAACCGGATTCACGCTGAAGGAGACTAAATTTTTTACATTCATTGACCAATTAATTTTCTTTTAATCTTGAAGTAATTGAGAAAGCAAGAATCTAACAATGAATTCGCAGATCTCAGCGGTGTCGCCAGCAAACTCAATTTCGGCATCTTAAAAATTATCCATCGAGCTCGGGATATTTTTTCGATCTACCTAATTTTTCCAAAATCGCGTAGCTACTTTATCAGAATCCTTTTTTTTATCTCCAATTTTTTTAAAAAAACAAAAAGCCAACCCTTGCCAAAGAACTTTTAAAAATCCAATTTTTGGATTGTACCATGCCAAAAATTCTTTACAAGGAAATTTTTGCACTCAATACACATTTTAACTTTCTTTTTAATAGTGCAATCAAAAATTGGGCAAACCTTAAACTTTGTGAATTTCAAAAACCAAACCTTCCTTTGACATTGAATACATCCCTCACATTTTCCTTATTTTGCAATTTTTCTTTCCTGCCTTTATCAACCTAAAATACTTTGGCCAAATTTTTTTGTGAACTATTTTTGCCATAATTTTAAAATCTTGACCTTTAATGATAGTTGCACATTTGCGCAATTGTGCAAATGATCAAATGATCTTTGAATTAGTTTCGATTAAATTTTTTGCCCAATCTTTAACGTCTTTGTTTCCCTCAATTACAAATTCTTGGCCACGGGATCTTGCTTTAAAATAATCTCCGTTCCAGTTTCCATTTGAATGATAACTGATTTTTACTTTTTTGAAAAATTCCGGGAGTTTCCAAATTGATTTTGAAAAGCCATTTTTTGTTAAAACTAAACTTTCATCGAAATAAAGAAATGTGGCGGCTCCGGGAAGGTTTTTATTCCAAGATAAATTTTTTCTAGCGATAAAAATTGTATTGTTTTTTGTCTTTCTCTTTTCTAAAGAACAATGGGGATGGTATTTAACCCATTTTGAAACTTTGGTTTCCAATTTGACTTTCAAGATTTTTCCAATTTGAAAGTAGCCAAAAATTAAATGAACTGGAGGAGAATCCGGGTCGAAAATTAATTTTCCGCCTGAATATTTCGTTTTTCTAAAGGTTCCGAAAAACAAAAATAAATCTCCTTCTTTAACTTTTTGGTTTTCCAAATGTTTCGCGGCAGCTCCAATTTGGCCAAAAATGGGTCTCCAACCCTTTGGCCTTGGCAAAAAATTTTTGTAAATGTCTGGGTCTAAATGACATTTCACGTTTTTTGTCAATTTAATCCGTTTTCCACTGACTTTTATTTTCGAATTTAATTGTTTCATTATCTCATAAAGGCTTTTTCCTTCAAAAAGTAATTCACTGTAGGCAAAGTTCCCCGGCTTTTTGAAAGCCGGAATTGGCAAAGAAACCATTTTTCCATCTGGCAAAATTGGGCTTGGCCATCCACCAAATTCAGAGTCAAAACCTTTTCTACTCAAGATAATTTTCATAAAATTTCAGATTTCAATTTTTCAACTGCCTAACGGACACTATCGACTAAATTTAGATTTTCAATACAGAGAAATATTTTTGATTTTTATTTCTCTTTTCAATTGAGTGAAGAAATTTTTCATAAATTTTATTCTCTTTTTCGCAATCTCTTTTGCTCTTTTGGTGAAAAGCTTTTTGTGGAAATTTTTTAATTTCAATTCGTACTCAAAATTTAAGGCATGCTTTGATTTGTCCTTTATTCTTCCGGTTGGTTTTCCACCAGAAAGATTTTCTTTAATGTAAAGGAGTAGGGGAGTATCGGAGTAAATTTTGGCTTTATTTTCTCCGATCCAGCAAGCGCATCTGACAACTCCAATTGCACCCATCACATCGAGTTTGTTAGCATCGGACAAAATTTTTGCCTCGATCGATTTTGGTTTTAATTTCGTTTTAAAACGATGAGAAATTATGCATTCTTTCACCCTTTCAATTTTCTCTTTTGGATAATTAAATTTTTTTAAAATTTTTTCTGCCATTTTTGCACTATCTAATGCGTGATCTCTCTTCCCAGTTTTATCTAAATCTTCTTTTTTTTCTCTCAACATCATGTAAGAGGGCTGCCAACTTTAAAACTTCGAGGTCTACATTTTTCTCGCCCTTTGCCAATTCAAGACATAAATTGTAAACTCGCATTACGTGTGAAAAATCGTGCGAAGGAGATATCCCCTCCATCTTCTTTTCAACTATCTTTTTTATTTTTTCAAAGTCAATCATTGTTTTAAATTCTACTGCTACGTAGCAATGAAGCAATCGGTGTTATAGATTTAATTTCATTATTTTCCGAATCTCCGAAAATCCATATTTTTTGTAGGCAGAGATTGCGATTTTGTTTCGAGAGTCAACTGAAATTTCAACAATTTTATCTTTCTTTTTTTGAACCACTTTAACAACTCGTCAAACAAAGCCTTTCCGATTCCTTTTCCTCTATGTTTTTCTTCAACGAAAGCGTGAGTAATTTCTCCGATTTTTTCTTGGCGACAAAAGGGCGGGGCCTTGTGAATTGTACCAATGAAATAGCCGACAACCCTTCCGTTTATTTTTGCAACAACAATTTTTTTATTTCTTCTTTTTTTGGCAAAATATTCCCTTAATAATTTTTTGAATCTTTCCTTTCTTTCCTTTCCTGATTTGTAATATTCTGGGTCGATTCTTTTGTGATAATCTGCTTGCGCCACTTGCAATTTAACAATTTGCTTTAAATCTTTTCTTTCAGCCTCTTTAATTTTTAAACCAGAAACCTTCATATTTTTCTCGCTTTAGCTATCAAAGTTTCTCCAAGTGAAGGAAAAATTTTTCCTAAAAATTCTGACCAGGGAGGAAAAGTTACCCAACTAAGATTGAAACAAACAAAGTCAGAAACAATTTTTTCTACTTTAAAACCGGCTCTTTTTAAAACTTCATTTAAAGTTGATTTTGAAAAAACTCTGACATGATCTGCGAATCTTGGATGGGGCCATTTTTCCCAGGGAAAGTTTTCGCTTGGCGCTACCCATTTTGGATAAAGACCAAACAGAATTCTTATTCTATTGGTTAAAGAATTAATGTTGTTAGCAGTAATTATCAAAACACCTTTTTCTTTTAAGACTCGCTGGCATTCTTTCAAAAAATTTTCTGTGTGAAAAATATGCTCGATTACATTTGAGCACCAAACTGCATCGAAAAATTCATCTTGAAAGGACAAATTCTTTTCCAAATCTCCTTCAAAAACTTTAACTCCTCTCTTTTCCGCTTCTTTTAAGGCCTCTTTATTTTTGTCAATTCCCCAAACTTCAAAACCCAATTTTATTAACTTTTCAGAGACGCTTCCGTCGCCGCATCCTGCATCTAAAATGCGCAAATTTTTACCTTCTTTAGTTAACATTTCTATCATCGGTTCAATTATCGCTTTGTTTCTTTTTAATTTTGGCGAAAGCCATTTGTATTCGGGTAGCATGCAAATTTTAATAAAAAATTGTTCTTGTCAAATGATAGGGTTTGTCATCTGGCGATTTTTGTTGACTTTTTAACCAAAGCCAAGAGTCAATATCTGGGGCGGAAATTTTTGGAATTTTCTTTTGAATTTCTCTTTTCATTAATTCAATTGCCCAAATTGCATTTGCCCTAATTTCAATTTCTTCTTCACTGCCAGCTTTGATTTCAATTCGATTGTCAATCTTTTTTGCCAATTCTGGAGAATATTCTAATATCCCAAATTTTCTCAAAATCCAGGGAATTTTATAATCTCCAAAAGCCGTTATTTGATCAACGTTTTTTAACCCCTCAAACCCAATTCTTTTTAAAACCTCGTTTGCATCACGAATAAAAAGCTGAGCTTTTTTGTGAAAGAAAACTTTGCATCCTTTATAAATCGCAAAATCGTTAAAAGAGGGAAAATTTTTAGTGATCAAATTCAAAATTCTTAAAGCATCACTTTTCCCTTCTTTTAAAAGATTTGAAACCTTTCCTTCAAATTTTTCAATTAAAATTTTTCCATTCTCTCTTAAAATTTTTAACCTCTCTTTAAATAACGGAATTTCAACATTCCCTTTGAAAATTTCTCTTAAATCGCTTTCAGGAATTTTTGCCAAATATTTCCAATCCAAAATTGAAAAACCTTTTTCAATTGCCTTTAAAAAAGCAGCGATTAACCCCCAGGCTCCATCATAAAAGCTTCCTTTATATTTTACTTTCCATTTTGGTTTTCCCCAAAAACAAAATAGAAGTGAAGATAACAAAAATAAGAAACTGAGTTGCCTTTCTCGATCAAATTCTGGTATTTCAAAAGGAGCTGCTTCCAACCAAAATTTTTTTTCTTTCAATTCAAAACTTTTGCAAAAATTCGATAAATTTTCTTGATTAATCCTAACAAACCTTGATTTTTTAACTACCGACCTTATACTTTTTAATACTGGATTTTTTGACATTTAATAATTTTTTTTGGCGTAACAATGTAATCAACTTTTGTATCGAACTCTTGATGAGGAACTTTTTCAACAATTTGCAAATCGTGAATAGTTGTTATTACTGGAATTTTGCCAAATTTCTCAAGAAAAGTTTTGATTTCCTTGTCTCCGTATCCCCCGCCTTTTCCAAGCCGCCAGCCAAGTTTATCTATGGCAACGCAACCTGTGACGATTAAATCTGGTTTTGGCAATTCTTTTAAACTTTCACCATATTTGAAAGCCCCTTTGATCGTCGATGCTTCCTTTTCCTTCCCTTTTACTTTTTCTGGATTGATTTTCAAATACCCCTTTTTTAATCTTGGCGTTGCTACAATTAAAATTTTTCCCTCTTTCAAAGCCAATTCTCTTAATTTTTGTTGAGCAGCATCTGGATTTGCAAAAATTATTTTTGCTTTTTTCCATTCTGGCAATTTTGTTGCCAATTTTGCTGCTTTTTCTGAACCTACAAAGTTTGGAATTTTTCCTTTACAGGGAAGGGGAAAGCGTGCCACTTTCTTTTCTTCCAAAATTTTCCAAATTTTTTCTCTAAGTTTTTGTTTTTCTTTTTGAACGTCCACTGTTTTAGTGCCACAACAATTCCTTTTCTGTCACTCCCAAAATCTGCAAAACTCTCATTGCAGCAGGAATTATTTGATGGGAAATGTAATAATCTTCATCTATTGCCTCCAGTTTTGCAAGTTCTATTGGTTCTGCTTTTTCAGAAATTGACCCCGGTCCCTTTTGGATCACAAACATTATCACTTGCCCTTCTCCGACTTCAAATCCTTTCTCTTTCAATTTTTTTGCTGCCATCACATGGGGAGAAATTAATTTGTATTGTTCAATCGGCTTTGTCAATTCTTCATAAATTATCAAATCTTTCAAGTTAACTTTTTTCTCAATTAAATTTTTAATCGTCTCTTTCACATATTTTTTCGCCCCCTCAACATCTTTATATTTTAAAACAAATTCCAAAACTTTCCTTTGAACTTCTTTTGCTAAATTGCACCAATCTCTCCTAACAGTTTCCAACCCCCGGATCAAAAGTTCTCCATTTTTGTCAACCAAAGCATATCTCTTTTTTGCCGTTCCAAAAGTTCCTCTCGGAATGAAAATTCCGCGCTCAAAAATCCCTTGCAAGTCCAATTCCAAAATTCCAGGGAATTTTTGATTTATTTTTTTCAAAAATTCTTCAACCTCTTTTTCAATTTCTTTTCCTTTTTTCAAAAAAAGAGAATCAGTATCAGCATAAATTACGCAAAAACCATCTGCTTTTGCCTCTTCAATTGCTTTTTTTATCCAATACCTTCCAAAGGCAGTACAAGACTCTGCGCACTCTTTTGAATACCATTTAGAACCTGCAAAACCAAAATAGCCGTAAGTTGCGTTGGCAATGATTTTTAGAGCGTATTGTCTATTGTCTAAAACCTTGTACTCCATTGAATTTTTATCTAAAGTTTTTAGTTTCTTTTTAATTTCAGCTCTTTTTTCGATCAATTCTTTCAAAACAAGTGGCACAAATCCTTCTCTTTTTTTGCAAAACCAATAACCCAACTCTGGAACTTGAAAACCGTCTCTTTTGCAACATTGACAATTTAAAGTCTCAGGAGAAATGTTGAAAGAAACGATCAAACTTGGATACAAAGACCTAAAATCCAAAATCGCAATTTTTTCATGAATTCCGGGCAAGGGTTCTTTGACAAAACCTCCCACATAAGTTTTCTTTTTTCTTTCCAAAATCTCTTCAAATTTTGGCTGATTGGGAATTATTTCTCCCATTTCTCCGGCTTTTCTCGACAAATACCATTCAACCAACTGTCCATAGGTCATTCTCGAGGTATCAAAAATGACCTGTCCCACAGTTCTTGAAATTTCAAAAATTTGGGGCAACAAAACTTCACCTAGCCTAAAAGTTAGCTCTGAATCTTTTAGGCAATACTCAGCCAATTTTTCCAAATTTTTTCCTTTTCTCCAACTTTCCAAAAGTTCTTGATAGTCCATTTCAATTTTTTTGTCTCCCAAAATTTCTGCTGAAACTGCATCCAAAGTTAAAACTTCTGTTTGAAGGTTTGGAGAAAGAATGTTTTGAATGAAATTGAAAAGGTCAATGTGGACCATTCCGTTAATTCTGGCTGCCGAAATTCTTGCCCTTTTTGCAAATTTAGTTTCTCTTTTGTCTCTTCCAATTATCAATTTGATTTTTTGCTTTTGGCATCTTTCTGCCAAAACTTGAAAGTCAAAAGAATCGCCATAATAAGTCAAAACAATATCTGGCTTTTTTGTTTGAAAAATTTTAACGATTTTTTCCAAAATTTCTCTTTCTCCTTTTACCACCTCAACAAAGTCTGGATATTTTGCGCTTTGGGAAGTGATCACTTTTTTGAAATCTTTTCCATAAAAAGAAGCCATCACAATTTCTTTTTCTCC
>CAZQIO010000012.1:0-18051 GCA_964593405.1 uncultured Candidatus Saccharibacteria bacterium | reverse complement strand
AAATTTGTAGTGGCGAACAATTTGAGCAAACCAGAACTTGTACTGATTCAAACAATTGCGGCATAGATGAAGGAAAACCAACCGAAACCCAACAATCCACTGGCACAAAAGATTGCCAAACCCAAACTTCTACTCCTTCTCAATAAAAATCGGCTCATTTCTTTGATTTGATCCGATTGATTTAACAGGGGTCAGACCCCTGAATTTTTAAACAATTTCACTATTTGACATTAGTTTTTCTTTTTATTACCATTAGAACAAGATGGCAAAAAAATTTATTCGCACAAAAGAATATTCCTATACCGTGGTCTACCAACCAGTTAAAGAAGGAGGCTGGCAAGTTACAGTTCCTCTTTTACCAGGATTAATTACTTATGGAAGGACCCTTGAAGAGGCTCGGGAGATGGCACGAGATGCTATCCGCTGTTATATTGAAGGGCTTTTGAAAGAAAAAGAAAAGATTCCGGAAGAAAAGAGTATTTTACAAGAGAGAATAAGCATTTCTCTCTGAACCTATGCCAAAATTGCCTGCTCTCAAACCAAAAAAGATTTTAAAGGCATTATTGAGAGCAGGTTTCTATATTCATCATCAAAAGGGCAGCCCCATTCAGTTGCGTCATTGTCAAAAATTACATTTAAGATGACCATTCCTTATCACGACCGCTTCGATTTACCCCCATCGGTTGTGAAGAGCATTTTAAAGCAGGCTGAAATTTCAAAGAAAGAGTTCTTAAAACTTCTTTAAATTTAAAGTGTGCAAAATTCGAATTTAAACAGCAAATTTAAGTAGCAAATTTTGCAAAACTACAACACTGGCCTCTCCACCCACTTTAAATAGCCAATTCAACAGGGGTCTGACCCCTGCCAATAAAGTTGAATTTTGATTTTGGATTTTGTATAATCAAAAATTGATGGAAAAAATTTTGCAAAAAATTTCTCGCTTTTTTCTCTCTCTTTTGGTTTTTTTGTTGCCGGTTTTCTTTTTGCCCTTTTCTTTTGAGTTTTTGGAATTCAACAAAATTTACCTTCTTTTGTTTTTTGTTTTAATTTCCCTTTTGCTTTGGCTTTTGAAAAACATTTTAAAATTTGAACTAAAATTCAAAAAAGTTCCCTTTTCAATTTTTCTCTTTTTATTTTTCCTCTCTGCCACCCTTTCTGCCATTTTTTCTGTCGACAAATATTTCTCAATTTTTGGCTATTACGGAAGGTTTTCAAACGGTCTTCTGGCCCTCTTTCTCCTTTTGCTCTTTTACTTTTTGTTGGTTAACAATTTTGAAAAAGAAAATTCAACCTTTCTTTTAGATTTGTTTTTGCTTTCTTTGTTTTTCTCAATTTTAATTTTTTTCTTTTCTCTCTCTGGAATTTTCCAAAAAATTTTTCACTTTCAAATTTTAACCCCAACAGGAACCTTTGAAGGATTTTCAATTTTGCTGAGTTTTGCCTTAATTTTGCTCACTGGACTTTTGACAACAAAAGAAGAAAAAATCAAAATCTTTTTCTATTCAATTCTTTCAATTTTAGTTTTGGCTTCCTTAATAGTTCTCGATTTTAAACTCTCTTTTTTGCTTGTCATTTTCTCTTTGGTTTTGTTTTTGATTTTTGGAATTTCAAGCAAAATTTTTAGAGAAAAAATAAACAAACTTTTGCTTTCTATCTTTTTCATTTTTCTCTTTCTTTTTTTCTTGTTTTTTAATCCCTTTTCTTTGCCCCAAATTCAAAACTTGAGAGAGCCAATTTTGGGCCAAAGGGCATCTTTTGAAATTTCTATTTTGGCATTAAAAGAAAGTTTAAAATCGGCAATTTTTGGTTCTGGTATTGGAACTTTCTTTTACGATTTTTCAAAATTCAAGCCCCTTTATTTGAACAATACTTTATTTTGGAACTTGAGGTTTGATAGGGCTGGCAGTCATTTAGCAGAAATTTTGGCAACGATGGGAATTTTTGGCCTTTTGACTTATTTAATTTTTGTTTTCTCTTTTTCCCTTCTTTTTTTGGTTTCCCTTTTCAAAAAGAAAGAATTTTTCGTTTTCTTTTTGCCGTTTTTGACACTTTTTTTGGCCCAAATTCTTTATTATCAAAACGCAACTTTAGCCTTTGCCTTTTGGTTTTTCTTTGGGCTTTTGACTTTAAATATTGAAAAAACTCAAGAAAAGAAAATTTCTTTTGAAAAAATTCCAGAACTAAGTTTGCTTTTCAACACCTTTTCGATTTTAATTTTTGCCTTTTCTATTTTTGTCTTTTATTTTGCCATCAGGTTTTATTTAGCAGATTTTTATTACAAAAAAGCTGTCTTGAGTCAAAACGGTCCAGAACAAGTTTCTTTAATTCAAAAAGCACTCACCCTCAATCCTTTAAACCCTCAATACCGCCTAGACCTCGCCAGAGCCCATTTTGCCAGGTTGGTTTTGGAAATTCAAAAACCTTCCGATCAACAAGATCAATCTTTAATTTCAAATTCGGCAGCCGCTGCCATTAACTATTTAAAAGGGATGCGATCTGAAGATGGAAAAATTATCATCAAGGGAGTTAGCGAAATTTCGCCAAATTGGGTTTTGGGCTGGGAGAATTTGGGAATGGTTTACAGAGAGATTACCTCTTTGGTTAGCCCAGAAACAAAAAATCAGGCAATAGATTGGGCAATAAAATCTTTTGAAAGGGCAAAAAATTTAGAACCAAAAAACCCGGTTTTTGAAAACGAACTTGGCAAACTTTATTTGGCAAAGGGAGAGTTCCAGATGGCAAAAGAAAAATTCAAAAAGGCCTTAGATCTTTCTCCCCCTTATTTTTTAAATCTTGCTGCCTATTCTTTACAAGCTGACATTAATTTTAATTTGGGCCTTGTCTATTTTAACGAGAAAAATTTTGACCAGGCAATCTCTCAGTTTGAAAAAGTCATTTCAATCGTGCCAAACCATTCAAACTCTCTTTACTTTTTGGGTTTGATTTTTGAAGAAAAAGGAGAAAAAGAAAAAGCCTTGGAATATTTCAAAAAGGTTTTGGAATTAAACCCAGAAAATCAGGTAGTTTCCAAAAAAATCGAAGAGCTTGAAAAGAAAGAACAAAAATAGAGTTGACAAATTTTTAGATTGTGGTATTAAAAAAAAGAGGGGCTTGACAAAAAATTTTGAGAGAGTAAAATAGAAATTATAACTTTTCAAAATTTTTTTCTTGCCATAATTTTTCAAAACCTTTCCAATGACAAAAATAAAGTATAAAAACTTTGGCAAATCCAAGCTTTCTTTGGAGTGGCCTCACTTTTTGTCTGTTCAAAAGGAAGCCTGGAAGAAATTTTTAGAGCAAGATCTGAAAAAATTACTAAAGGAAGTTTCGCCGATCAGAGACTACACAAAGAAAGAATTTGAACTTTATTTTCTAGATTACTCTTTGGGAAAGCCAAGATACAAGACAGATTTGGAAGCAAAAAAAGCAAACGACACTTTTGACGCTCCATTGAAAGTTAAGGTAAGGCTGGTCAATTTGAAGACAAAGGAAATCAAAGAGCAAGAAGTCTTTTTGGGAAACTTCCCCTTAATGACAGAAAGGGGAACTTTTATCATTAACGGAGTTGAAAGAGTTTGCATTTCTCAATTAATCAGGTCCCCAGGACCATTTTTTGTTGCAGAAGAAATTTTTGGAAAAAAACTTTTTGGGGCAAAAATCATTCCAAACAGGGGAGCTTGGTTGGAGTTTGAAACCGATTTTTCAGGCCAAATTGGGGTAAAAATTGACAGAAAAAGAAAAGTTCCTTCGACAATGCTCTTGAGGGCATTTGGAATAGAAAGTTCAGAAAAAATTAGAGAAATTTTCAAAGATGTTAATAGAGGAGAAATAGATTTTGTAGAGGAAACTTTAAAGAGAGATCAAACAAAAAATCAGGCAGAGGCCTTAGTCGAAATTTATCAAAGGCTAAGGCCTGGAGAAAAGACAACCCCGGATGCAGCAAAAGATTTCCTCTTTAATATGTTTTTCAATTTTGAAAGGTATGACCTCTCTGAGGTTGGAAGATGGAGAATGCTAGAGAGATTGCCAAGGCTAAAAGAAAAATTGGGCATTAAAAAATCTGATGAAATTTCAATCGAAGATAGAGTTTTGAAACCAGAGGATGTTGTCGAAACAATCAGAGAAATTATTAGATTAAACAACGATCCTTTGGCAAAGCCTGATCAAATTGACCATTTGGGAAACAGAAGAGTAAGGGTTTTCACTGAGATTTTGATCAATAGAATGAGAGTTGGTTTCCACAGAATGGAAAGGATTATTAAAGATCGAATGGCCTCTTTGGATCCTTCAACTTTGACTCCAATTCAATTAATCAACCCAAGACCTTTAATGTCAGTGATAGAGGAGTTTTTCTCTTCAAGCCAAATTTCACAATTCATGGATAATGAAAACCCGCTTTCTGAACTGGAGCACAAAAGGAGGCTGACTGCTTCAGGCCCTGGAGGACTTTCTAAAGAAAGAGCTGGCTTTGAAGTCAGGGATGTTCAGCCTTCCCACTACGGAAGAATTTGTCCAATTGAAACTCCAGAAGGGCAAAACGTTGGAGTGACAACTTACATGGCAACCTTTGCCAGAGTAAATCCCTTTGGCTTTTTAGAAACTCCTTACTTTAGAGTGAAAAATGGCAGGGTGACAAAAGAAATAGTTTTCTTGAATGCTTTAGAAGAAGAGAGATACAACATTGCTTCTGGAAATGTTGAAATTGATGAAAACGGAAAAATCATACCAAAGATGGTTGAGGCCAGAATTAAAGGGGAGCCTGGAATGTGCGAAAGGGAAAAAATTGACTTTGTCGATGTTTCGCCAGAACAGTGCTTTTCTGTTTCTACATCTTTGATTCCCTTTTTGCAAAACGATGACGCAAACAGAGCCCAAATGGGATCTAACATGCAAAGACAGGCAGTTCCTTTGGTAGATCCTGACATTCCTTTGGTAATGACAGGACTTGAAGAGAGAGTGGCAAGAGATTCTGGGCAAATAATTTTGGCAGAGGATGATGGAGAAATAAAAGAGGTTGACGCAAACCACATTGTCGTCAAATACAAGAATGGAAAAACAAAAACTTATAATTTGAAAAGATTTTTATCTACAAACCAGTACACTTGCTTTGATCAAAAGCCAATTGTCAAAAAAGGACAAAAAGTGAAAAAGGAAGAACCTCTTTGTGATGGCGGAGCAATAAAACAAGGACATTTAGCTTTGGGGAAAAACTTGTTGGTTGCTTTTATGCCCTGGCGGGGAATGAACTTTGAAGACGCAATAGTTATTTCAGAGAGATTAGTCAGGGAAGATGTTTTGAGTTCAATTTACATTGAAAGCTTTGGCTGCGATGTTAGGGAAACAAAATTGGGCCCTGAAATTACCACTTCAGACATTCCAAACGTTTCTGAAGAAAAACTAAAAGATTTGGACGAAGATGGAATTGTCAGAATTGGAGCTGAGGTAAAACCTGGAGATATTTTGGTTGGGAAAATTTCTCCAAAAGGGGAAAAGGAGTGGAGCCCTGAAGAAAAGCTTTTGATGGCAATTTTTGGAGAAAAAGCAAAAGAGGTAAAAGATACTTCATTGCGAATGGAGCACGGGAAAAAAGGAAGGGTAATTTCAATTAAAATCTTTGAAAGGGAAAAAGGACACAGGCTAGATCCTGGAGTGATAAAGAGGGTAGAGGTTGAAGTTGCAGATTTGAGAAAAATTCAAGAAGGAGACAAACTTGCCGGAAGGCACGGAAACAAAGGGGTGATTTCAAAAATTTTGCCAATTGAAGAAATGCCATTTTTGGAAGACGGAACCCCAATCGATGTAATAATTAATCCTTTATCAGTTATTTCGAGAATGAATTTGGGTCAAATTTTGGAAACCCATTTGGGTTTGGCGGCAAAAAAATTGGGATACCATGCAATAACTCCTGCCCTTTCTGGAGCAACTGAAGAGGAAATAAAAGAGGAATTGAAAAAGGCAGGCTTTGACGTCTCTGGGAAAATGACTGTTTTTGACGGAAAGACAGGAGAGCCCTTTCCTGAGAAAATTACCGTTGGCTACATTTATTTGATGAAATTAATTCACATGGTTGCAGACAAAATTCATGCAAGGTCTATCGGTCCTTATTCTCTAATCACTCAGCAACCTCTTGGAGGAAGGGCTCAGTTTGGAGGACAAAGGTTTGGTGAAATGGAGGTTTGGGCCCTAGAAGGGCACGGTGCTGCCCATTGCTTGCAAGAAATGCTAACTTTCAAATCTGACGATGTTTCAGGAAGGGTTCAAGTTTACGAAGCAATTTTGAAAGGAGAAGAAATAAAAGAGCCAAACATTCCCGCTTCCTTTTCCCTTTTGGTTTCTGAATTGAAATCTCTAGGGTTATCTGTTGAAATCAAAACTTCAGACAAAAAAGGACCCCTAAAAGTCGAAAACATTGAGGCTATCAGAGTAAAATTGGCCTCCCCAGAAGAAATTTTGTCTTGGTCTCATGGTGAAGTGACAAAGCCAGAAACTATAAATTATAGAACTCAAAGGCCAGAAAAAGACGGTCTCTTTTGTGAGAAAATTTTCGGTCCCTCAAAAGATTATCAATGCTATTGCGGCAAATACAAAGGAGTAAAGTACAAGGGTTTGGTTTGCGACAGGTGCGGAGTTGAGATCACAAAATCTTCTGTCAGAAGAGAGAGAATGGGACACATAAAATTGGCAGCTCCCGTTGCTCACATTTGGTTTTTGAGAGGAGTTCCTTCAAGAATTGGAATGATTTTGGATTTGCCAAGAGAAGAAGTAGAAAGGGTTGTCTATTTTGTTGCTTACATTATAACCAGCGTCAATGAAAAAGAGAAAAAGAAAATTTTAGATGAAATAGAAAGAGAATTTGAGGCAAAAGTTAAAGCGGCAAAAAAAGAAAAAAAGACACAAAAAGAATTAAAAGAGGCATTGGCAAAATTGAAAGAAGAGAAAGAAAGGGCAAGGCAAGAAGTCTTGTCAATAAAGCCATTTAGAATTTTGTCTGAACTAGAATACAGGAATTTGTCTTTAAAATATGGTTCTTGTTTTGAGGCAGGAACCGGAGCTGAAACTTTGAGAAAAATTTTTGAAAAGATAGATTTGAAAAAGGAAATTAAAAATTTAGAGGCAGAATTGGAAAAAACAGGACCAGAAAGGAAAAAACAAATTTTGAGAAAGTTGAGGCTCTTTAAAGAAATGGATAGGGCAGGCGTTAGGCCAGAGTGGATGTTCTTGACAGTTTTGCCAGTTTTGCCTCCTGAGTTGAGGCCGATGGTTCAATTAGATGGTGGTCGTTATGCCTCTTCAGATTTGAACGATTTATACAGGAGGGTAATAAACAGAAACAACAGATTAAAATACTTGATCGAAATTGGAGCTCCCGAAGTTATCATCAGGAACGAAAAGAGAATGCTCCAGGAAGCTGTCGATGCTCTAATTGACAATTCGATGAGAAAGGCGGTGACGACAAAAGCCTCTACTGGTCAAAGAAGGCTTTTGAAATCGCTTGCCGACATGATTAAAGGAAAGCAAGGGAGGTTTAGGCAAAACCTTTTGGGAAAGAGGGTTGATTATTCTGGAAGATCAGTTATTGTTGTTGGGCCAGAATTAAAGTTTGATCAGGTTGGAATTCCAAAGAGAATGGCCTTGGAAATTTTCAAACCATTTGTCATTAGGAAACTTTTGGAAAACGAAATTGCCTTTAACGTCAGGGCAGCATCAAGAATGGTAGAAGATGAAACTGATGAAGTTTGGCAATATTTAGAAGAAGTAACCAAAAATAAACTTGTTCTCTTGAACAGAGCTCCAACCCTTCACCGACTTTCAATTCAGGCTTTTTGGCCAGTTTTGATTGAGGGAGAGGCAATCAGGATTCACCCGATGATTTGTAAAGCCTTTAACGCTGATTTTGACGGAGATCAAATGGCCATCTTTTTGCCACTTTCTGAAAAAGCCCAGGCAGAGGCCAGAGAGAGAATGTTGGCCTCCCTTAATTTGTTGAAACCCGCCACCGGCCAACCAATAGTTACCCTTTATCAAGACATTGTCTTGGGATGCTACTATTTAACTGACCTTGTAGAAGGCAAAAAAGGAGAAGGAAAGTTTTTCTCATCTGAAGAAGAAGCTATTTTGGCCTATGAATTAAAAAAGGTGGATCTAAGAGTAAGAATTAAGGTCAAAATTAAAGACCAAATCTTGGAAACTTCGGTTGGCAGAATAATTTTCAATAAAGTTTTGCCAGAAGATTTCCCCTTCCAAAATAAACTGATTAAAAACAAAGACTTAGAAGAAATAGTCGCCCAATTGATCGAAAAATATCCAGTAGAAAAAGTGAGAGAAACTCTTGATGGAATTAAAGAGTTGGGCTTTGAATTTTCAACCCTTTCTGGAATCACTTTCGGAATGGATGATTTAATCTTGCCGCCTCAAAAGCCAGCGATTCTTAAAGAAGCAGAAAAAGAAGTAGAAAAAATAGAAGAGATGTTCAGAAAGGGGCTTCTTTCTCCGCTAGAGAAAAAAGCAAGAGTGATTGAAATTTGGAGTGAGGCAAAATACAAAATAGAAAAGGCAGTTTTGGAAACCTTTCCTCCAACAAACCCGATTTTCCAAATGGTTAATGCCGGAGCTAGAGGTTCTTGGAAGCAACCTGTTCAAATGTGTGGAATGAAGGGACTAGTTATTAACCCGATGGGAGAAATTATTGAATTGCCAGTTTTGAGTTCTTACAAAGAAGGTTTGAAGGTTTTGGAATATTTCATTTCCACTCATGGAGCCAGAAAAGGATCGGTGGATACAGCCTTAAGAACATCTTCTGCCGGTTATTTGACGAGAAGATTGGTTGACGTTGCCCATGAAGTAATAGTGACTATGGAAGATTGCGGCGATAAAAAAGGAATAACAATTTATCGAAAAGATGCTGAAGAAATTGGCCAAGACTTTCTTTTGAAAATTGTCGGAAGAGTTTGTCTTGAAGACATTAAAGGGATTATTAAAGCTGGAGAAATTATCGATTGGGAAAAGGGGAAAAAGATTGTTGAGGCAAAAATAGAAAAAATCAGAGTGAGATCTCCTCTAACTTGCAAAGCAATCAGGGGAGTTTGTCGGCTCTGTTATGGTTTTGATTTGGGGAAAAACAAATTGGTTGAACCAGGTGAAGCAGTAGGAATAGTTGCTGCCCAATCTATCGGAGAACCCGGAACTCAATTGACCCTGAGAACTTTCCACTTGGGAGGTATTGCCGGGGTGGACATTACAATGGGTTTACCGAGAGTTGAGGAAGTTTTGGAGGCAAGACCGCCAAAGGAAGAAGCCGTAATTGCTGAGGTTGATGGGAAAGTTTTAGAGTTAACTCCAGAAAGAAAATTGATTATTCAGGTTGGAAAAGGAAACCCCAGCAAAAAATATGTTGAATATCTCATTCCTCCAAAAGCTAATCTTTTGGTTTTGCCAGGCCAAGAGGTGAAAAAAGGACAACCGCTTTGCGAAGGAAGCTTGGATTTGAAAAAGTTAATGAACTATTGGAAAAAAGAAGATATCTGGCGATATATGATCAAGGAAGTCCAAAAAATTTATGTTTCTCAAGGAGCTCCAATTCACGATAAGCACTTTGAAATTATTATTCGACAAATGTTCTCTAGAGTGAAAGTGATCGATCCGGGAGACTCTCTCTTTTTACCAGGTCAAATTATTGAAAAGGCAGTCTTTTACGAAACAAACAAAGAATTGAAAGAAAAAGGAAAAAAACCAATTAGAGCAGCCCAAATTTTGCTTGGAATTTCAAAAGTAGCCCTAACTTGCGATTCCTTTTTATCAGCTGCTTCTTTCCAAGAAACAACAAGAGTTTTAATCAGAGCTGCCCTTGCCGGGAAAGAAGATCGCCTTTTGGGTTTGAAAGAAAATGTTATCATTGGAAAATTAATTCCAGCAGGCACTGGTTTTTCAAAAGAGCGCTATGCCCAATAAGAAAAAAAGAGCAAAAAATCATTCTCTTTTTAGGTTAATTTTTGGTTTTTTGTGGTTAATTTTGGTTTTACCAAAACGCCTTTTTTCAAAACTTTCTGAGCATCAAAAGAGGACAGTTTATGGAATTTTCTTTATTTTAATTTCTCTCTTTTTTTTACTTGGCCTTCTCGAAAGAGGGGGAACTTTGGGAAAAATTTTAATGTTGCTTTCAAAAAAACTCTTTGGGAAGGCCTCTGTCTTTTTCCCTTTGCTTTTTTTTCTCAGCGGCCTCTGTTGTTTAATTTCTCAGTTTAAAAAAATTTTTCCCCCCCTTTTTTTATCTTTTCTTTTCATCCTTTTTGGTAGCGCTTCCTTTTTCGAATCAATTTTGCCAGAAAGCGGAGGAATATTTGGTAACTTTTTTGCTAAATTATTTTTTAAAATTTTTGGTCCGCCATTGAGTTCAATTTTATTTTTTGGAGAAGTTTTCTTTGGCAGCTTAATTTTGAGCTTTCTTTTTAGAACTCAACAACAATCAAGAGAGAAAAAACCATTCTTTTTGAGAAGAATTTTTTCTCCCTCTCTCAAAGTAAAGCCTATTTATCCTCAAGATCAAAAACCAAAAAAAGAGGAGCAAAAAACAACGCCTCCAATTCCTCAAAAGATTGAAAAAATTGAACTTGAATATCAACCTCCTCCAATTGATTTTTTGGAAAAAGAAAAAGACACGGCAGTGGCTGGGGATATTGTCCAAAACATGGCCATCATTAAAAAAACGCTTGAAAATTTCGGAATTTCTGTAGAAATGGGAGAAGTGAGCGTTGGGCCGACGGTCACTCAGTATACATTAAAACCAGCAGAGGGCATTAAACTTTCCAAAATTACTTCTTTGGCCAACGACCTCTCTTTGGCTTTGGCCGCCCATCCGATTAGGATTGAAGCACCAATTCCTGGGAAAAGTTTGGTTGGCATTGAAATCCCAAACAAAGTTAGAAGTTTTGTTAGATTAAGAAGTTTAATTTCTTCCCCTCAATTTCAAGCTGCCCCCTCTCCTTTAACTTTTGCCCTGGGCAAAGATGTAGTCGGAAATCCGGTTTTTGCTGATCTTTCAAGAATGCCCCATCTTTTGGTCGCCGGGGCTACTGGTACTGGAAAGACAATTTTTTTGAATTCTTTGATTTTGTCTCTTTTGTATAGAAATTCGCCAAAGATTTTGAATTTTGTCTTAATTGACCCAAAAAGAGTTGAATTTTTAATTTACAACGACCTTCCCCACTTAATTGGAAATGTAATTTTCGATGCTCAAAAAGTTGTTAACGCTCTAAAATGGTTAATTGGGGAAATGGAAAGAAGGTTTGAAATTTTGGCAAAATCAAAACACAGAGATATTTTTAGCTACAACCAAATGGCATTCAAAGAAAAAATAGACCCAATACCCTACATTGTTTTAATAATAGACGAACTTGCCGACCTGATGGCAGCTAGGGGAAGAGAAATTGAAGCAGGAATTGTAAGGCTAGCTCAACTTGCCAGGGCAGTTGGAATCCATTTGGTCTTGGCAACCCAAAGGCCGTCAACAGAAGTCATTACCGGTTTGATCAAAGCGAACATTACAGCCAGGGTTGCTTTTCAAGTTGCCTCTCAAGTTGATTCAAGAACGATTTTGGATACGGCCGGAGCAGAAAAGCTTTTGGGAATGGGCGATATGTTATTTTTGTCTCCAGAAATTGGAAAACCAAAAAGAATTCAGGGAGCTTTTGTTTCAGAAAAAGAAGTTAACAAAGTGGTTGAATTTTTAGCCTCAAAGTACAAAAAAGAAAAAACGGAAGATTTTGAAGTAAAACTAGAAGAGGCCGGAGAAAAGATTGAACTTTCAGAACCTCAATTTTTTGACGAAGACCCGCTTTACGAAGAAGCAAAAAGAGTGGTCATTGAGGCAAAAAAGGCTTCAGCCTCTTTGTTGCAAAGAAGACTAAAAATTGGTTATGCTAGGGCTGCCAGACTTTTAGATATGTTGGAAGAGAGAGGAGTGATAGGGCCAGCTCGGGGTTCAAAGCCAAGAGAAGTTTATATTAAAGAGGAAAACGAATGGCAAAAAATTTAAATTTCTTCAACAATTTCTTCAATGTTCTCACAAATTATTTTTGGAACTCCATCTTTTATATCAACCCGACCTGAAACCAAAACAGCACTATACTCTCTAATCGAATTTTGATTTTTCATTAAAACGTTTGGGAAAACAACAACCTCGATGGCCCCTTCGCCATCTTCAATTTTTGTAAAAAACATCTGAGAGCCAGTTTTTGTAATCACTCTTTTTATTTCAGAAATTATTCCACCAACCCTCACTAATTTCCCAACCATTTCTTTAGAAATTTGAGAGAGGGGAATTGCCTTTTTTGCAAGGACTTCTTTGAAATCCTCAGCAGGATGGGCCGTAACATAAAGACCCAAAAGTTCTTTTTCCCAAATTAACTTTTCTCTTTTTGTTGCCGGCTTTGTTTTTTCCAGCTTAATCTCTGGCGCCCTTTGCCCAAAATTTCCAAATAGACCCATTTGCCCACAAATTCTCATTTTGTAATTTTCTTTGTTGAAATCTAAAAGTTTTTCCAAATTAAAAAGGAGTTGGTTTCTTTCTCCAAATTTATCAAAAACTCCAGCTTTAATCATTGCCTCTAAAGATTTTTTGTTTAAATCTTTTGGGTTAATTCTCGTTAAAAAATCTCCCAAAGAAAGAAAGGGTCCGCCTCTTTTTCTTTCTTCAACTATCGCCTCGACTGTATTTTTGCCGACGTTTTTTATTGCTAACAAACCAAAGCGAATTTGTCTTTTGTTTGGAACAACGGAAAAGTTTTTAAAGCTTTCGTTAATGTCTGGTGGCAAAACTTCAATTCCCATTCTTTTGCATTCTTCGATTAAAAACCCAACCTTTTCAACATCGGCTTGTTCTGTGGTCAACAGAGAGGCCATAAATTCAACCGGGAAATGAGCTTTCAAATAGGCTGTTTGATAGGCAATCTGAGCGTAAGCCACCGAGTGGGATTTGTTAAACCCATAAGAACCAAAAGGTAAAATCCACTCCCAAATTTTTCTGGCCACGCTTTCTTCAATTCCCCTTTGCGCCATTCCCAAAATTAATTTTTCTTTCAACTTTTCCAAAAGTTCTTTCATTTTTTTTCCGATTGCCTTTCTCAAAATATCAGCCTCGCCCAAAGAAAATCCGGCCAATTCCTTGGCAATCTCCATTAGTTGCTCTTGATATATTGGAATTCCAAAAGTTTCTTTTAAAATTGGTTCTATTTTTGGGTGCAAATAGCTAATCTCTTTTCTTTTAAATTTTCCGTCAATGTAATCTTGAATAAACTGCATCGGTCCAGGCCTATAAAGAGCTATCATCGCTACCAAATCCTCAAAGCAACTTGGTTTTAATTTTTTTAGCCACTTTCTCATTCCCTCAGATTCAAACTGGAAGACTCCAACCGTTTCTCCCTTTTGGAAAATTCTGTAAGTTTTTTTGTCATCAAAAGGAATTTTTCCAATTTCTATCTCTTTGCCATAAATTGCTTTTACTTTTTTTAAGGTTTCTTCAATCAAGGTTAAATTTTTCAAACCCAAAATATCAATTTTCAAAAGTCCCAAATCTTCAAGCGATCTCATTTCAAACTGAGTGACAATTGCATTGTCATCTTGGGTTGGATGTTGCAAGGGGACAATTTCGTCTAGGGGTTCTGAAGAAATTACCACTCCGCAGGCATGTCTTGAAGCGTGCCTGGCGCAACCTTCCAATTTTTTAGCATAATCTATTAGCTTTTGGACTCTTTCATCCGTTTCATAAAGCTCTCTCAATTCCAAAACTTTTGCCAAAGCTTCATCAAGCTTTAAACCAGCCGGAATTAGTTTTGCTATTTTGTCACAAAAAGAGTAAGGCAAACCCATTGCCCTTCCCACATCCCTGACTACCGCCCTAGCTGCCATCGTTCCAAAAGTGATAATTTGAGCAACCCTATTTTGTCCATATTTTTCTTTCAAATATTCAATCACCTCATCCCTTCTTAGGTCGCCAAAATCAACATCAATGTCTGGTGGGGAAATCCTTTCTGGGTTCAAAAACCTCTCAAACAAAAGCCCATATTTTAAAGGATCAACTTCTGTAATCCCCAACAAAAAAGCAACCAAAGATCCTCCAACAGAGCCCCTACCAGGACCGACAACGATTTTGTTGTTCTTTGCCCAATTGACAAAATCTTGGACTATTAAAAAGTAAGAGGAAAAACCAGTTTTTTCAATAACTTCCAATTCATATTCCATTCTTTCTTTGACCTCTTTTGGTGGATTTTCTCCAAACTTCTTTTTCAACCCCTCAAGACAAAGTTCTCTCAAATAATCTGTTGGGGATTTTCCGTTTGGAGTTTCAAATTTTGGCAGTTTTAATTTCCCAAGTTCAAATTCAAAATTGCAAAGTTCAACTATTCTTTGAGTGTTTTCAATTGCCTCTGGAATTTCTTTGAAAGCCTCTATCATTTCTTTTGGAGAGCGCATCGAAAAATCATCCATTTTCATTGTTAATCTTTCAGGGTCGTTTGGATCAGCTCCAGTGTTAATGAGCATTAAAATGTCTTGGGCCTCTGCATCTTCTTTTCTCAAATAATGGCAATCGTTTGTGGCCACTAAAGGAATCGAATGCTTTTTGGCAATTTCTATTAAATATTGATTGACTATTTTTTGTTCTTTAATGTTTGGATGGTGTTGAATTTCCAAATAAAAATTTTCCTTGCCAAAAATTTCTTGGTAAGTTAGAGCTGTTTTTTCTGCCAGTTCAAATTTTTTAGCCAAAATCAATTGGGGAATTTTCCCCTGCAAACAGGCAGAAAGACAAATCAATCCCTGAGAATGTTCTTTTAAAAGTTCTTCGTCTATTCTTGGTTTGTAATAGAAGCCCTCAAGATAAGACTTTGTTATCAATTTGACTAAGTTTTTGTAGCCAATTTTATCTTTGACTAACAAAACAATATGGTATCTTTTGTCGTCAATGCCTGGCCTTTTTTGAAATCTGCTCTCTATTGCCAAATAAAGCTCAGCTCCGATTATCGGTTTTATACCCCTTTCTTTTGCCTTTTTGAAAAATTCAACCGCTCCATAAATTGCACCATGGTCTGTTATTGCCACAGAATTCATCCCAAGTTTTTGACACCAATCCAAAATTTCGTCAATTTTTGGCAGACCATCCAAAAGAGAATAATGAGAATGGCAATGTAAATGGGTAAACTTCATAGTTTTAAAAAAGCTTAATACATTTTAAAAATTTCTACTTTTTCGTGTCAAATGTTAAAATTTTATCAATGAAAAAACCAAATTTTGCCAAAGAGAAAAAGTTGTGGAAAGCTGGGGCTAAAATAGTTGTGGGCTTGGATGAAGCAGGAAGGGGATGCGGAGCAGGGCCTGTAGTTGCTGCCGCCGTTTCAATTTCCCCTGATTTTGAATTGAAAATTTCTGGTTTGAGAGATTCAAAAAAACTGAGCCCACGACAAAGAGAAAGAATTTTCAATTTAGCAAAGAAAAGCAAAAAAATTAAATGGGCAATCGGCAAGGCCTCACCAAAAGAAATTGACAGGTTAAACATTCTTGAGGCGACAAAGTTGGCAATGAAGAGGGCTCTGAAAAATTTAAAGTCAAAAATTAAAGAAAAAACAATCGACTTTTTAATTTTAGATGGCAATTTTAAATTGGATTTAAAAATTCCCCAAATTTCAGTCAAAAAAGGGGATGAAAAAGTTTTCTCTTGCGCTCTGGCTTCAATTTTTGCCAAAGTTGTTAGAGATAAAATAATGATCGATTTTTCAAAAAAATTTCCAGAATACGGTTTTGAGAAAAACAAAGGCTACTTAACAAAGTTTCACTTGATGGCTCTAAAAAAGTACGGTCCCTGCAAAATTCACAGGTTGAGCTTTTTTCCAATCAAAATTCTTGAAGAAAAAAAGAAAATTTGTTAAAAAAGGCTTATGGCTGTACCAAAAAAGAGACATTCAAAATCAAAAGTTGGGAGAAGGAGAATGCACATTTTTTTGAAAGAGCCAAAATTGATAAAATGTCAAAATTGCCAAAATTTTATTTTACCCCATCAAGTCTGTCCTTTTTGTGGATTTTACAAAGGAGAAAAAATAATAGAGATTGAAGAGAAAGAAAAATCCAAAAAATCATGAGTTCAAGGCACCTTTGCCGATCGATCGCAATGCAAAGCCTTTACGAGTGGGATTTTTACAACCAAAAAGCAGATTTGATCAAAATTGTTGAAAGGAACATTAAAGAATTTGGCCCCGGCCTGGAAGAAAAAGCAGTCTTTGTTTGGGAATTGGTCAATGGGGTAGTTTCCCATTTGAAAGAAATTGACGAAATCATTAGAAAAACCGCTCCCCATTGGCCGCTAGAACAAATGCCAATAGTTGACAGAAACGTTTTGAGGATTGGAATTTATGAATTGCTCTTTGGAGATAAAGAGGCCGTCCCTCCAAAAGTGGCAATTAACGAAGCAATAGAATTGGCCAAGGGCTTTGGTGGGGAAACCTCTGGAAAGTTTGTCAACGGAGTTTTAGGGACAGTTTACAGAATTTTACAAGAAAAAGAGAAAGAAAAAGAAAAATGAAAGATTTTTCAGTCCTTGAAAAAAAATTGAATTTAAATTTCAAAAATAAAAATTTGTTAATAGAAGCCTTTTGCCACAGGTCTTATTTGAACGAGCATCCAGAATTTCCTTTGCCTCACAACGAAAGATTAGAATTTTTGGGCGATGCGGTTTTGGAATTGGTGGTGACAGAATATCTTTTCAGAAAATATCCTGAAAAATCAGAAGGAGAATTGACAAACTGGAGAGCGGCCTTGGTTAATGCAAAAATTTTGGGAAGCTTAGCCAAAGAACTTTCTTTTAACGATTTTTTGCTTTTGTCAAAAGGAGAGGCAAAAGAAGAGGGAAAGGCAAGACAATACATTTTGGCAAACACTTTTGAAGCCCTAATTGGCGCTATCTATTTAGATTCTGGTCTTAAGGCCTGCCAAGAATTTGTTGAAAAAAATTTGATTGAAAAAAAACTACCGGAAATTTTAGAAAAAGGTCTTTTTAAAGATCCAAAATCAAAATTTCAAGAAGAAGCTCAAGAAAGAGTTGGTATCACTCCAACTTACAAAGTCTTGAAAGAGTGGGGGCCAGACCATGCAAAGCAATTTTTGGTTGGAGTTTTTTTGGGAGAGGAATTGGTGGCAACAGGACAAGGTTTTTCCAAACAAGAAGCAGAAGAAGAGGCGGCAAAAAAGGCTTTAAAAATTAAAGGTTGGGAAAACTATGCTCAAAATTAGATTTTTCAGAGTTGGCAAAAAAAATCAACCAGCCTTCAAAATAGTAGTGACAGACAAAAGAAATCCTCCAAGAGGTGGGCGTTTTGTTGAGGAAGTTGGCTTTTACAATCCAATAACAAAAGAGAAAGTTTTGAGAAAAGAAAGGATTTTGTATTGGATTTCGGTTGGGGCAAAGCCTACTCCAAGCGTTCACAATTTGTTAGTCAAAGAGAAAATTATCGAAGGAAAGAAAATTCCAGTCCACAAAAAGCCAAAAGAAAAAGAGGAGTTGAAAGAAAAAAAGGAAGAAAAATAAAAAATTCCAAAAATTGAAAGGTCTTGACAATTATTTTTAAGTGGTTAAAATAGAAAGTATGAAAAAGAAAAAGGGTTGTGAAAAATAAAGCACCATAAAATTTAATATGGATTGTCACTCAAGATCCGACCGCAAGAGTACTCTCTTTTTTCTGAGGATTTGATCCTGGTCCAGGCGGAACCGTGGCGGCGTGGATAAGGCATGCAAGTCAGAGGGCCAAGGTCTTGTGGGGTTTCTCACAAGGTCTTGGTACCTGGCGAACGGGGCAGTAACGCGTGGGTAACTCACCCCAGAGACGCGGACAATCGGGGAAACCCGGCTAATCCGCGATAGTCTGGTTGGGGGAAGTTCCCAACCAGTAAAGGGAACCTAAAAAGGAACCGCTCTGGGAGAGGCCCGCGTCCTATCAGGTAGTTGGTAGGGTAATGGCCTACCAAGCCGATGACGGGTAGGTGGCCTGAGAGGGTGGTCGCCGCCAGTGG
>CAZQIO010000011.1:19403-19795 GCA_964593405.1 uncultured Candidatus Saccharibacteria bacterium | reverse complement strand
ACAAAGTATTTATCAACTTATTTCAGCCATGGCTTTAATAAGTTGATAAATTAGTTTTGGGGGAATTGATATTTCAGTTGTTGAAAATTTTTATCCTTGACAATATTTTTGGAAGGAATAAAATTAAATAAGGCCCCGCTCCCAAAGTCTCTCTGGACAAAAGTTTCCGTTGGGAGCCTGAAATGATTCGCAGCCTGAGGGCTGCGACTTGGGCACCCACTAGGTGAATTTTCTCAGAGAGCTATTGGGAAAGCGGGGCCGATTTTTTTTGGGATTTTTTCGGGGTGCCGGGAGTCGAACCCGGATCACATCCACCCCAAGGATGCGTACTACCGTTGTACTACACCCCGTTCAGTCGGCTGCGCGCGTCCATCTGGCCTCGCACTTACTTG
>CAZQIO010000011.1:12464-19393 GCA_964593405.1 uncultured Candidatus Saccharibacteria bacterium | reverse complement strand
CGCCTCCCCATAGGGGAAACCAAGTTTTCCCCTCCATGGCGCTCCGTGCTTCTCCGCTTTCGCTCCGAAGCACTCCGCTGTCACCCCTTCCTAAAGGAATTAGGCTATCAATTCTCTCGTCAATTTCTTTTTGCATTTTGCGCAAACTAAGATCCTTTTTCCAGAAGGAAGCCTAAACCACTGCAAGTTTGGCTTTTGCCTCTTTTTTGTCGTTGGGTTGTACTTTCCTCTCAATTTCACTCTTTTTGTCACGACCATTGTTCCTTTTTTGCAAACTTGGCATTGCCTTCCCATAAATTAAATGGTACCATAAAAAAGAAAAAAATCAATGCTTCAAATTTCCTTTTCAAAGCAAGAAATAATAGACCTTTTCTGGGCCTGGATAGCTATTTCTTTTGCCTTTGCTTTTCTTTGGACAAGACCAAATTTTTTTAATTTTCCACAAAACCTTTTTATTTCTTCTCTGACCGTTGGTTTAGCTTTTTTAGTTCATGAAATTTCTCACAAAATAGTTGCCCAAAATTTTGGTTGTCTGGCAGAATTTAGGAAGTTTGACCTTGGTTTAATTTTTGCAATTTTAATGAGTCTTTTTGGTTTTGTTTTCGCTGCCCCGGGAGTGGTTTTAATTTTCGGTCTAGTCTCAGAAAGAGAAAATGGAAAAATCGCCTTAGCAGGACCCCTCTCAAACATCGTTTTGGCTGCGCTTTTTCTTTTTTTGGCAAAAACACAATTTAAATTTTCTCCAATTTTTTATTTGGGTTTTTCGATCAATTCTTGGTTGGCCTTTTTTAACCTCCTTCCCTTTTACCCCCTAGATGGCTCAAAAGTTATTTCTTGGTCTTTTTTTGTCTGGGCAGTTTTTTTTGGGATTGCTGGCTTTTTAACCTTTTTTATCTCTTGAAAAAATTTTGCTTTTTGTTAAAATTTATTTTATGCCAACCATTCAACAACTAATCAGAAAAGGGAGAAAAAAACTTGGCCCAAGGAGAATTAGATCTCCTGCTTTAAAGTTTTCTTTTAATGTTTTGAAAAACAAACCCGTTCCCTTGCCTTGCCCATTCAAAAGAGGAGTTTGCATTAAGGTTTTCACCACCACTCCAAAAAAGCCAAATTCTGGTTTGAGAAAGGTGGCAAAAGTAAGATTGACAAACGGAATGGAAGTGACAGCCTACATTCCTGGGATCGGCCACAACCTCCAAGAACACTCGGTAGTTTTAGTGAGGGGAGGGAGGGTAAAAGATTTGCCAGGAATTCGCTACCACATCGTCAGGGGGACTTTGGATGCTGCCGGAGTTGAAGGGAGAAGGCAAGGAAGGTCAAAATACGGAACTAAAAAACCCAAAGAAGAAGAATCATGAAATTTTGGCAAGGAGTTGGCAGAAGAAAAACAGCAATTGCTGTAGTCAAGGTTTTCAAGACAAAAGAACCTGCTTTTTTAATTAACGAAAAACCGTTGGAACAATATTTTCCTCTTTTTGAATATCAAAAAATTGCCAAATCTCCTCTGGAACTTTTGGGAATTGAAGGAAAATTTAAAATTTTAGCTCAAGTTTCCGGAGGAGGCCATCCTTCTCAAGCAGAAGCAATAAGACTCGGACTTTCTCGAGCCCTAGTTTTAATCAATCAAAATTATAGAAAGAAATTAAAAAAAGCTGGATTTTTAAAAAGAGACCCGAGAGTAAAAGAAAGAAAAAAACCAGGGCTCAAAAAAGCAAGAAGAGCGCCTCAGTGGCAAAAGAGATAGGGTTTAGCTCCCCAGAGGAAATTTTTCTTTGGGAAAATTTAGGTTGCTTTTTGTTTGAGAATATGCTAAAAATAGCAAAAGATAATTAATTTTCATGAAAGCCCTACAAGTTTTAGCAAAATTGATCGACAAATTTTATCTCGATAGAGAAAGGGAAAAGAGAGAAAAGAGAAAAGAAAGGGTAAGATTTTATATTTCCGAAGTAGGAAAATGCCCGAGAGCAATTTTTTTCAGGTTCAAGCAAGCTCCGGCAGAAGAAATAGAACCAGAAAGGTTAAGAGTTTTTGAGGAAGGTGAAATAATTCAACAAAGAATTTTGCGTCACCTTTTCTCTTTGGGATTAGTTAGAGCTACAGAAATTCCCATTCCTTCTCAAGAAATAATTTCGGGGAGGGCGGATGCCATCGTCTCTTTTACCGATGAAAGAACTTTAAAAGAAAGTCAAATAGAAATACCAAAAGAGATTGAATTTGGCACTCCCTACGTTTTAGAAATTAAGAGTATTTCTGGAAGAATGAATTTTGAAAAAATGGAACCGCTGGAACAACATATAAAGCAACTCCAACTTTATCTACACTTTTTCAAAATAAAAAATGGCATTTTGCTCTATTTAAACAAAGACACCCAGGAAATGAAAGAATTTTGGGTCGATTATGATGAAAAAATGGTGGCTAGTTTGCTAGAGTGGTTTGAGGCATTGAAAAAGAAAATTGAACAAAACACGATTCCAAAAAGGCTTCCTGATTGGCCAAAAAATTGGGAATGTACAAAGTGCCAGTTTGCTGAAATTTGCCGTTTAGCTGGCGAAAACGAAGTTTCCTGGGAAGAATTTAAAAAGCAAATTGAGTCTCTAGAAAACGTCCAGCAAGTCTGAGAAAAAGAGAGTTTCGTTTTCTAAGGCGTAAATTCTTTTTTCAAATTGACTAAAAGCAAAACTTCCTTCAAAGTTCTCTTTTAAATCAAAGACGTTAACCTTGTCTCTCAAATCTATTTCTGAAACCTTAATCTTTTTGCCAACCGAAAAAATCAGATAGTTTGAATTTAGCCATTGAAGGTTTGAAATTTTTTCAGAGAAGCGATTCAAAAAAAGTATTTCTCCGCTTTCTTTTAAAAGCCAAATTTCAAAATCAGAAAAAATTGCCAAATTTTTCGAATCTGGCGACCTTTGAATTCCGTTGATTCCATCAAAAATTTTTTCAAAAGCACCACTATCTTTGTTTAATTGATAGAGTATTTTGTCTTCTCTCAAGAGAAAATTGTCTTTTAAAATTTCAAAATCTAAATGACTATCCTTTTTTGGGAAAAAAGAAAGCCTATTTATTTTTTCGTTTTCACAAAATAAAAACCCAGAACTTTCCAAAAAACACTCTTTTTCATCTTTTTCTTTTCTCCAGAGAAAATTCTTTGGCAATTCTTCTTTTGTTTCTTTTGTCGTTTTGTCTCTCAAATTAATTAAAAATTTTTTTGGCGTTCCACCAAAATCCAACAAAACTTCAATTTCGTTTGAATTTTTGAACTCAACAGAGATTACATTTGCCCTGGCCAAAAAGTCCTCTTGAGAAAGTAAATGAGTTTTAACCTTTTTTTCTAGAGAAAGCAGTTTTAAACTCCAATTTTCGTTTGTTCCTTCTTTTAAAATTAATTTTTTTCCATCTGGAGATAGCCAAAAAGATTTTATGTTTTGAAACAGAGGCCAAAATTTCAAGTTTTTTGGAAACAAAACTAAGTTTTTAATTTCCGTTACCTGTTTTTCTTTGACTTCCAACTCCTTTTCCCAAGGAAAAAAACCCTCTTTTTCTACTTTCACCTTATGTTTCCCCGGTAATAAGTTTTCGATTAAAACTGAGCCAAAAAGAGGATCTGTTTTTGCAACGAATTTTCCATCAACGAAAACTTCAACTTCTTTTGGGACAGCTTTAACAAAAATTCCGCCAGTTTGAGCAATTTTCTTTCTTTTAAAATCTATCCGATAACCCAAAGAAAAGAGAATCAAAGAAGGGGAGACGATCAAAAAGAGAAAAAAGAAAAAGAAAAAGAAAAAATTTCTTTGCCTGGGAGTCATTATTTAATTTTAAGCAATCGAATTGAAAAAAACAAAAACTTGCTTTAAAATAACAATAATGCTTGTGAGAAAAATTGGAATTGATCTCGGAACCTGCAACACTGTAGTTTTTGTGCCAAAAAAGGGGCCAATAATTCAAGAACCCTCGGTAGTAGCCGTTTCAATTCCGGAAAACAAAATTTTGGCCGTCGGAACGTTGGCCAAAGAAATGATTGGCCGAGCGCCAGAAACAATTAAGGTTTACCGTCCCTTAAGAGAAGGAGTGATTGCCGATTTTAGGGTGACCTTGGCGATGATTAGATATTTTTTAAAGAAAGTTTTAGGACCGTTTAGTTTTTTAAAACCGGACGTTTTAATTGGAGTTCCTGCTGGCGCAACCTCCACTGAAAGAAGGGCCTTAATTGAGGCTGGTTTAGCAGCCGGGGCAAAAGAAGTTTTTGTTGCCAAAGAACCGATTTTGGCTGCTCTGGGAGCTGGAATTCCAATAGATTCTTGTTCTGGAAACATGATCGTTGACATTGGCGGCGGAACTACAGAAGTTGCCGTTATTTCTTTGGGAGGAATAGTCAATTGGACCTCAATTAGAATTGCCGGGGATAAAATAGATCAAGCAATCTTAGATTATGTCAAGAAAAAATACAACGTTGCAATTGGAGAACAGACGGCAGAGGAAATTAAAATTAAAATTGGCAGCGCCATGCCAGAAAAAGAGCCGAGAGAACTTGAGGTTAGGGGGAGGGATTTAGTCTCTGGTTTGCCAAGGTTAATTAAAATCAATTCGAACGAGGTTTGCGAAGCAATTTCCGATATTTTGGCAGAAATTATCCAAGCAATCAAAATCACCCTTCGAGACACACCACCTGAATTATCAGCCGATATTATGAACAAGGGAATTGTTCTGACAGGAGGGGGATCTCTCTTGGTAAATCTCCCAAAACTCATTGAAAAGACGGTTGGTATTCCAGTAATTTTGGCAGAAGATCCACTCCTTTGCGTAGCCAAAGGAACAGGAATTATTTTAGAAAATTTAGACCTTTACAAAAAAATTTTGGCCACAAAGAGATAAAAATGATAATTGGCCATCAAAAACAACTCCAATACTTAAAAAAGATTTTAGAATCTAAAAAAATACCCCATGCCTTTTTATTTTCCGGCCCGGCTAAAATAGGAAAAAAAACTGTTGCTTTAGATTTTGCCAGCAAAATTTTGGAAAATCCGCTCAAAAATCATCCAGATTTTATTCTGATTGAACCAATTTCAAAACAAATTAAAATTGAGCAAATTAGGGAATTGAGCTGGTTTCTTTCTTTAAAACCATCTTTGGCCGCTAAAAAAGTGGCAATAATTGATAGCGCCCACTTGATGACAAAAGAAGCTCAAAATAGCTTTTTAAAAACTTTGGAAGAGGCGAAAAATTCAGTTTTAATTTTAATTTCAGAATTTCCAAAAATTCTTTTGCCAACCATCATCTCAAGGTGCCAAATTATTAAATTTTTCCCACCAAAAAAATCTGAAATTGAAGGCTACTTGAAAAAAGAAGGTTTGCCAAAAGAAAAAATAGAAAAGATTTTAGAAATTTGCGGGAGGAAAATTGGCGAGATGATCGAGCTAGCAAAAGATCCAAAACAGTTAAAAGAAATTGAAAAACTTGAAAAAGAAATTGAAAGTTTAAAAAATTCCCCAATTTTTTTGAAGTTTCAGTGGGTAAAAAAGAGTATCAAAAAGTACGGGCTTGAAAAAATTCTAGAATATTTGTGCTCTTTTTTTAGAAAAAAATTCCTCTTTGACTTTGATAAAAAAAGATTTAAAATTTTATAAGAGATCTTACTGATTCAAATGTACAATTCTTTTACAAACATTGACCAGAATTTAGCCTTGGAAAATTTAATTTTAAAAATATGAAAGAAGAAAAAGAAAAAATCGATTACAAAAAATTAATTGAAAAAATTCGACCAGAAATGGAAAATGTCTTAAAAAATCTCCAAGAAGAATTAGCAAAAATTAGAACCGGGAGAGCATCTTCAGCATTGCTTGAGGGGTTGAGCGTTGAGTGTTTTGGTCAAAAATTTCCTCTAAGACAATTGGGAACGCTAACTGTTCCAGAGCCACAACAAGTTTTAATTATTCCCTGGGACGTTTCCTATATTGAAGCGATAGTTAAAGCGATAGAGAGATCGAATTTGGGTGTCTCTGTGAATGTAGAGGGGAATGTTGTGAGGGTAATTTTCCCACCAATTACAGAAGAATTCAAACAAAACATTTTAAAAATTTTGTCTCAGAAAAAAGAGGAAGCAAAAAAGAAAATTAGGTATTTGAGACAAGAAGTTTGGGACGAAATTCAAGAGGCTTTCAAAGAAAAGAAAATTTCAGAAGACGAAAAATACAGAGGGAAAAAAGAACTTCAAGATTTAATTGAAAATTTCAACGACAAAATCGAAGAGGCAATCAAAAGAAAAGAATCAGAGATTTTATCTTAAATTGCAACTCTTGACAAGGAAAGTTGCTTTGGCTATTTTTTATAAAAAATAATCGATGACAAAAAATTTTCACCAAAAACAAAAAACAAAAGCACCAACTCTTCCAAAGAAGACAAAGAGCATTTTTTGTGCCCCTCTTTGGGAGGATTAAGGGTTTTTAAAGAATAAAAAACCAAAACAGATTAAAAACTCTTAATCCTCCCTTCAAAGAGGGGTTTTTAATTAATATGGTTCACGCAATTTTAAACGGAAAAGTGATTAAAAAAGAAAAGGCTCAAATTCCAATCTATCACAAAGGGTATTTCTTTGATTTTGCAGTTTATTCTTCAATTAAGGTGTTGAATGGGAAAATTTTCTTTCCCAAATATCACATTCAGAGACTTTTTCAATCTGCAAAAATGATCAATTTAAAGCACAATTTCAAAATTAAAGAAGTTTTGGGTTGGCTCGAAAAATTAACAAAAATAGACAAGTTAAAAAATGTTCTTTTAAGAATCGTTTTGGTCGGAGATCCAGATGAGCAAAAAAATGCTTTGCTTTATATATTTCCGGCCAGCGAGTTAACTTTTTATCCTGATGAGTGGTATCGAAAAGGTGTAAAGGTGATTACCTTTGAGGGAGAAAGGTTTTTGCCGCAGGCAAAAAA
>CAZQIO010000011.1:6300-12454 GCA_964593405.1 uncultured Candidatus Saccharibacteria bacterium | reverse complement strand
AAAAACTACTAACTTGTTGTTAAATTTTTTAGCCCTAGAAAAAGCCAAAAAATGCAACGCTTTTGAAGCCTTGTTAATCGATAGAGACGGAAACATAAGAGAGGGAACAAGAAGCAATTTCTTTGCTATTAGAGAAAATAAAATTTTCACTCCTCCAAAAGAGAAAGTTTTAGGAGGAATTACTCAAAAATTAATTATCTTAGCGACCAAAGGGAAATTTAAGGTAGTTTATCGAGACATTGCCTTAAAAGATGTAAAGAGAAAAAATTATCAAGAATGCTTCATTGCCTCAACCTCAATTAACGTCATGCCAATCAATCAAATCGATAATGTTTACTTGAGAAATTCTTTTCAAAAAACCTATGAAATTCAAAAATTGTTCAAAAATTACTGGCAACAAAAACTAAAATGAAGAAAAAAGAATTCATAAATAAAAACTTGCAATTTTTAAAGGAAGAATTGGTAAAGGCTAGGGAAAAAGAACTTCCTTTGAAATGGTTTTTTACAAAAATCAGAGAGTTTAAACAAGAAAGCAAAACCGAAATTTTAGACATTGGTTCTACCATTACTCCCTCAAACAGAGTTTCTTCGTTTTTGTTTGAAATCCTAGACAAAGTTCACCAATTTTGCAAAGAAAACGAAATCTATTTTCACTATTCTTCTTCATGGGGTTTGTTGAAGTTGCGCCACTCAATTTGCGATTTTATGAAGAAAAAATACAACCTTTCTCTTGATCCTTCAAAAGAAATCTTCATTACCAGAGGAATCGTTGATTCTTACGACCGCCTTTTAAAAGCCTTCAGGTGGAAAGGCATCATCATTCCTCATTGGTCACCCTATTTTTTCGTCTCAAAAGCGATTTTTTATCAAATTCCAATTTTAAGAATTCCAATAGAGCTTAAAACAGGAAATTTAATTTTGGAAGGTGCAGAAAGAAAAATAAAAGAAATTGGCGGAAATTGGTTATTGGTTTTAAACCACCCAATTTTTCCAATGGGCCTGGTGGCCACTAAAGATTTCATTGAAAAAAAGCTTTTTCCCTTTTGCAAAAAGAATAAAGTTTATATTTTTTGTGAAACATACTTGACAACCAGAAAGATTAACGGGCAACCCCTTTTTCCTTTGCTAAGTTACAAAAATTTAAAAGATGTTTGCGTAGAAAGCGTGAGTTTGCATAGAGAAATTGGTGTTGGAGGAATTAGAGTGGGGTGGCTAATGGGGAACGAACATTTGATCAACGGAATAAGAATTTTGGCCTCGAGCGAGGTAGAAATTGTACCACCAATGTTTCAAATAGCTGCCTCCTTTATTTTAGATAACTTTTTGGAAATTAAAGAGAAAGAAGAAAAAAACCTTCTCAAAGAGCTCAAAAATGAAATTTTCCCCCGCTTAAAAAAGATGAATTGGCCATTCATTCCACCAAAAGCAGGCATTAGTATGGTTGCCAAAGTACCAAATAGTTTTAAAGGAAAAGACATTCAAGATCCTTCACTTTTTGCTTCTTTTGTTTTTTTAAAAAGATATGGAGTAGCCCTTGCTCCTTGTTCTTCTTTTAGTCCAGAAGGAAAAAATTGGTTATTAATCGAATTAAAACAAAAAGATGGAAAAGTCAAAGAGGCTTTAGATAGAATGAGAACTTTAGGTTTTGATTGGAAAAAAATTCAGCCAACGAAAGAAGAGAAAGAAACCTTCAAAAGAGAAATTCAAAATTTCAACAAAGACCAACTTTTCTTTTTGATCTGAACTAGGTTTTATTTTTAAATTTACCGGCCTTGAAGATTTTGAAAAAATTTTTTAAATTAAGTAAAGAAAAATGAAAAAAGCCTTATTTCTCCTTTTAGTTTTTTTTCTCTTGATATTTGGGATTTTTATTTTAAAAGGTCAAAAACCAAAAACAAAAATTCCAATGCAAAAATTAGTTGGGAAAAAAGCAGTAATGATAATTGCCTTCAGAGATTTTAGAGACGCTGAATATTTTGTGCCGAAAGAGATTTTAGAAAAAGCTGGGGTTGAAGTAAAAACAGCCTCAAACAAAAAAGGAATGGCAATTGGTGCAGATGGGGGAGAGGCCGTTGTTGATCTTTTAGTTTCTGAAATTAATCCAGCCGAATTTGACGCAATAATTTTTGTTGGTGGCCCCGGATGCTTAGAAAACTTAGACAGCGAACAATCTTATCAAGTGGCGAGAGCAGCTGTCCAGCAAGAAAAAGTATTGGCTGCAATTTGCATTTCGCCAGTAATTTTAGCAAAAGCTGGAGTGTTAAATGGTAAAAGAGCGACCTGCTGGACAGATTTTACAAAATCTCAGGCGAAACTTTTAGAAAAATTTGGAGCAAAATTTCAAGAAGAGAATGTAGAAGTCGATGGCAAAATTATTACCGCCAATGGTCCGGATGCTGCTGAAGAATTCGGAAAAGCTATCGTTGAAAACTTGACAATTCAACAATAAAGTATTAATCTAGAATAATCTAGAGTTTGCCGTAGAAAAGGGGCATTTCGGTCGTTTTGATAGACCGAAAGTAAGTCCCCTCGAGGCAAAAACCTCCTTTGCTACGGCAAAGGATTTTTTATGCCAAAAACTAAAAAAGAAAAAGCTAAAATCTTAGAAGAGTTGAAGAGAAAATTGGAAAAGCAAAAAATAGTTTTGTTTTTGAATTTTGCCGGCCTGAAAGCAAGAGATTTTTCGGTTTTAAGAGAAAAAATTAAATTGAACGGAGATGAAATCAAAGTAGTGAAAAAAACCTTGACTAGATTGGCATTTAAAGAAAAAGGAATTGATGTGGATGTTAAAAAATTGGAGGGAGAATTGGCTATAGTTTTTGGTTTCAAAGATGAAGTTTCGCCTGCTAAAATTGTGGTTGAATTTTCAAATTTAAATCCCAATTTGAGAATTTTGGGAGGACTGCTCAATCACCAGTTTTTGCCGAAAGAGAAAGTAGTCGAATTGGCCAATTTACCAACAAAAGAAAACTTACTTGCTAACCTGACCAACTACCTTTCTGCCCCGATTTCAAATTTTATCAATGTTTTGGAGGGCAACATTAAAGGTCTATTAATCATATTAAACAAACTTGCCACCAAAAGTGGCTAAAAAATGACACAAGAACAACCAATTGAAATACCAGAAAAATTTAAAGAGATTGTCGAGAGAATAGAAAAACTTTCTGTTTTGGAATTGGCAGAATTGGTGAAGATATTAGAAAAAAGATTTGGAGTGAGCGCAACACCTCAGATTGTGACAGCTCAGGTGGCCACTCCTTCAGCTCCCGCTACAGCTCCAGCAGCTGGAGGAGAAGAAAAGGCGGTTTTTACCGTTGTGCTGAGTTCAGTCGGTGAAAAGAAAATAGAAGTAATTAAATTGGTTAGAGACATTACCGGAAAAGGATTGAAAGAATCTAAAGATTTAGTTGACGCTGCAGCGAATTCTCCCCAGGTGATTAAAGAAAACGTTAAAAAAGAAGAGGCAGAAGAAATCAAAAAGAAATTTGAAGCAGTTGGAGCTAAAGTAGAATTGAAATAAGAGTCATTTAAACCAGAGGAAACCAAAGAAAAGCCAAAGAAAAAAAGCCAGCAAAAAAAGCAAGCCTTTATTTTTTACAAAAAGCCTTAACCAATCTTTATAGTAAGAAAAAACCTGAGAAAAAGAGAAATTCTCAAGTTTCTTTTCTTTTGAATTCAAAAAAGGAAAAAAACTGTTTAAAAAATCTCCCAAAGAAAACTCCCTGAATGGCCTTGTCAAAATTACCTCTTTTTCTCCCTTTTCCTCTCCTTTACTAAACTGAACAAAAAAGGCCATTCCCTTAATTTGAGAAAGGCCTTCTTTTTCTTTATCAATTAATTTTTTAAATTCTTTCGCATCGAAAGGGAAAATGGTTGCTATTTTTTCAATTAAGTTTTTATTTTGAAAAAATTCAAAAAGTTCTTTGTTCAAAACCAAAATCAGATCGCCTTCGATCATTTTCCCAGAAACAATGTTGCCAAAAAATTTTAGTGGGTAGCTTTCAAAACTTTTCTTTTTTAATTTTTTATCCACATCGATTATTTTTCTGTCCCTAAATAAATAGATTTTCATTTCCCCAACCTTGGTAAAGCTTAAATTAAAATTTTTCAAACTTAAAACAACAATTGCCAAATTCCCCAGCCAAGACACATTTCCTTGTTTTAACAATTGACTCAAAAAATCGTTAGTCTCAAAAAGGGCCTCTTTTAAAGCCAATTCTGGGTTGTTGAAATTTTTTTGATAGTATTTTTCTCTTATAAAATTGGCTAAATTTTCTAAAAAATCTTTATCTCTCGGAAGGGCATTTTTTAAGCTTCCAATCACATACAAATAGCCCAATTTTTTTTCATAAATATTCTGAGGTTCAAAAGCAAAGCTTTCCAAAAGCAAATCCGGTTTTAATTTTGGATGAAAATGAAACTCAAAGATTTTCATTCTAACATATTATACTATTTTTTGTTTTTTTGACAAAATTTTAAAAAACTGGTAAAATGGTAGCTGTTCTAACAGGATTTCCTGAAAGAAAGGAAATTCTGCAAGGTCAAAAAAAATCTGAAATCATGGCAAAACCAGCAGACCAAGAATTTCTTGAATACGTCGTCAAAGCTCTTGTCAATCATAAAGATGACGTAAAGATTGAAAGAAAAGTTGACGAAATGGGCGTTTTGCTTTCTTTAAAAGTGCACCCAGATGATATGGGGCAAATAATCGGTAAGAAAGGAGCCACAGTGAGAGCCCTGAGGGCTTTAGTAAAGCTTGTTGGTCTCAAGCACAACGCCAGAGTGAATTTGAAGATAGAAGAACCAGAAAAGAAATAAAAAGATTGCTCAATTTTGGAAACGGTGCTACCATTTTATTTGGAGCACCGTTTTCAATTTTATGGTGTTTGAAGTAATTACAATCTTTCCAGGAATTTTTGATTCGTTTTTAAGAGAATCCTTTATAAAGAAGGCCCAAGAAAAAAACTTAATTAAAGTTAAAATTCACGATTTAAGAAATTTTGCCAGCGACAAAAGAAAAAGCGTGGACGATAGACCGTATGGCGGTGGTTTGGGCATGGTTTTAAAAATAGAGCCAATTTTTAATGCCTTAAAATCTTTAGTAAAATACGAAATAAAAAACAAAAAATTCAAAGTCAAAGAGAAAAAAACAAAAATTATTCTTTTCACTCCAAGGGGAAAACAGTTTAATCAAAAACTTGCCTGGCAACTTTCGAAATTAAAAAGGTTGATAATGATTTGTGGAAGGTACGAGGGAGTTGACGAAAGGGTGGCAAAATACATGGCAGACATTTGCCTTTCAATTGGCCCTTATGACCTAATGGGAGGAGAATTGGCAGCGATGGTGGTAATAGAGACAGTTACAAGACTAATTCCAGGAGTTGTCGGAAAGCCAGAATTTTTGAAAGAGAGGGCATTTTTTGAATACCCCCAATACACAAGGCCAGAAATTTTTGAGCCAAAAAAAGGAGTAAAATGGAGAGTTCCAAAAGTTTTGCTCTCTGGAAATCATCAGAAAATTAAAGAATGGAGAGAAAGGCACAAAAAAGTGATTGAATAAAACAAAAATTTTGATAGAATGAGATTGAGGGTGGGTACCTAAGTAGACAAAGGGGTCTGGCTGTAAACCAGATGGCGGTAACGCCTTCGCAGGTGCAAATCCTGCCCCACCCAAGCCGGGATAGTTCAGTGGCAGAACGTTCCCTTGGTAAGGGAAAGGTCGTGGGTTCAATTCCCACTCCCGGCTCATGGCAACAAAAAAGAAAAAAACAGGTTTTGTTAAACTGCAATGCACCCAATGCAAAGAAATTAACTATTTCACGAAAAAATCAAAGAGGGCAGGATCCAAAAAATTAGAATTGAAAAAATATTGCAAGCACTGCAAAAAACACACCCTGCACAAGGAAGTAAAATAAAAAACGTGGTAAACTTCCTTTAGGAAGGGGTGACAGCGGAGCATTTCGTAGCGAAAGCGGAGAAATGCGAAGCGCCATGGAGGGGAAACCTCGGTTTCCCCTATGGGGAGCCGAACGTCGAAGACGCGAGGCGACTAAGGGGCTGTAGGCTCAATGGCAAACCGCCGCTCTCCAAAAGCGGATTTCCAGGTTCGAATCCTGGCAGCCCCGCCTTCACGGGCCAAAGCCCGCTTCGTCGG
>CAZQIO010000011.1:0-6290 GCA_964593405.1 uncultured Candidatus Saccharibacteria bacterium | reverse complement strand
GGCGAAGGCCCGCAGAGATTACTGACTCGCCAGCCGACCTTAGGCGCAAAATTGAATTTTTTGTTTTTTCAAAATAAAGTTTTGATTTGGTTCACCTCAAAAGTGGTTATAATTTTTAGGACGGAAAAGGATATAACATTGGATCAAACACTTATATCTCTATATCGGGCAGTGGATTCTTGCCATGATATGGCTGCTTAAATCCCAGGTTTTTACTTGTCTTGATAAACCCAACCATCAAGAACATAAGCTCGCATCCAGAATATAGAGGAGTAAGATTTCCCTTTATTGGAGTAAGGCAGTTCTGGAGAGTCTTGGGCAAAGCGGGCTTAATTAACCTGGAGTTGTCAGAGAAATTGCCATTAAGCAAGGGTTGGTTAGAGTTACACACAGATTTGGTCAAAAGGGAGCTTCTTGAGAATAAGCTTTTCATTACTAACTCGGTTAAATGTTGCTATAACCACGGAAATTACCCAAACAAGAAAGTAATAAAAGAGCAACTGAGTTTTCTCGAAGCTGAAATAAAAATAGTTAATCCGAGAAAAATCATCGCCTTTGGTGGTCTAGTTTTTAAGTATCTAACTGGAAAATCTATTGTCCTCTCTGAGTATTGGGATAAAGAACCCTTAAAAGAATATCCCGAAATTATTACTGGTTTAAAGATTCCAGTGATCCCAGCTTATTTCCCAGTAGGAAAAGGAAATCCATCCAAAGCTATTCGCACCCTCTCGCAGATATTACCAAGATAAAGAGAATGCAGTTTTTGGTCTTAAGTTTTAATAACGAACGCCATTTTTTCAGAATTTTATGGTGAATATGATGACCTTGACAAATTCTTATTTATATGCTAAAATTGGGAATAGTACAAACCCCCGGCCTGGGGCAGGACAGGCCGGGAAAGCAAAAAATCCAATGGAAAGGAGGTGATCCGATATGATGACAAAAAGGATCGCAGGGGCCCTCAAGGAGGTCTACGAGGCCCTCTCCAACTACTACAACCTGGATGGAGGAGAGTTTGAGCCAGGCGCCGCGGAAAGGCAAGCACTCCTCCGGGAGATCATGGCAATAGCGGAGAAGGGAGGAGTATCTTTATACCTCACCCTCCAAGTAGAGGGGAGGGTAGAGAAGGAAGATTGGATTGTGATCTTTCCAAGCCACCGCCTGGGGCTTCCCCTCCATCCAGAGAGTCCAGGAACGGCCTTGGAAATTGCAGATCAGCAGCTGGCGGAGGAGATGGCGGCCTCCTCGCCAGTTTCTTCAAGGACGGCTTTCATCCTGGATGGGCTTCTCCGGGGGAAAGCTAGGGTGAAAGTTATCAAACCTTGAGGGGGAACCTGCCTTCCCTCCACTGCCTCACATAGTACACTCTAGGTTAGGTTATGAGGGGCTTTCGCCCCTCTTTTTCATTCGTTAATTTGAAAATTTTTCAATCGAATAGAGGTGAAATGCACAATTCCATTTTTCTACAAGCTTTGACTTTAAAAATGTCGGCTCGAACTTTGTTTTGGCCAGAAGCGGACCCTTCTTTTTCTTGATTGATTTTAGTTTATTCGGTAATATAATAATGAAGCGGATTCTCCATTTCGTCCAATCGCTTTAATCTCTCTTTAGTCAATTTGGGATCGAAATTCCAAATTTTGCAACGTTTTCCAAAATCGAACCGATCAAAGTTAGACAGACAATGAAGGTAGCCAGCTAAAACATCCAGGAAAATTCTTGATTAGCTTGGACAACCAAACTTGAGAGCCCCAAGCCAAGTAAATAATTCAAAACAGGTTTCCCCATCGCTTTTGCGACCCTTCCCAATCTAAATTATTTTTTGCGATGCTCCCATAAAGCCTAAGAGGTAGTCTACTGCGATGAGCCACACCCCCATTTTTTAGAGGGAAGGTGAATAATGTGCTCAAAAAAGTTTTTTGTCAAACGAAATTTTGTTAAAATTTTAGAATGTCGCTGATTGATAAGTTAATTTTAGAAGGATGGCTCAGGACTCCGAGAATCATCGAAGCCTTTAAAAAAATAAAAAGAGTAGATTTTTTACCAGAAAATTTGAAAGATTTGGCTGAGTTAAACGAAGCCTTGCCGATTGGTTTTGGCCAGACAATTTCCCAACCCCTTGTGGTTGCTTTCATGCTTGAACTTTTGCAACCAAGAGAGGGAGAAAAAATTTTAGACATTGGTTCTGGCTCTGGTTGGACTTCTTGCCTTTTGGGAGAAATAGTTGGGAAAAAGGGAAAGGTAATTGCCATTGAAAGAATTCCAGAATTGAAAGAATTTGGCGAAAAAAATGCTTCAAAATACAATTTTGTCAAAGAAGGGAGAGTGAAATTTTTTTGTCAAGATGGAACAAAGGGTTTCAAAAAAGAAGCCCCTTTTGATAAAATTTAGTTTCAGCGAGTGCCAAAAAATTACATTTGAGTTGGCAAGAACAATTAAAAATTGAAGGAAGGATTGTCGTTCCAATTGGAAATTCAATTTGGCTTTTCATAAAAAAGTCAGAGAAAAACTTTGAAGAATTTGAGTACCCAGGCTTTACCTTCGTTCCATTAATTGAAAATGGGCAAGAATAATCTGATAAAATTTGTCGTTATTTTGTTTTGTCTCTATCAAAATTTCACAAGCTTAATCGGTCTTTTTTTGGGTTATTTTTTGGCTAAAGTTTTTTCAGGCAAAGAAGCTGGCAAAAGAGGAAAAATTAAATCCCTCATTTTGAAATTTGAAAATTTTTATTTTCATTTTCATCATTGGCTTTTGGGTACGTTCATTTTAATTTTCAATTTCTTTTTACACTTTTTACCTTTAGAGCCAATTTCAATCGGTGTTGTTGGAGGAATAATCGTTCAAGGATTGGAGTACCCAGACTGGCATCGAATTTTAATTAGAATCTCTTCAACAGAGTCAAATTAACTTTTCAATTTGACACTAATTTCAAAAAAGATAAAATTAAATTAATGGCCAAAAAAGAAACAAAGGGAGAAAAAGAAGATTTGAAAGAGGCGATAGAGCAAATAAAGAAAAAGTTTGGAGATGGAGCGATAATGAAATTGACAGAGGTGAGGCCTTCAAACGTTGATGTCATTCCCACAGGGTCAATTTCCTTAGATTTAGCTTTGGGAGTTGGGGGGTTGCCAAGGGGAAGGGTGGTAGAAATTTACGGACCCGAAGCTTCCGGAAAAACAACCTTGGCTTTACACGTCATTGCCGAAGCTCAAAAAAGAGGAGGGGTTGGGGCTTTTGTCGATGCAGAACATGCCCTAGACCCAGATTATGCAAAGAGAATCGGAGTTAACATTGAAGATCTTTTAATTTCCCAACCTGATTCTGGAGAAGAAGCTTTAGAAATTGTTAAAACTTTAGTTGAATCTGGAGAAGTTGATGTTATAGTTGTCGATTCGGTGGCAGCTTTAGTTCCAAAAGTTGAAATTGAAGAAGAAATTGGAAAGAGCGAAATTGCCGCTCAAGCAAGATTAATGAGTCAGGCGTTGAGAAGGCTGTCTGGATTAATCGCCAAGACAAAGTCGATCGTTATTTTTTTAAACCAAACAAGAATGAAAATTGGCACCTATGGCAGACCGGAAACAACGCCAGGGGGGTTGGCTTTGAAATTTTATGCTTCAGTCAGAATCGAACTTAATCGAATTGCCCAAATAAAAAAAGGCGATGAAATTGTTGGAAGCAAAATTAAAGCAAAGATTGTAAAAAACAAAGTGGCCGCTCCCTTCAAAAGCGCAGAATTTATCATCTATTTTAACGAAGGAATCTCAAAAGAAGCAGATTTAATCAATACTGCTCTCAATTTTGGAGTGATAAAAAAAGTTGGCTCTTGGTTACAATTTGAAGAGAAAAAATTAGGACAAGGAATAGAGGGCGCTAAAGAATTTTTAAAAGAAAATCCAGAATTGTTTGAAAAAATTAAAGAGAAAATAACTAAAATTTATTCAGCCACATAGGGTAAAAGTCCAAGATATCTAGCCCTCTTGATTGCTCTTTTTAATCTCCTTTGATGAAAAGAACAAACACCAGTTTTTTTCTTTCCCTTTATTTTTCCCAAAGCCGAAAGATACCTCTTTAGTAATTGAGTGTTTTTGAAATCGATTTCGTTTAAATTTCTTTGGCAAAAATAGCAAGGCATTTTTTTAAAAGGGAATTTCGTCAATATCAATTTCTTTTTCTTCCTCCTCTTCTATTATAGGAATTTCTTCTTTTTCCTCAAGCGGCGCTACAGTTTCTTTTTGGACCTTTGGTCCCAACTGAATTTTTTCAGCAATTATTTCTGTTTTTGATTTTTTGTTGCCTGAACTGTCTTCCCAATTTCTAGTTCTTAACCTTCCTTCAATAAAAAGTAAAGATCCTTTTTTTAAGTATTGAGATGCTATTTCAGCTAGCCTACCAAACAAAATTACATTGTGAAATTCTGTTTCTTGTTTTTTTTGACCATTTTTATCAACAAAAAACCTATCGGTAGCCAAACCGATTTGACAAACTTTCTTTCCGGAAGGCAATTCTTTCGTTTCAGGGTCTCTTGTTAATCTTCCAATTAGAAAAACTTTGTTTAAATTCATTCTCCTAGAATTTCTTTTAATTTTTCTTCAATTTCTTCAATTTCGACTTTTTTGGGTTTTGCCACTTTTTTCTTTATTGGAACCTTCTTTGGAGGAGTTTCCGTGACAATTAAATAACGCAAAATTTCTTTTTTCATTTTCAGTTTTTCGTTAAAGCTTTTCATTTTTTCTGGCTCCATAAAAAAATAAACACTTCCCAAATAAGCTTCCCTAAATTTTTTAATCTCATAAAACAAACTCCTCTTTAGAGGGTCTTCCTTTTTATCTAAAATTCCCCCTTCTTTTTCAAGAAGGGACAAAATTTCTTGTTCAGCTTGGGCAATTTCCTCTTTTTTTAAATTTGGTGGCAACAAAAACGCCAGTTGATAATATCTCATGTTTTTTTAAATTTTAAATTCGATCACATCACCATCTTCGACTTTATAATCTTTTCCAACAATTTTTATTAACCCCATTGCCTTAGCTTTTTGCCAAGACCCAACCTCAACAAGAGTTTTCCAGTTTAAAACCTCAGCCTTGATAAATTTTTTTGCAAAATCAGAATGAACCTTCCTCGCCGCCTCAATTGCCAAAGATCCGTTTTCTATCGTCCAGGCCCTTGCCTCCTTTCCTCCAGCTATAGTAAAAAAGCTTATCAAATTTAAAGTTTTGTAGCAAGAGTTAATTAATCGATCAATTCTCGATTCAAAACCAAACTCTTTTTTCTCTTTTTCTGAGAGCTCAAGAAATTCTTCCTCATCTTTTAAATTCATTTCTAAAAAAGGAACTGTTGGGGGTTCAAATTTTGTCTTTCCGTCAACATTGATTATGCAAAAGAAAGGCTTTTGAGTTAAAAACTGATACTCTTTAATCTTCTCTTTTTCTTCCTCTTTCAGTTTCATTTCCAAAATTAACCTTCCCTTCAAAACTTCTTCTCTTATTTTTTTCAAAATTTCTGCCCTTTTTTTGTCTTTTTTTTCTAGGCCAGAAATTGCCCTTTCCAGCGTTTCCGCGTCTTTCATTAAAAGTTCCGTTTTTAAAATTTCAAGTTCCTTTTTTGGATTAATCTCCCCCAACAAATTTTCAACATTCGGATTTTCAAAGGCTCTCAAAACAAACAAAATTGAATCACAATTTCTAATGTAAGATAAAAACTGATTGCCCAAACCTTCTCCCAAATGAGCTCCCTTTACCAAACCAGCAATATCTACAAACTCAACGAAAGCCGGAGTTATTTTTTCTGGCTTGACCAAATTGGCTATTTTTTCCAACCTTTCATCTTTGACTGAAACTTTGCCAATGTTTGGCTCAATGGTTGTAAAGGCTCTTTCAGAAATTTTTACCTCTCTTTTTGTTAAAACTTTAAAAAGAGTCGATTTTCCGACGTTTGGCAGGCCAACGATTCCAACAGAAAAAGACATAAAATTATTTTAATAATTTTTTACCAAATTTTAAACCCAATTTTCTCCTTCACTTGTTCCATCGTCTCTTGAGCGACCATTTGAGCTTTTTTTCTTCCCCTTTCTAAAATCTCTTTCAAATAAATTTCCCTCTTTAAAAGTTCTTCTCTCTTTTTCCTAAAAGGTTCCAATTTTTCAATAAGCAATTTTGCTAAATCTCTTTTGAATTTCTCATAGCCAACTCCTTTGTATTCTTTTTCTAATTGTTCAATTTTCTTTCCAGAAAAAGCAGAGAAAATTACCAAAAGGTTTGAAATTCCAGGCTTTCTTTTTCGATCAAATTTTATTT
>CAZQIO010000010.1:0-21753 GCA_964593405.1 uncultured Candidatus Saccharibacteria bacterium | reverse complement strand
AGTAACATCAGATGCCCTGCTCGGCTCCCCATAGGGGGAACCAAGTTTCCCCCTCCATGGCGCTCCGCATTTCTCCGCTTTCGCTTCGAAATGCTCCGCTGTCACCCCCTCCTAAAGGAATTTTTTGTCGGCTGCGGGCGCAAGGTAATGACAAATTATGAAGAATTTTTTATTTTTAAAAGATGGAAGAAAAAATAAAAAAACAACCTGTTGTTGTGATTTTGGGGCACATCGATGCTGGAAAAACTTCGCTTTTGAATGCAATAAGGAATATTGAATTTACAGAGAAAAAACCAGGAGGAGAAATTACCCAACACATTGGTGCTTTTGAAGTTGAATTAGAAGGAAAAAAAATAACTTTCATTGATACTCCAGGGCACGAAGCTTTTTCCCAAATGAGATCTCGGGGAGCTAAAGTTGCAGACATTGCAATATTGGTCGTCGATGCAATGGAAGGAGTGAAAGAACAAACAAAAGAAGCAATAGAAGAGATTAAAAAGGTAAAAATTCCACTAATTGTTGCTCTCCACAAAATTGACAAACCCTTGGCAAACCCTTATTTGGTTCAGCAGCAATTGGCAAAAGAAGGGATTTTAACAGAAGAAATGGGAGGGGAAATACCGGCAGTAAAAACTTCGGCAAAAACAGGTCAAGGAATAAAAGAACTTTTGGATTTGATTTTATTAATCGCCGAAATGGAAAATCTTTCAGCTGAAATTTCCCAAAGGCCAGAAGGAGTGATTGTTGAATCTTGGTTAGACCCAAAGAGGGGGCCTTGTGCTACTTTGATTTTGGAAAAAGGGAGACTAAAGGTTGGAGATTTTGTGGCAACGAATACAACTTTTGGAAAAATAAGGTTGATGGAAAATTTCAAAAGAGAAAGGTTAAAAGAGATTTTGCCCGGTCAAGCTGCGTTAATTTTAGGTTTTGAAGAGGTTCCGATAGTTGGCGAAAAGTTTTTTGTTTTCGAAAGTTTAGAAAGGGCAAAAGAGGCAGTAAAACCAAGAAAAGAAAAGGAGGTGGAATTTCAAAAACCCAAAGAGGGACAAAAAATTTTAAATTTAATTTTGAAAACTGATGTTTTAGGGACAAAAGAAGCAATCGAAGAAGTCTTGAAAAGGCTACCTCAAGAAAAAGTTTTAATTAAAATTTTGAGCTCTCAAACCGGAGAAATTACAGAAGGGGATGTGAAAATGGCCAGAGATTTTGGGGCCAAAATTTTGGGCTTTAGAGTTAAAAAAAGAAAAGAGGTTGAAGAGATGGCAAAAAGAGAGAAAGTGGAAATTTTGAATTTCAAAGTAATCTACGATTTGGTTGAGGGAGTGAGGAAATTGATGGAGAGGCTTTTGGAACCTGAGGTTGTAAAAGTTAATTTGGGGAAAGTTAAGGTTTTGGTTTTGTTTTGGAAAAAAGGTTCAAGACAAATTATTGGAGGAAGGGTAATCGAAGGAGAAGTCAAAAAAAATGCCTTTTTGGAAATTTTTAGAAATGGAGAATTGGTCGGGGAAGGAAAAATTTTGAATTTACAAAAAGAAAAAAGGGACATTGAGATAGCAAAAAAGGGAGAAGAAATTGGAATTTTGTATGAAGGAACAGAGAAAATAAAAGAAGACGATATTTTGCAAGTTTTTGTCAAAGAAAAAAGAGAAATTAAAATTTGATGGCAGAGAGAATAAAAAAGGTGCAAGAACTCATCAAAACTGAGCTGGGAAAGATAATTTTTAAAGAAATTGAATTTCCAAAAGGAACTTTAGTGACAGTAACCAGGGTTGAGGTATCAAGAAGTTTTGATCATTGCAAAGTTTTTGTTAGTTGTTTTCCAGAAAAAAAATTCAAAGAGGTTTTCAAAATTTTAAATTCTCAGATTTTTAAACTCCAAAAAATTTTGGACAAAAAATTGGTAATGCGAAAAGTTCCAAAGATTTCTTTTTTAAAGGAAAAAAAGATTTTGGAAGCAGCAAGGATTGAGGAAATTTTGGAAAGGTTGAAAAAAGAGAAAAAATGAGATAAAATTAATTTTGGCCTGGTAGCTAAGTGGTAAAGCACGGGACTGCAAATCCCGCATACGTGGGTTCGATTCCCACCCAGGCCTCGCCCGGGTGGCGGAATGGGAATACGCGAAGGGCTTAAAACCCTTTGGGGTGAAAAACTCCTTGTGGGTTCGAGTCCCACCCCGGGCACAGAGTTTATGAAGAAGTTGCCTATTGATGAGAATTTCTTTAGTTCTTGGAGTTCTGAGATGAGTTATGTTTTGGGTCTTATTGTGGCCGATGGATGTTTATGCATAAAAAGAACCAAAAAAGACAAAAACAAACAATTTGCCTTAGACATTACTTGTAAGGATTACGACCTTTTAGAGAAAATAAGAAAAGTAATGGGCGCTCGGCAAAAAATCAGTTTAAAATTCTCCGGTCGCGATAAAAAAGAGATGTATTATCGTCTTCAAATCGGTTATCAAAAAATTTGTAAAGATTTATTAAAGTTAGGAATCGTACCCAGGAAAAGTTATCAACCTTTTGTAATAAAAGTCCCTCAGAAATATTTTTCCGATTTCGTTCGAGGATTTTTTGATGGAGACGGAACAGTTTATATTTACAAAGTCAATGGAACCCCTCAAATAAAGGCAAGGTTTGGAAGTACTAGTTTTCCTTTTATTGCTCAACTTAATCAACGCCTTTGTAGAGCACTCAAGATCCCCGAAAAAACCATTCACCAAGAAATGCAAACAATGAGCAAAATTCCCCAATATGCTATTTACTTTTATATCGATGATTGTGAAAAACTAGCAAAATTTATGTATGGCAACAATCCCACATTGTTTCTTCCTCGCAAACACCAAATTTTTGAAAAGTGGAAATTGATAAAGAGAAGGACTTATGTAAAACGAAACTATCCTTCGAAAATTGGCTGGCATTTAAATCAAAAAGTTTCTGCTTCAAAATGATTTGAAGAATGCAATCCTTCCCCGGGCACACGCTTTTCTCCAACCTCGCTTTTGCTCGGCTGGAGGCTCAATTATTAGTTCTCATTAGGCAAAATCTCGACGTAGGTTTCTTTTTTTCCAAAATTTAGAGCCTCAAAATAATCTTCAAACCAAACATCAAATTGGTGTTTGGGGCATTTTTTATTCATCCGGTCCTCAACTACAAAAACTTTATCTCCAAAAATTTCTGGGATTTTAATTTTTGTTTTGAAAGGCAAAAGATTATTTGCTACTACCCCATCCCTTACTAAAGTGCCAGCTGCTGTAACAAAAGGATCTTGATCTGTTTCCCAAGGCGTTGAAGAGTAAGCAGTAACGATAGCTGGAATAATGATTTTTTTTGTCTTTTTTGGGGTATTTTGAGATGGAATAGGAAAGAGAGTATTTTGCTGAAATATTACAAATTGAGGAATTTTTAGTTCAAATAAAAAACTTTCCTCAGCCCTAGAGGGAAATTCAAAAAAGAGAAAAAGAGAAGAAAGAAAGAAAAACAAAATCTTTCGCCAGGGTTTCATTGGAGTTAGTTTATAGTAAAAAACAGAACAAAAAATGTCAATTAAGATTTTTTGCGGGGGTGATGGGATTTGAACCCACGATCTTCCGCGTGACAGGCGGATGTTCTAGACCGGGCTGAACTACACCCCCATTTGCCGGAGTTGGGAATCGAACCCACATTGACCGCTTATGAGACGGCCTTAGACACCAGCCTACCCTCCGGCTTTTTGTTGCGGGGGTGGGAATTGCACCCACGATCTCCAGCTTATGGGGCTGGCGAGATACTACTTCTCCACCCCGCTGCACTAATATTATAAATTTTACCAAATTTTAAATCACTTGTAAATCAGAGAGGGCTTTTTGGTAAGCTTTCAAAACTTGACTTGCTTGTTCTTGCGTTAATTTAAAATTTGGATCTTCAATAATATCCTCTTTTATTTTCCTTACCTTTTTTAACTCCTCTAAATTTGAAATTGTATCTTCTGGCATCTTTTCTAGTTTTTCTTCAACCGTCTCCCCTGGATAGCCAACATAACTGAGAGATTCTTTCAGCAAATCATCGGCTTCTAAAATTGCCAATTTCCAATCTGCCTCAATTGGACTTTCTAATCTTTTTTCTATTTTTTTCCATTTTGCTAGAAACTTTTTAGTGTAAAAGGGTTTATAACTAAAAAATTCTTTCAAATCCATTAAAATAGCTCTTTTTAACCAACTGGTTTTAAAAAGAGCCCAAATTGTGTAACCAAAAAAGAAAAGGCCAAAACCCAAAAATGTCATTTTAATTGTCAAAAGCCAACCTTCAAATTTCGGGTACAAAATAAAGTTTAAAATTTCATTGATTATTTGTTGAAAGCTCATAAATTTTTCCTACGTTTAAAATTTTTTCTTCTTCAAATTCCTTTCCGATAATTTGAAGTCCCACTGGCAAATGTCCAACCTTTCCAACCGGAATGGAAACTGCTGGTAATCCTCCAAGATTAACAGGAATTGTAAAAATATCGGACAAATACATTTTTATCGGGTCTTTTGTTTTTTCTCCTATTTTAAAGGGCAAAGTTGGGGAGGTTGGAGTAAAAATAACGTCTACTTTCTCAAAGGCTTTTTTGAAATCTTGTTTGATTAAATTTCTAACTTTCTGAGCCTTCAGATAATAAGCATCGTAGTAGCCGGCAGAAAGAGCAAAGGTGCCAAGCATAATTCTCCTTTTCACTTCTTGACCAAAGCCCTCTCCCCTACTTTGAAAGTAAACGTCCAAAATGCTTTGGGGTTTTGTTGTTAAATCTTCCCTTTTTGAAAATCCATACTTTATCCCATCAAACCTTGCTAAATTCGATGAAGCTTCACAGGGAGCGATAATGTAGTAGCAAGCCAGAGCATATTTTGTATGAGGTAAAGATATTTCCACTATTTTGGCTCCGAGTTTTTGATATTCTTCAATAGCTTCTTCAATAACTTTTTTGACCTCACTTTCTATTCCCTCTAGAAAATATTCTTTTGGAACTCCAATCTTTAATTTTTCAATTTCTACTTTTGAATTTACTTTTTTGACTTCAACTGAGGTGCTGTCCATTTCGTCTTTTCCTCTGATAATTTTAAAAACAATTTTTGCATCATCTATTGTTTTTGTCATTGGACCAATCTGATCTAAAGAAGAAGCAAAGGCAATCAAACCAAATCTAGAAACTGAACCATAAGTTGGTTTTAGGCCAACGATTCCACAAAAAGCAGCAGGTTGTCTGATTGAGCCACCAGTATCTGAACCCAAGGCAAAAACACAAAATCCAGCTGCCACTGCTGCAGCCGAACCTCCAGAAGAGCCGCCAGGAACTCTTTCCAAATCAAGAGGGTTTTTGGTGATTTTAAAGGCCGAGCGTTCAGTTGAACTTCCCATGGCAAATTCGTCTAAGTTTGTTTTTCCCAAAATGATCGCCCCTGCCTTTTTCAATTTTTTGACAGCGGTGGCATCGAAAGGGGCAATGTAATTTTCCAAAATTTTCGATCCGGCAGTGCACTTTAGGCCCTCTACCAAAATGTTGTCTTTTATTGCGCAGGGAACACCAGCTAAAGGAGGCAGTGGCCTTTTTTCCAAAATCATTTCGTCGATTTTTTTAGCTTGTTTTTTTGCTAATTGTTCAGAAATTGTTAAAAAGGCTCCTATTTTTTTATCTTCCTTTTCAATTTTTTCTAAAAAAGCTAGAGTTAATTCGGTTGCCGAAAATTCTTTTTTTTGTAGTCCCTCTTTGATTTTTTGAATTGTTAAATTTTCAAGCTCCATTTTAAATTACTTTTTTAACTTTTAAAAAACCGTTTCTTTTGTCTGGGAAAAGTTCTATTATTTTTGCAACCTCTACTTTTTCTTTTTTTGGCTCGTCCTCTCTGACGACATTTTTTAGTTCAACTGGATAAAACATTGGTTTTGTTTTTAAAGTATCAACTTCTTTGAGTTTTTCGAAATGTTCTAAAATTAAAGAAAGCTCCTTTTGCATTTGTTCTATTTCTTTTTCTGAAAGCCTCAACCTGGCCAATTTGGCAATTTGTTTAACTTTTTCTTTATCAATCATTTGTTTATTTTGGTGGTTCAAGCTCTTTTGTTTGAATGAGTACTTCTCGAAGTTCATCTAAATTTTCTAAAACCATCCCAGCTCCTCTTACGACCGCTGTTAGAGGATCTTCAACAATCTTTACTGGAATTTTTGTTTCTTTTTTTATTAAGATATCCAACCCCCTCAAAAGGGCCCCTCCTCCTGTTAGATAAATTCCATTGCTCATAATATCGGCCAAAAGTTCTGGTGGGGTTTCATCTAGGGCTTCTTTGATTTCGTTGATAATTTGATTGATTGATTTTTCCATTGCCTTTCTCACTTCCTCGTCAGAAATTAAAATTTCTTCTGGCAAACCAGTAACCAAGTTTCTGCCCCGAACTGGAAATTGTTTTCTTTCTTTTAAAGGGTAGGCAGAACCGATGGCAATCTTAACAGTCTCTGCCATTCTTTCTCCAATTAAAAGTTTATATTCTTCCTGAACAAAGCGGATGATGTCTTCGTTCAGTTTGTCTCCGGCTACCTTAATGCTTTTACCCAAGACTATTCCTCCAAGAGAAATTACGGCTACCTCTGCCGTTCCTCCTCCAATGTCGACGATAAAATGACCAGTTGGTTCTTGAACTGGAAGCCTAGCCCCGATAGCAGCGGCCATTGGTTCTTCAATCAAGAAAACCTCTCTTGCCCCGGCAGATTTTGCAGCATCCAAAACAGCTTTCTTTTCCACTTCAGTGACTCCCAAAGGAACCCCAACTATCACTCGGGGACCGATGATTTTTTTTCTTCTTGCCTTTTCAATAAAGTATTTGAGCATTTGTTCTGTTGTCTCAAAATCTGAAATCACTCCGTGGCGTAAGGGCCTGATGGCGACAATATGAGAAGGAGTTCTTCCAACCATTTTTTTAGCCTCCAACCCGACTGCCAATATTTGACCTGTCTTTTGGTTAATAGCCACAACTGAAGGCTCTTGGAGAACTATTCCTCTTCCTCTCACATAGACTTCAGAGTTGGCGGTTCCTAAATCGATGGCAATATCCTCTGAAAGGAAATTTAAAATTTTCTCAAACATGGCTATTTAGTAAGCTTGGGCGAAAATCCATTTATAAAAAGCATTTTTACCACAAACTATACATTTTCCCTTTTCTTTTTTTGATTTTAGAGGTAAACACCTGGTAGTAGCCTTTGTTTCTTGCTTGATTTTTTCTTCGCATTCTCTGTTTTCGCACCAAAAGGCTTTAATAAATCCTTTTTTTGTTTCTATTGTCTTTTTAAATTCTTCAAAATTTTTCACCTCTCTTGTGTTTTCTCTTGTGAATTTTGAGTGTTTTTTGAAAAGAGAGGAATGAATGTCATCTAAAATTTCTTTTACTTTTTCTTTTACATTTTTTAATTTTTCTTTCTTTTTTTCAAAATTATCCCTTCTCGCCAATGTGACAGTTTTTTCTCTCAGTTCAATTTCTCCAACTTCGATTCTTAAGGGAACCCCTTTTAGTTCCCATTCATTGAATTTCCACCCCGGAGAATATTCTTTCCTCAAATCTACCTCGACCCTAAAACCTTCAAGAGTTTTTTTCACTTTTTCTGCATACTCTTTAAGTTTTAAATTTAAATTCTTTTTAAAAATTGGAATTATCACTACTTGAATTGGAGCGATTTTTGGAGGAAAAATTAGACCGTTGTCGTCTCCATGAACCATAACGATTGCGCCGATTGATCTTGTAGTAAAACCCCAACAAGTTTGCCAAACAAATTTTTCTTTGCCTGTTTTGTCAACGAATTTTATTCCAAAAGCTTTTGAAAAATTTTGACCAAGATCGTGGGAAGTACAACCTTGCAAGGCCTTTCCGTCTGGCATCAAAATCTCATAAGTTAAAGTAGCCTCAGCTCCCGGAAATTTTTCAGATTCTGATTTTCGGCCCAAATAACCATCAAGGGCCAAAAATTCTCGGTAAAAATTAGCATACATTTTCAGGGCCCTCGTTGCCTCTCTTTTGGCTTCTTTTTGGGTGGCGTGACAAGTGTGACCTTCTTGCCATAGAAATTCAGTTGTCCTCAAAAAAAGCCTCGGTCTTTTTTCCCATCTCACAACGTTTGCCCATTGATTAATTTTGAGAGGAAGATTTCGCCAAGATTTGACCCATTTAGCAAAAGTTTCATACATTATCGTTTCTGAAGTTGGCCTTACAACCAATTTTTCTTTCAATTCTTGCCCTCCCCCCATTGTCACCACCGCTAACTCTGGAGAAAACCCTTCAACGTGTTCTTTTTCTTTTTTCAAAAGGCTCTCTGGAATGAAAATTGGAAAGTAGGCATTTTTTGCTCCTGTTTCCTTTATTTTTTCATTTAAAAACTTTTGGATCAATTCCCAAACGGCATATCCATAGGGCTTGAAAATTTGACAGCCTTTCACTGGGGCATATTCTGCCAGTTCTGCTTTTAAAATCACATCAATGTACCATTGAGAAAAATTTTCAGATTTTTTAATCAATTTTTCTTTTTCAAATTTTTTTTCCATAATTTTTCAAAACAACTCAATTATATCTTTTATTGTCACTAAAACAGAAATCAAAAGCAACAGGCCAAAAAAAAGGGCTGTAATTTTTGCTTCGACCTTTGGTGAAATTGGTCTTTTTCTCACTGCCTCGATCATCAAAAACAAAACCTTTCCACCATCTAGAGGAGGAATTGGTAAGGCGTTGACAATTGCCAAATAGACAGAAAGGGTAGCTAAAAAGTTCAAAAAATATTTTGGACCGATTTTAGTGGCCTGCCAGGCAGTTTTGAAAATGCCAACCGGACCAACAACCTCAATTTCGTTTTTTCCCTTTAAAATTGCTTGTTTTAAAGCAACAAAATAGCCTTTTGAAGCTTCAAAACTCAAATTAAAAGTGCTTTTGATGCCCTGCCAAATTGCCAAAAAAAGGGGATATTTTTTTATTTCTGTCCTCACCAGAACAACTCCGATTGGGCCTTCTCCTTCTGGAGGAGAAATTCTTGGAGTAATTCTTTTTTCTAAAATTTCTTTTCCTCTCTCAATTTTCAAAATAATTTCTTTGCCCAAATTAGCCCTTGTAAACTCTTGAATTTCTTTTATTTTTTCTACTTTTTTCATTTCCTCAACCGAAACTCCGATTTCTAAAATTTTATCTCCAACTCTCAAATCGGCTTTTTCTGCTGGTGAATTTTTGGCTATGGCTGCTACATAAACTTGAGAAAATGGGGAGAATTGTTCGTCTGGGATGGCAACTTCGGTTCCAACTTTAAAAAGGAAAGAAAAAAGAAAAAAAGCCATCAACCAAAAAGAAAAGACTCCAGCTAGAGCAACAAAAAGCCTTACCAAAAGAGGTTGAGCAAAAAAACTGTCTTTTTCATTTTCCGTTTCTCCAGCTACCCTCACAAAGGCTCCAAAAAGAAAAAGATTGAGAGAATAAACAGTCTCTCCGATTTTTTTGCTAAGCAATCTTGGAGGATAACCTATTCCAAATTCTTCAACTTTTACCCCAAATTTTTTGGCTACTAAAAAGTGAGAAAATTCGTGAAGCAATATTAAAAGGAAAATGCCAAAAAAAGCAACTAAAAACTCAATCATAAAAAAATTATAGCCGATTTTAAAACAAAAACAAGCTAAGAACCAGAGAGAAGGAGGCTTTTTAACCAGCTAAAAAATTGAATAATAAGCCCTAAAAATTCTTGAAGTAATTGAAAAAATTTAATGAAAATATCGATCAAGAGGGCCAAAAATTCCTTTATTTTTTCTCCAAAATTGCTAGTCTTGGCTGTTTTTGTCTGGGATAAATTGGCTGTTTTTGCTTTGGATAAATTTGAGAAAGGGAGAAAAAGGGAAACAAAAAATAAAAGCAGAAAAACTTTTTTCATATTATTGAGCGGGAGACGGGATTCGAACCCGCGACGACCTCCTTGGAAGGGAGGCATTCTACCGCTGAATTACTCCCGCACAGAAAGCTTTCGGGGAGTCGGGATTTGAACCCGAGATCTCATGGTCCCAAACCATGCGTGTTACCGCTACACCACTCCCCGAATTCTATATTACATTTTACCAAAATTCAAATTTTCTTTCAACCCCATCATTCTACTATCACCCGCAAAACTTCTTCAATTGAAGTTATTCCCTGAGCTGCCTTTACAAATCCATCTTCCACCATAGTTCTCATTCCCTCTTTTTTTGCCTGTCTTTCAATTTCATCAGCGCTTGCTTCTTTCAATATTAGTTCTTTGATAGTTTGGGTCACTGGTAAAACCTCAAATATCCCGATTCTCCCTCGATAACCATCCGGAGATTCTTTCGAAGGAACTGGCCTAAAAAATGGAACTTTGGTGATCGGTTGGTTTGGCCCGGCCAATTTTTCTTCTCTTAAAATTTCCAAAATTCTGTTTAAGTCGCAGTATTTTGAAAGATTGTCTAGTTGTTCCTCTTTTAAATAATACTTTTCTTTTTGAGGACAAAGTCTTCTCACCAATCTTTGAGCGACAATTAAATTTAAAGTTGAGGCAATCAAAAAAGGTTCAACCTTCATGTCGATTAATCTTGGAATTGCTCCGGCAGCTGAATTCGTATGAAGGGTAGACAAAACCAAATGGCCAGTTAAAGCAGCGTTTACTGCCAAAGAAGCGGTTTCCCGATCTCTAATTTCTCCGACCATGATAATGTCTGGGTCTTGTCTAAGCAAAGCCCTAAGACCGGTGGCAAAAGTGAGACCAACTTTTGGATTAACCTGGGTTTGGTTTACCCTTGGGATTCTATATTCGATAGGATCTTCTATAGTGCAAATGTTGACTGCTGGAGTGTTCAATATTTCTATCATCGAATACAAAGTTGTTGTTTTTCCAGAACCCGTCGGACCACAAACCAAAATCATACCGACTGGTTTTCTCAAATTAACTTGAACATCTTCTAAGGCTTTTCCCCTTAGTCCCAATTCTTCAAGAGAAAATCCCCTGGCCGTTTCTGGTAAAAGTCGCATAACGACTTTTTCTCCATCAAAAACCGGCAAGATTGAAACTCTCACTGAATATTTATAATCTTCGCTTTCTACTTTAAAGCGACCGTCTTGGGGAAGTCTGTGTTCGTCCAATCTTAAATTCGACAAAACTTTAATTCTAGCGACAATTCCAGGGGCTACAACTTTTGGTAAAGTCATTGCGTCTCTTAAAATTCCATCAATTCTATATCTAACCAAAACTTCTTTTTCCATTGGCTCAATATGAATGTCAGAAGCCCTTTGCAAAATTGCATGTTTAATGAGGGTGTCGACGATTCTAATTATTGGAAGTTCTGTTGCTATCTTTTCTAAATCTTTTTTTTCTTCCACCTTTTCTTCTTCCTTGATCGTTTTTATCCCTTCAACCTCTTTTTGAATTATTTCCCCAAATTCGGCCTCCAGAGATTTTTGATACTGTTTTAAAGCGTTTCTGATTGAGGCTTCGTTTGTCAATCTTGGCAAAATTCTATAAGGGGTTACTTTTTTTATAAAATCTATTGTTCTCAAGTCTTCTGGATCTAACATTGCCACCTCTAGGTTGTTTCCTTTTTTTCTAAAAGCAACAATATTGTGAGCTCTGGCTATTGGTTCTGGAATAATTTTTAAAACTTCTGGAGGGATTGTTTCTTTTTCCAAATTAACAAAGGGAATTCCCAGAATGTATGCTTCTAGCTTTCTTAAGTCTTCTTCTGAAATTATCCCTTCTGAAATTAAAACATCTTCGATTTTCATTCCCCTTTCTTGAGCTTTCTTTTGACATTCATCAAACTTTTCAGGGGTAATCATTCCGGCATCGACCATAAAGGCCTTTAATTGCTGAGGTTCGACTTTCATGAAAATTATTTTAAAGTGTTTTTTATTTTCTCTAAAACTTCTTCTAAGGAATGGTAGGCCTTGACTAAATAGGTTGTTGCCCCCAAAGAAATTGCTTTTTCTACATCTTCTAAATTTTCCAAATTTGTCAAAATGATAATCGGAATGTCTTTTGTTTTTTCATCAGATTTTAGTTCTTTTAAAACCTCAAAACCATCTTTTTGGGGCAAAATTAAATCTAGCAAAATTAGGTCTGGATTTTTTGTTTTGGCCAATTCCAGTCCTGTTTTTCCATCTAAAGCAGAAATCATTTCAAAACCTTCCTTCCTCAAAAGGTCGCCAAAAGTTTTTTGAAGGGCACATTCATCTTCGATGAAAAGAATTTTTTTCATTTTATTGGTAAGAAAAACCAAAATTTCGACCCTTTGCCTTCTTGGCTTGAAAAACCAATTTTCCCCCCTGACTTTTCAATAATCTGCTTTGAAATGTAAAGACCAAGACCAGTTCCCTGAGTTTGATATTTAAGTACGTTGGAAGCTCTAAAAAACTTTTGAAAAATGAATTTTTGTTCTTCTTTTGGAATCCCCACCCCGTTGTCTTCTATTTCAAAAAATATCTTGTTTTTGTCCTTCCTTATTTTTATTTTAACTAAACCCTTACCGATTGTGTACCTTATTGCGTTTTCCAAAAGGTTCTCTATTACCTCTCTGATTTGCTGTTCGTTGGCATAAACTTTTGGTAGGTTTTCTTCAAAAGAAAATTGAATTTCAATGTTTGAAGCTTTAGCAAAAGGTTCAAATTCTTTTATTATCTTTTTTGTCAAATCCTCGAGAGAGAAAAAGTCTTTTTTAACGGAAAGCTTGGCGCTTTCTATTTTGGCAACGATTAATAAGTCTTTGATTAAACTTCCCATTCTGTCTGAGTTTTCTTTCAAAATTTTAAAATATTCAAGTTGTTCTGGTTTGACCTCGCCAATCCTTCCAGACATTAAAAGTTCTAAGGCCCACTTGATGTTTGAAAGGGGAGATCTTAATTGATGGGAGACAATGTTGACAAATTCAGTTTTCATTCTGTTTGCCTGGGCCAGTCTTTCAAAAGAGTTAGTGATAATAAAAGATAAAACAAGTAAAATTGCGGCAATGAGCAAAACTATCAGAGCAACGATTTCTTCTTCTTGGATGAATTTTGATAAAATAGCAAAAGAGAGTAAAATCAAGGCAATGGTTATTTGCCCGAGTATTAAAAATAAAAAACTGGGGCATTGCCAAAGCGAAATTCCATATTTTTTGCATTCACTAAAGCCAGTTATTTTTTCTAAAAATTTCACCCCATTATCAAATTATAGTGGTTTTATTTTGTAAGGTGAATATCTTGACAAAAAATTAAAATTTTTTATGATATTTCTTATTAGAAGGCCGGGTTCTCAAGAAATAGCGAGAATTCCGGTAAAGGTCGGGAAATTTCTGAACGATAGAAATCATGGCCGAGAAAAAACCAGATCAAGAATTTTTAGAGGCAGTAGTTAAGGCTCTTTGTGATCATCCAGAAGATGCGAAAATTACAAGAACTGTCGATGAAATGGGAGTGCTGCTTTCTTTAAAAGTTCACCCCAACGACATGGGACAGATCATTGGGAAAAAGGGAGCTACTGTCCAGGCAATTAGGCACTTGGTAAGGATTGTTGGGTTGAAAAATCACGCCAGAGTGACCCTCAGGATAGAAGAGCCAGACAAGAAAAGCTAAAACGAAAAAAGTTGACTTTTTTTGGGGGATAAATTCCCCCTTTTTTTATTTTTAGCTGCTATTTTTTCAAAATTTTGGTAAAATTTAAGAATGCCAAAATATTCTTTTTTGGCAAAAACTCTTGATGGGAAAACTCAGGTTGGAACTAAAGAGGCAGAAAATCTCCATCAATTAGCAAAGCTTCTCAAACAAGAGGGGCTAATTTTAATTAAAGCAGAGGTAAAAAAAGAGAGAAAAAAGTTTAAATTTAAAACTTTCTCTTTTGGGGTTTCTCTTCAAGAAAAAATGTTTTTCACTCGCAATTTGCAAGTGATGATTTCGGCAGGAGTTTCTTTACCAAGGGCGATTGCTTCTTTGGCAGAACAGGTAAAAAGTAAAAGTTTTAAAAAGGCTTTAAAAAAAATTGAAGAAGATATCATAAAAGGAACGAGGCTTTCAGATTCTCTTTCTAATTTCCCGGAAATTTTTAGCGATTTTTACCAAAATATGATCAAGGTGGCTGAAGAGGCTGGGAATTTAGAAGAAGTTTTAGGAGTTTTAGCAAACTATATGGAGAGAGAACATGACCTCAAGACAAAAATAAAGGGAGCGATGATTTATCCGGCAGTAATTGTTTTGGCCATGGTTGGGGTTGGAATTTTAATGCTTGTTGTGGTTGTGCCAAAATTGGCAGAGACTTTTAAAGAGTTGGAAATTGAGCTTCCTTTAACAACTAAGATTGTCATTTTTTTGGGAGAATTTTTGGCCAAAAAATGGTACCTTTTAATTTTTTGTTTGTTTTTGTTTTTTGTTTCTCTTTTTCAGTTTTTAAAAACAAAAATCGGAAAAAAAATTTTAGATACGATTTCTTTGAAGGTGCCAATTGTTGCTGGGATGACAAAAAAGTCCAATACCGCCTCCAGCGCTAGGGGGCTTGCCTCTTTAATTTCTGCCGGAGTTTCCTTGCCAAGAGCTCTGGAAATTACTGCCAACACTTTGGGAAATAGCTTTTACAAGAATGCTTTAATTGAGGCTGCAGAAAAAGTAAAAAAAGGAGAAAAACTCTCTCAATGTTTAAGAAATTACAAAAACATTTATCCTTTAACTTTTATTTCGATGATAGAAGTTGGTGAAGAAACAGGAGAAACTTCAAACATTTTAGAAAAATTGGCAAGCTTTTATGAAGAAGAGGTTTCAAGTATGGCAAAAAATTTAGCTTCGGTTGTTGAGCCAATTTTACTTTTAATAGTCGGAGCTGTTGTTGGTTTTTTTGTTGTTTCAATGGTCCAACCAATGTATTCAATGCTCCAGGCAATAAAATGAAAAAATCTTTGACTTTAGTTGAGGTTTTGGTAGGAGTTGCTTTAATCTTAATTGTTTTTTTGGGAATTTTTGCTGCCTTCAGATTAGGCTTGGTAGTTATTGAACAAGGCCAAAAGAAAATTACTGCCACAGCTATTGCCCTGGGGGAGATCGAAAAAATTAGAAATTTGCCATACAAAGATGTGGGGACGATCGGAGCTACCTTACCCTATGCTCTTGGAATTTTAGAACCTGAAACTAAAACTATCTTGAACGGAACAGAGTTCAAAATCGAAAGAAAGATAAAGTTTATTTCAGACTCAGCTGATGGAATAGGCAAAGAGGATCCTTGCAATTTAGATTACAAAAGGGCAGAAATTAAAGTTTCCTTTTCAAAAAAATTCTTTGGTGAGGTCAAAATGGTAACTGACATTGCTCCGAAAGATAAGGCGGAAGAAGTTCAAGCTTGTCAAGTCCAACCCGGAGGGGTTCTTTCTGTTTTTGTTTTTGATGCTTTTGGAAATCCAGTTTCTTCTCCTTTGATCGAGATTTTTAATCCTTTAACAAACTCTCTGGTAGATTCTGCTAGCCCTTTTGACGGAAGTTATGATTTTCCTTTGGCAAGTTCGACTTACAAAGTAGTAGTCTCAAAGCCAGGCTATTCTCAAGAGAAAACTTACTCAATTGACGAAATTGCCATCCCCCAAAAACCAAATCCGATTGTCTTTGAGGGAGGTGTAACTCAAGTGTCTTTTTCAATAGATAAATTAAGCTCTTTTTTGATCAAAACTTTGAGCCCCTGGGGCCAAGATTTCTTTTCAGATTCTTTTTCAAACGAAAGTAAAATTTCAGAGAAAGAAAACGTTGTTGTCTCAAACGATCAAGTCAGTTTAGCAACAAGTAACGAAGGTTATCTTTTGTCTGGTTTTTTGTTTTCGATTGAAATTTCGCCACAAAATCTAATTTCCTGGGATAAATTTTCTTTTTCAGACACAAAGCCTGAAAGTACCGATTTGAGATACCAAATTTATTTTGCCTCAGGAACTGAATGGATGTTAATTCCAGAATCTGCCTTACCAGGAAATTCAGCAGGTTTTAATGTTTCTCCGGTAGACTTGTCAAGTTTGCCTACCTCTACTTACTCAAAATTAAAATTGAAGGCTATTTTTTCAACAAATTCTAGCAATACCACTCCTGTTCTTTACGATTGGCAGGTTTCTTTCATAACAAGCCAACCAACTCCAATTGGAAACGTAACTTTTAATTTAAGGGGAGAAAAATTAATAGGTTATGATGCAAACGAAAACCCAGTTTATAAATTTTCAACGACGACTATTTCAAATTCTCAAGGACAAAAAGAAATTTCAAATTTGGAATGGGACAAATATCACATTTCAATTCCGCCAGAAACAGGTTTAGATTTTATCTCAAGCGATCCACAACAACCTATTGCCCTCTCGCCAAACACAAATTTGGAAGTTAAACTTTATTTAGATTCTCAAAACTCCCTTTTGGTAACGGTTCAAGATTTTGACACTTTGCAGCCAATTTTCTCTGCGACGACAACTTTGAAAAACTCAAATTTTCAAAAAACCCAATATACGAACGAAAGGGGTCAAACTATTTTTATTCCTTTGGATTCTGGAAATTATAGCTTGCTGGTTGAAGCAGCGGGGTATTATTCAACATCAACATCAGTTTTTGTTTCTGGTGATAAAACGATAACAATAAAATTGAAAATTTCAGATTAAAATGAAATCTTTTACCCTTGTGGAAACTTTAATTTCAATTTTTGTTTTCGGCTTGGCCCTAGGAGCTATCTTTAGTTCTGCCCTCTTTTTGTACAAAACTCATGGCTTTGAAATGGAGCAATCTTTAGCAATTTCTGAGGCAAGAAGGGGAATTGAAATTATGGTAAAAGAAATCAGGAAGGCAAGGGAAGGGGAAAACGGAGCTTATCCAATAGAATATGCCGGGGATAAAGAATTGATTTTTTACTCTGACATTGATGGGGATGGTAAAACAGAAAGGGTAAGATATTTTTTGGGGGAAGTTTTAAATCAAGTTTTTTCTCAAAAATGCGTCACCTTCTCAGCAGGCGGTTCTTGCAGTGTTTCTTTTTCAAATTTTTTAAGGGGAGAGTTAAAGTCAGCAAAGGTTTCAGTTTTCGTTGAAGGAGATTTGGGGAGTCAAAACGAATACGTTGATATTTTCGTTGATGGCCAATATTTGGGAAGACTTTGCCAAAGAGAGTGTACAGATTGTGCAGGAAATTGGCAGGGGCTTCAGGTTTTTGATGTTTTATCTCTGGCAAAAGATGGAGTATTAAATTTTACTGCCCAGGCCTCCTCAAAGGTTAATTCAGGAACAGGAGAACCTGTTTGCAACTGGGAAGAACCAGGCCACAAAATGAAAGCAAGGTTTGATTTGGAAATTTCGCAAGAAATTCAAGGAAGTCAGTTGAAAAAAGGAGTAATAAAAGCTGTTGGCTCTCCCCCAACCTATCCGTTAGAGCAAGAAAAAATTTCAATCATTAGTCAATATGTCAGAAATTTGCCACCAATTTTTGAATACTTCGATCAAAACGGGAAAAAAATCGAAGATTATCCGGCAAGATTGGCAGAGACAAAATTGATGAAAGTTTTTTTAGTTGTTGATGTCAACCCGGAAAGGCCACCAAAAGAATACCAACTGGAATCTTATGCCCAACTTAGAAATCTCAAAAGTGAATAAGGGAACGATTACAAGTTATGTTTTAGTTTTTGGTGCCATTTTTTTGCTTTTGCTGGCTGCTCTTTTAGGATTTATTTTGCTCCAGTTGAGAATGGCAAACCAAAAAGTTTCTTGGCAGCAAGCTTTTCAAATTGCCGAGGCTGGAATAAATTATTACAGGTGGTGTTTAAACAACGAAGTAACTCAAAATTGCAGCTTGGAAAAAGATTTTCAAGATGAAACGGGAAATATCATTGGAAGGTTTAAAATTGAAACTATCGAAAATGCAAATTGTGGATTAACAATTTCGAAAAATATAGTTTCTACAGGTTGGACTTTAAAGTATCCAGAGCTAAAAAGGAAAATTTCTGTCTTTTATGCTAGAGAGTCTGTAGCAAAATACTCTTTTGTGTTGAATTCAAACGTTTGGGTGGGATCTGACCATATCATTAGGGGGCCCTATCATTCAAACGGCGGAATAAGGTTTGATGGCCAGAATTTATCGACAGTTTCTTCTGCCCAAAAAGAGTGGGTTTGTACAAATTCTTTTGGTTGTGGACCAAACGGAGTAGGTTATGGACTTGGGCTTTGCCCTCCAGAGTGCAAAATTGAAAACAACCAATGCGTTTGTCCTGGAATTTTTTCAACCACTAAAGTTTCAAACAAAGATTTGTTTTTGTATCCGGTTGCCCCATTTGATTTTGAAAGGATTGCTGTAGATTTAGCAAAAATCAAACAAACTTCCCAAAATCTTGGAGGAATTTATTTGCCCCCCTCAAACACGATTAACCCAAATGGAAAAGGTTGGCATTTAATTTTCAAACCAGATGGAACTTTTGAGGCAAAAATTATAACTTCGCTTTTACCGACTTATGCCTATTCTCTAGAGGAAGACTGGCATTACGATTATTTCACAATAGCTTCTGAAATTCCCTATCAAACATTTACTATTTCTCCTTCTTGCTCTGTTATTTTTGTCGAAGATAATTTGTGGCCAGAGGGTAAAATAAAAGGAAGAGTAACTGTAGCTTCGGCAAATTTAATAAATCCCAACAAAGATACCGACGTCATTTTAAATCAAAATTTAGACTATTCAACAACTACAGGTTCAGATGGTTTAACTCTAATTGGGGAAAGGAACGTTTTAATAGGACCCAATTCTCCAGAAAACATGATATTGAGGGGAATTTTCATTGCCCAAAAAGGGAGATTTTCAAGAAACCATTACCCCGGGAATATTAAACAAAGTCTTGAAATTTATGGTTCAATAGTTTCAAACGGAAGAGTAGGAACTCAATGGGTAAATTTGGGAGGTCATGTTATCTCTGGTTATTTGAAAAGGGAAACTTTTGTTGACAACTATTTGCTCTACAATCCTCCGGTTTTCACTCCTTTTTTGTCTCAAGAATACAAAATTGTTAATTGGCAAGAGTTGTAATATAATCAAAAGATGGAACTTTTCTCTCTAAAAAAAGAGGCCTTTGGTTTGGACATTTCTGACCTTTCTTTTAAAATTTTAAAACTCAAAAAGAAAAAAAATAAAATTTTACTCGAAAATTTTGGAAATTTTGAAATCGAGCCAGGGATAATCGAGGGTGGAGAAATAAAAAATGAAAAAAAATTGGCCGAGATTTTAAAAGAAGGAATAAAAAAAACAAAACTGAAAACTCCTTATGTTGTTGCCTCTTTGCCAGAAGAAAAGTCTTTTTTGCAAGTAATTCAAATGCCACCAATGTCAGAGGAGGATTTAAAATCTGCCATTTTGTTTGAGGCAGAAAATTACATTCCCCTACCAGTCGATCAAGTTTATTTAGATTGTGAAATTGTTAAACCCCTTTTTGATCATCAAAAAAAACTGGATGTTTTGTTGGCTGCCTGTCCAAAAAATATCGTCAATTCTTATTTGAAGGTTTTAAAAGAGGCAAAATTAAAACCCATTGCCTTTGAAATTGAATCTCAGGCAATTGTCAGGGCTTTGATTGAGAAAGGAAAATCTCTTTTTCCAGTTTTGATAGTTGATCTTGGGGCGACCAGAACTTCTTTTATCATTTTTGCCGAAAGATCAGTCAGGTTTACCTGTTCAATTCCGATTTCTTCAAATTTGTTCACTGAAATTATCGCCAAAAATTTGAAAATTCCTTTGAAAGAAGCTGAAGAATTAAAAAGAAAATATGGTTTGGGGGAAAAAATTGAATTTAAATTTGAGGATGAAAAATTATTGCTAGAGAGAAAAAGGGGAGGAATTTTTGAAATTTTAGTTCCGGTTTTAGTTGATTTGGCCCAACAAATTAAAAAATATTTTGATTATTACGAAAGCCATTCCTTAACCACTGGGCTTCCAAAGGATGGGAAAAAAATTAGAAAAGTCATTTTGTCTGGAGGGGGGGCGAATTTGAAAGGATTGAAAGAATTTTTGGAAATTGAATTGAAAATTCCTGTTGAAATTGGCAATCCCTGGATTAATATTTCAGAAAAAGAGCAAATGCAAAAGGAGGAATCTTTAGCTTTTGTCACTGCCATCGGTTTGGCCCAAAGAGCAATTCAATGATTAATCTTTTACCAAAAGAAGAAATTGAGGAATTAAAAAATGAAGAAAATTTGAAAATAGTTTTGAATTTGGGCTCTTTCTTTTTGTTCTTTTTAATCTTTGTCTTTTTAGTTTCTCTTTCTCTTAGGTTTTACTTTTTTGGCAAACTTCAATATTTAAATTTACTTTTGGAAGGAGAAGAAAAAACCTTCAACTTACAATTGGAAAAAGAAATTGAAAGATACAATTTACTTTTTTCAAGAATAGAAAAATTTCAAACCCAAAAAGTTTACTTTTTCCCAATTTTTGAAGAAATTTTAAAAAAAATCCCAGAAAAAATTAGCCTTGATAATTTCCATTATGAAAAAAACAAAGATGGCAAAATTTCAATCATTTTAGAGGGTAAAGCTCCAGAAAGAAAAGATTTGCTGGAATTGATTAACAACTTAAAGGAAAGGTACGAAAAGGTATCTTTTTCACCAGAAATTCTTTTGAGGTCACAAAATATTCACTTTTCAATTTCCGTAACAGTAAAATGAAAACAAGAAAAAAAACAATAGTAGCTATAGTAGTTTATTTTCTTTTATGTTTGTTTTTTGTTGTCTTTTTGATCTATCCAGAACTGAACAAAATAAAAGCAATTTCAGAAAAAATAAGTTCGACAAAATCAAATTTAAATTTGATTGAGGCCAAAAGAAAAAACATTGAAAATTTTGCAAAAATCTTGCCAAAAATAAAAGATAATTTAAAAGAACTAGAAAATTCCATGGTCAGTAAAGATTTTCCTGTTGATTTTGTTGGGTTTTTAGAAGATGTTGCTAAAGAAAAAAATTTGGCTTTTGAGTTTTTATCTTCTCACCAACTCGAAGATTCGATTGTTTTTGGCGCAAAAATTTTAGGCAATTTTGTTGATGTTTTAAGGTTTTTAGAAAAAGTAGAAAATTGTCAGTATTTGGTTGAGTTTGAAAAAGTTTCTATTTCAAAGCCATCAGAAAAAGAAAACCTTCTCGGTCCAAATCTCTTGGTCAATTTTTCGATTAGGGTACAAGCAAAATGAAAATTAAAAAAGAAAAAGTCAAGACAATTTTTAAAAAATTTTTAGTATTAACAATTGAAAAAGGACTTTTTACCCTCTTTTTTCTTTTCTTTCTTTCTTTGCTTTTTGGGACTTTAATCTTTTGGAAATACGAAAAAGAAATTGGGATCCAGGTTCAAACAAAAATAACAAAATTTGATCTTAAAAAGTACCAAAAAATCTTGGAAGAAAAAGAAAAGATAAAAGAAAAATGGAAGGAAATAGAAGAAAAGCAATATTTAAACCCATTCTTTAGAGATTGATTTTTTGACTCTCTTTTTTTATAATTTGTTTTAGAAATGATTTGCCCTCATAGCTCAACGGACAGAGCACAGGTTTGCGGAACCTGAGATGGAGGTTCAATTCCTCCTGAGGGCACAAAGTTGGGCCCATAGCTCAGTTGGCAGAGCGCCGATATGGCATGTCGGAGGCCGTGGGTTCGAGTCCCACTGGGTCCAAAAAGTTCCTTTAATGAGATCTCCACGCGATAGCGTGGAGAAAGCGGACTCTGGCCGAGCGAATTTACTTCGCTTTGCGAAAGCAAAGCGAACAGGTAAGTGCGAGGCCAGATGGACGCGCGCCCC
>CAZQIO010000009.1:3767-22903 GCA_964593405.1 uncultured Candidatus Saccharibacteria bacterium | reverse complement strand
TTACCCATCCTTTTCTGTCTAAAACATAAAGGTCTTTTGGGTATTTGGCAAAAGCTTCATCTTTTTCATTCAAAAGCACTTCTTTTTCAGAAAGAGTCTCGTAAAGATTTTGTAAAGAGATCAATTTGAGCTCACCATTTAATTTTGCAATCACAACTTCTTTTCCAAAATAAGTGTAGGGGCCTAAGGTATCTAAATTATGGATGTGAAAATCGCCAGATTCGTTAGCTTCCCTTATCTCTGGAGGATAAATTTTGTTTAGCCAATATTTTTTGATAATGTAAGAAACTCCATAGTGGTTTAACCCTTGCAAAGAAAAGGCCATGTTGGCGTTTTCTTGAACTTCCCAATCTAACTTTTCTAAATACTGATCTAATCTATCAACAGCCTCTTCTGAAGCCAAAATTGCTTCTCTAATTCTCCTTCTTTGTTCTCTATATAAAATATAGGCCTTGGCAGTCTTAACCAGGCCTTCCAAAATCAATACCTCTTCGACAATATCTTGAATTTGTTCAACGTGAGGAATTTCTCCTTTTTTGAATCTTCGATTTAAAATTTTGACAACTTTGTCTGAAAGTGCTTTTGCCTTCTTTCTGTTTCCTTCTCCAGTTGCAGTCAAAGCTTTAAAGATTGCCTCTGTAATTCTGTTTTGGTCAAAATCAACGATTGTGCCGTCTCTTTTTTGAACTTTCTCAATTTTGTTTTGCATATTTTTAATTTTATTTTTGTGAAAACCTTTATGTCAAGCTTAAAATTTTTTTCATCAAATTTATTTGAGGAAAAATTCCCAATTTTCCCTTTTTGCAATTTTTTTCTGAAAACTTTTTTGCCCCATCTTTTTTTGCTCCAAAAATCAAAACTGGATTTTGACCAAAAATGTGGCTTTTTTTAAGACAAGAGGTTGGATGATCTCCGGTAATGACAATTAAAACATTTTTTAGAGAAAGCAAAGGTTTTAAATTTTTGTCTATTTTTTCAATAAATTTCTTTTTCCCCAAAAAATCTCCATCTTCGGCAAAAGTGTCTGCTGCTTTAATGTGCAAAAACAAAAAATCAAAATTTTTCAAGGATGCTTTTGCTGCCAAGATTTTCCCTCTCAAATTTGTGTTGGGCATACCGGTTGCACCTTTTACCTTTATTTCTTTCATTCCAAAATATTTTCCGATTCCTTTGTAAAGCGTTCCGCCGGCAATGAAGGCTGCTTTTAGTTTATATTTTTTTTCAAAGCTCTCCACTTTTTTTAGTTTTCCCGCCCCTCTCAACAAAATGTAATTTGCCGGCAATTTTCCCTCTTTAATCCTTTTTTTGTTTTCTGGATGACCCTTTAAAATTGACCTTGCTTTGTCCAAAAATTCCTCCAAAATTTTGGCTGTTTTTTTTGCCTTTTTTTCCTTTGGCAAAATTTTCAAAACAAAAGTCCCTTCCTTTTTTGGATCGTTTGAAGTCACCTTCTCTGAAAGCCCTTTTCCTCTCAAAACTAAAACTAATCTGTGGCCAAAAGATTTTTTCAAAAAAATTTTTACTCCCTTAATTTTTATTTTTCTAAGAGAAGAAATCAAACTTTCTGTTTCTTCAATCCTCCCTGCTCTCCGATCGACAATCCTCAAGTTCTCGTCCACTGAGGCAAAATTTCCTCTAAAGCAAACATCATCTTTTTTTATTTTCATTGAAGCTCCCAGGGCCTCCAAAACCCCTCTCCCAGGATTTGATTTTTTGGGATCAAAACCAAAAATGGCAAAATGAGTGTCTTCTGATGTTGGAGGCTTTCCTTTTTCTGTCCAGGTAATAGTTGCCCCGCAAACACCCTCTTTTGCCAAAAAGTCCAAATTTTTGGTTTTTGCGGCCTCAAGAGGAGTTTTGTTTTTTAATTTTGGAATTGGTTCATCTGCCAACCCATCGATGACAATTAGTAAAATTTTTTTCATGATTGAATTTCTTTTTCAATTTTTAACAACCTGTTATATTTTGCCACCCTTTCTCCTCTGGCTGGAGCCCCAGCTTTCACAAAATCTGCGCCAATACCGACAGAAAAATCTGCCAAAAAATCATCGTTTGTCTCACCAGATCTATGGGAAGCAATAATTTTCCAAGAAAATTTTTTTGCCAATTTTACTGCCTCGATCGCCTCAGAAACTGTTCCAATCTGATTTATCTTTATTATTGCTCCATTGCAAAGTCCCATTTTTTGCGCAAAATCTATCCTCTTTGGATTAGTAACCAAAAGGTCATCTCCCACAATTAAAAAATTTGGTATTTTTTCTCTCAAGAGTTTCCAGCTTTCAAAATCGTCTTCGGCAAAAGGATCTTCGATTGCTTCGATCGGATAATTTTTAATCAATTTTAGATAGTAATTTGCCAAATTTTTGCCAGAAAATTTTCCAAACTTTGTTTTATAAAATTTTTTGTAAAAAAATTGAGAAGCAGCAACATCCAAAATGATCGAAATTTTCTTTTCATAGTTTAATTTTCTTGCCGCTTTCAAAATTAACTCAATTGCCTCTTCAGGAAATTTAATCGGCGGAGCAAAACCTCCTTCATCGCCAATGTTTGTTGCCAATTTTCCGTATTTTTTTGAAATTTCTTCTTTTAAAACATAGTAAATTTCGCAAGCAATTTGCAGATTTTCAGAAAAACTTTTTCCCTTTGGGCAAACCATAAATTCTTGAAAATCCAACTCGCTTCCTGCGTGAACTCCGCCGTTGATTAAATTAAAACAGGGTCTGGGTAAGCTAATTTTTTTTGTCGTGTTAAAATTTGCCAGCTCTTTTGAAATGTATTCAAAAAGAGAAAGGTTTTTGGCTTTAGCACCAGCTTTGCAAACTACCATTGAAGTTGCCAAAATGGCGTTCGCTCCCAATTTTGATTTGTCTTTTGTACCATCTAATTTTATTAACATTTCATCTATTTCTCTTTGTTTTGTAGGATCTTTGCCTTTGATTTTTTTGGAAATTATTTTGTTGATGTTATTCACAGCCTTCAAAACGCCTTTTCCAAGATACCTTTTCCCACCATCTCTCAATTCTAAGGCCTCCTCCTTTCCCTTTGAGGCTCCGGAGGGAACTGAAGCTAAAAATTTCCCAAAATTAGTTTCCAATTCAGCTTCTATCGTTGGGTTTCCTCTCGAATCTAAAATTTCCCTGGCTCTGATTGAGAGAATTTTGGCCTTTTTCATTTTTGTTTAAAGCTTCTCAAATAATCGTAAGCAGCCAAGGCAGCTTTTGCTCCCTCACCGGCAGCAATAACGATTTGTTTGTATTTTCCGGCAGTACAATCTCCGGCAGCAAAAAGTCCTGGAGTTTTTGTTTGACAAGTTAGAGGGTCAATGATAATTTCTCCTCTTTGGTTGAATTCAACTAAATCTTTAACAAAAGAAGTTGCTGGAATTCCGCCAATTTCAATGAAAACCCCATCTACTGGCAGCTCAATTTCTTTTTGATTTTTCTTGTCAAAGTAAACTAAAGATTCAACAAAGTCTTTCCCCTTAATTTCTTGAATTTGAGCTAAAGTTATTATTTCGATTTTTCCGGTAGCCTTTGCCAACTCTTGATTTTTTTGGTCTGCCCTCACTTGATCTGTAGCTTCTAGAATAAAAATTTTTTTAGCAAAATTAGCCAAAAAAATTGCCGCCTCAAAACCTGCATTTCCCCCACCAACAACAGCTACTGTTTTTTCTTTAAAAATGGGACCATCGCAAATTACACAATAAGAGACTCCTTTCCCCAAAAACTCAATTTCTCCTTTAACCTTGAGTCTTCTTGGGTCCATTCCCGAGGCAACAATGAGTGCCTTTGATTTGAACTCTTTTTCTCCTGTTGTTTTAACTAAAAAGGCTTCGTTTTCTTTTTCAACCTTTTTGACTTGATCAAAAAAGATTTCAATCTTGCCTCTTTTTAAATGATTAACAAATTTTTCTATTAACTCTTGACCTGAAATTTCTTCAAAACCCGGATAGTTTTCAATCTTTACCGCTTTCTTTGCCATTTGCCCCCCGAATTCTTTTGTAATTAGCAAAGTTTTTAGATTTTGCCTTGAAGCGTAAATTCCAGCTGTGATTGCAGCTGGGCCTCCTCCAACAATAATTAGATCAAAAAATTCCTCTTTCATATTTCTTTTAAAACTTCTGGGATGGTCTCAATGACATCGGTTGCCAAAAGAGAATGTTTTAGCTTTTCGGCGGCAATTTCACCTGCTTTTCCGTTCAAAAAGGCCGCAGCCTGAGCTACCAAAAAAGGATCTTTTATTCTTGTCATTATCGCTCCGGCAATTCCGGCTAAAGTATCACCCGTTCCTCCCACTGCCATATAAGGGGAACCAGCATAGCATAAAGCAACTTCTTTTCCATCAGAAATTACATCCGGCTTTCCTTTCAACAAAATAACAGTTTTTAACCTTTCTGCTTCTTCTTTGACTATTTTTACTTGTTCTTCCAAGGGCAGTTGGTAGATCTTCCTTTGAGTTAAAACAAAAAATTCAAATGCATGGGGAGTGATCAGGCAGACTTTCCCAGAAATTACTTCTGGTTTTTTGGCTAAAGCATAGATTGCGTCAGCATCGACAATGACTGGAACATCGATTTGTTGCAAATATTCCAAAATGACTTCTTGGGTTTCTTTTGTTCTGCCCATTCCCCCACCAATGACAACTGCCACTTTTCCCTCAGCCACCTCTTTTGCTGCCTTTGTCTGTTCGATTAAAATTGGTAAATGCTCTTTTGAAAGCCACTTTCCATCTAATGGAAAGGCAGCCAAATTGGGGGAAAAAGAGGCGATAATGTCTGCTGCCCTTTTTGGGGCAAAAATTCTAACCATCCCAACCCCAGCTCTGAAAGCAGCCATGGCAACCAAGGCCGGAGAGCCAGAGTAAAAATCGGATCCTCCAATGACAAGCAAAAGTCCAAAATCGTATTTTTTAAAATATTGATCTTTTGGTCTTTCTGGAAAAACTTCTTTCAAAACCTCTTTTGTGATTTCAATCATACTTTTTTATAATATCACAATGGAACTCAAATTTAAAGAGCTTTGCCCAAATTGCGGAAAAGACATTGAATCTGAAAGGTTAAAAATGGGAATGCCTTGCCAAATTTGTTTGCCAACTCCTTCAGAAAAAATGAAGGAGGGCTTTTTGACTAAAATTACCCTGAGGAACGAAAATTTGCTAGAAATAGAAGAAATTTTTCAAAAAGTTTTAGGCACTAAAATGTGGGCGCTTCAAAGATTTTGGGCAAAAAGATTTTTGGAAGGAGAAAGTTTTGTTCTTTCAGCTCCAACTGGAACTGGAAAGACAACAATGCAAATTATTTTGAGCTTGTGGGCTTGTCAAAGAGCTAAAAAAAGATGCTTGATAATTTTACCAACTAGCCTTCTTGCCCACCAAGTGAGCAAAAAGCTGGTTCAATTCAAAGAAAAGCTTGGTTTGGATCTTGAGGTCTCTTTTTATCATAGCTTGCTAACAAAAAAAGAAAAAAGAGAGCAGCTTTCAAAAATGGAAAAGGCAAAGATCATTGTCACTACCAATTTGAGTTTAATGAAAAGAAAAGAAATAAACTCACAGATTGTAGATTTGGTTTTTGTTGATGATATTGATAGCTTTTTGAAAAAAAGTAAAAGTTTAATGTTTGTTTTCCAAATGCTAAATTTACCGAGGGCACTAAAGAGAGTTGTCTTGAAACTCTACAAAAGGGAAATCGACACAAAAGAGGCGCTAAAAAAGATAGAAAAATTAAAACAAAAGATTGAGTTGACGGCCCAAGTAATAGTGAGCGGGGCTACCCCAAAAGGGAAGAGAACAAAAGGTATTCTTTTGTTGAGAGAAATTTTTGGCTTTAGCGTTGGAGGAAGAATGGATTTTGGAAGAAAAATTTTAGATTGCTATTTTTTCCCAAAAAATTCTTTACCAGAAAGTATTTTTGAAATTTTAAAAAAACTCGGTGGAGGAGGGTTGGTTTTTGTTCCTGCTGACAAAGGAAGTGATTTTGCTCAGTCTTTGGAAAAATTTTTAAAAGAGAAGGGGGCAAAAGTAAAAGCATTTTTGAAACCAAACAAAAAATATTTTGAAATGTTTGAAAAAGGAGAATTAGATTGTCTCATTGGAATGGCAACTAGAAAAAGCCCCCTGGTAAGAGGAATAGACCTTCCTCAGACAATAAGGTATGCGGTCTTTGCCGGTGTTCCAAAATTTTCAATAAAAATAGATGTTGAGGAATTTCATCCAATAAAATGGTTAATGCTTTTGAACAACATTTCTCTTGCAATCAAAGAAAATTACAAAAGAGAATTTGATTTTTTGGTTTTGGAATTGACAAAAATTAAGAACCTGGACGCAGAAAAACTAAGGGCAGTCAGGGAAGCGCTGAGGAAAAAAAGAGAATTGGAAGGATTTTTAGAGTACGCAAGAAAAGTTGGAGAAAGGGCGATTGATTTTTTCAAAAAAATTTTAAAAGACGAAAAAGTAATTCAGGCTTTAAAAGAATCTGAAACCATATCTTTTGGGGAGAGAGAGGGTCAATATCATTTTTTAGTTGTAGATGAAATAGCCTATTTGCAAGCTAGCGGAAGGACAAGCAGGCTTTACATTGGAGGCTTAACAAAAGGATTGAGCGTTGTGGTAGTAGATGATGAAAAGGCTTTCAACAGTTTGAAAAAAGAACTTGGGTTTTTGGGTGAAGAAATAGATTGGAAAGATTTTGAAAAGATTAATTTGGATTTGGAAATTGAGCAAATAAACGAAGATCGAAAAAAAGTTGCTCAAGCCAAAGAAGGAAAGTTAAAAATAAAAGAAGAACTTTCTTTGAAAAGTTTGTTGTTTGTCGTCGAATCACCAAACAAAGCCAAAACAATTGCCAGATATTTTGGAAGACCGTTTAGAAAAAGGGTGGAAAATCTCTTAACTTTTGAAGTTTTTTTGGAAAATTCTTTGGCAATAATTACAGCAAGCAAAGGCCACATAGTCGATTTAGATTTAATAGAGGGCCTTTTTGGAGTTGAAATTAACGAAAAAATAGTTCCAGTTTACAGGCCTTTAAACAGGTGCCCAAAGTGCGCAATAGAAGTCGAAAACAATACCTGTCCTTTTTGCGGCAGGAAAAATTTAATAAGTTCAAGGCCAACGATTGAGGCTTTGAGAAAAATAGCAAGTTTGGTCGATTTGGTAGTAATTGGAACAGATCCTGATGCAGAAGGTGAAAAAATAGCCTTTGATTTGTATCTTTTGTTGAGACCTTTCAATCAAAACATAAAAAGGGCAAGGTTTCACGAAGTAACAAAAAGGGAAATAAGAAATAGCTTAAAAAATTTGGAAGATTTTGATTTGAAATTAGTTGAGGCTCAAATTACTCGAAGAATTCAAGACAGATGGATTGGTTTTAGCATTAGCCCCATCTTGTGGAAAGTTTTCAAAAGGGGAAATTTGTCTGCAGGGAGGGTTCAAACACCGGTTTTGGGTTGGATTGTCGAAAGGACAAAAAAATTAAAAGAGAAAAAAGAGTTAATCATCCTTTCTTTAAAGAATGGCTTGAAAATTTCTTTCAAAGATGAGATAGGAACTTCTGAGAAAATTGCAAAAGAAGGGACAGTAGAAATTTTGAAAGTTGAGAAAAAGATAGAAGAAATCAATCCTTATCCCCCTTTTACCACCGACACTCTCATTTCAGCTCTTTCTTTTGCTTTAAAAATTGACGCAAAAGAGGCAATGAGAATTGCTCAAAGGTTGTTTGAGAGTGGTTTAATAACTTACCACAGAACCTCAAGTACCAGAGTAAGCAGTGTTGGAGTGGCTTTGGCCAGAGAATACATTTTCTCTCGATTTGGAAAAGAATTTTTAAAAGAAAGAAAATGGGAAATGGAGGGGGCTCACGAATGTATAAGGCCAACGAGGGGGATTGATTTGGAAAAATTGAGAGGAATGCTTGCAGCAAAAATTATTAAAGCAGTACTTAATGAAAGAGAGCTTAGGGCTTATGACATAATATTTAAAAGATTCATTGCCTCTCAGATGGCACCAGCAAAAGTTGAAAAAGTTTCAATTAAAATTTTGGTGGCCCAAAAAGAGAAAGATTTTGAATTTATCACAAAACTAATAAAAGAGGGTTTTTCAAAAATTTTTCCTCTTTATGTTAAGGAAGTGCCACAAATTGAGGCAGGAAAACAAAAAATCTCTTTAATTGAAACTAAAATCGTTCCGGCTTTTTACCCTTTCACCTACTCTGAAATTGTCTCTTTGATGAAAGAAAGAGGTATTGGCAGGCCATCAACCTATGCAAAAATTTTGGAAATTTTAAAAAAGAGAAGGTACGCAAAAGAAGTGAACAAAAAATTAATTTCAACACTCCTTGGAATTAAAGTTTTTGAATTTTTGGCAAAAAATTATGAAAAATATCTCAGCGAACAGCTCACTAGAGAACTCGAAGAAAAAATGGACAGAATCGAAGAGGGAAAAGAAAGTGCAGAAAAAATAATTCGTGAATTTTATCAAGAAATTAAAGAAATAATTGAAAAAGCTTTAAAAGAAGGAGTGAAATACAATATCTCTTTTTAAAAATTTTTGTTCCGGGGCCTGGATTCGAACCAGGACTTTCAGGTCCAGAGCCTGACGTCCTACCATTAGACGACCCCGGATCAAACTTTTAAATATTTTCTAATTGCTATTAAACTGGCAAGGGCTTCCAAACAAATTCCTATCAAAAAATCAAAAAAAAGTAAAAAAGAGGCTTTGCTTAAAAATATTTGATATAAACTGAAATCACCAAGAAATTTCGAAAATTTCTGATCTAATCCCCAACAGCTAACAAAAAGAAGGAAAAAAGAAAAAATGGCAGCCAAAGCTCCAGAAATTATCCCGTGGACCAAAAATGGCCCTCTAACAAACCAATCAGAAGCTCCAACCAATTTTTGAATTGTAATTTCCTCTTTAAAATGAAGGATTGAAAGATAAATAGTGTTAAAAGTAATTAATATTGAAATTGTAGCTGAAACTAGAGAGGCAACAACAATGCTTTTTTCGATTTTGTTGGCGAGATTGAAAATCTTTTCAATTAATGGCCTTCTTTGGGAATAGTCAATCTTTTCAATGCCATTTAAATTTTGATTTTCTAAAAGCGAAACCACTTTTTCGTAACTCTCTTGATCTTGAAGAGTAATTGTCAAAGAGGCCGGAAATGGATTTTCGCCAATTTCTTCCAAAGCTTTTAACAAGATTTCGTTATCTTTGTGTCTTTCTTGAAAATTTTTTAAAGCTTCCTCTTTGGAAATGAGCTTTAATTTTGCCCCTGGAATTTTTGAAATTTCTTGTTCCAATCGGGAAATTTCTTGTGTAGAAATTTCGTCTTTGAAATAGATTGAAATATCGGCTTTTTCTTTTAAAGAAGAAATTGCTTTCTGAGATAAAACCTTAAGAAGAAAAATTGAAGAAAAAAGCAAAATGGTTAAAGTCAAAATAAAAATATTAGCAAAAACAATTTCTCCTTCTCGGAAAAACGATTTGATTCCATATTTCACTACCCTTTTAATGAAAGAGAGCATTAAAGCAAAAATTTACCTTTTGGGTCATCTCTAATGATTTGACCTTTTTCTAAGGTAATAACTCTTTTTCTTAACATTTTGACAATCTCTGGACTGTGAGTAGCTAAAAGTATGGTTGTTCCCATTTGATGAATTTTTAAAAAAATTTTAATTATTTCTAAGGTGTTGTAGGGATCTAAATTTCCTGTTGGTTCGTCTGCCAAGATTATTTGGGGACGATGAATCAGAGCTCTGGCAATTGCTAATCTTTGTTTTTCACCGGCAGAAAGTTCTTCTGGAAAGGCTCTCTCTCTATCAGCTAATCCAACAATTTCTAAAACCTTTGGTACGTCTCTTTTTATTTCCTCATCAGAAAAACCGGTTGCCTCCATAACAAAACTTAAATTTTCAAACGCTGTTTTTGTCGATAAAAGTTTGTAATCTTGAAACACAACACCAATTTTCCGCCTAAGTTTTGGAATTTCTTTCTTTTTAATTTTTGAAAGTCTTTGGCCATCAAAAAAAATTTCCCCCTCAGTCGGTTTGAATTCTCCTAAAATTAATTTCAAAATTGTTGTCTTGCCAGCCCCGGATTTTCCTATCAGGCAAACAAATTCTCCTTTTTGTATTTCAAAAGAAACATTTTTTAGAGCAAAAATTTTTTCACCGCTTTTTGTTTGAAAGACTTTTGTAACTTTTTCAAATTTTATCATAAAAATTGAGTCGGATTTCTGCCTCTATAAATTCGTCTATCTTTCCATCTAGTACCTCTTCTATTGCTTTTGTTTCTACTCCGGTTCTTAAATCTTTCACCAGTTTGTAAGGATGTAAAACATAAGACCTAATTTGACTTCCAAATTCAACCTGAACTTTTTTTCCTTTTATTTTTTCGATCTCCTTTTGTTTTTCTTGTTGAATTTTTTGATAAAGCTTAGAGTAAAGAATTTCTAGAGCTTTTTGTTTGTTTTGTGCCAAAGACCTTTCTGTTTGACAGGAGGCAACAATACCAGTTGGCAAATGGGTAATTCTCACTGCCGTCATTCTTTTGTTGACATATTGGCCACCCGGTCCTGAAGCCTTGAAGGTTTCGATTTTTAAATCTCCTGGTTTTATCTCAATTTCTGGGGTTTCAATTTTTGGCAAAACCGAAACTAACGCAAAAGAAGTATGTCTCAATCCCTTGGCCGAAAAGGGAGAAATTCTAACTAATCGATGAACGCCGGATTCTCCCTTTAAAAGACCGAAGGCGTATTTTCCCCTGATTTCAGAAACTGCCGATTTAATACCAATCCTTCCCTGAGGGCCCGGTTCTCCATAATCTATGTCTAAGACCTCAAAATCGAAACCTTTTCTTTGGGCGTATTTTTGATACATTCTAAAAAGCATTGCCGCCCAATCTTGAGCGTCTTCTCCTCCTGCCCCAGCCTGAATCATCAAAAGAGCATCTCCTTTGTCATACTTGCCAGCCAAAAACACTTCTCTTTCTTTTTTTTCTAGCTTTTTATCTATTTTTTCGATCGCTTCTTTTTCTGGATTTTCTTTTAAAAGTTCAATTTCTATTTCCAGTTCCTCCATTTCTTCTATTTCGTTCTTTAGTTGCCAATATTGAGTTGAAATTTGGCTAGCTTCTTTTTTTGACCAAAAATCTTCGCTTTCAATTTCTCTTTTTAGCTCTTTCAATTTTTCTCTTTTTTTCTCAATCTCAAAGACAGTCTTTCAATTTCAAAAATCTTTCTTTTAAATTTTCAATTTTTTCTTTTTGACTTTCTTTAAATTTTTCCATGAGCCGACTGTCGGAATCGAACCGACACCTGCTGTTTACGAAACAGCCGCTCTACCATTAAGCTAAGTCGGCTCTCTGGAGCGGGATACGGGAATCGAACCCGTGTCTTGACCTTGGGAAGGTCACGTTGGGCCACTCAACTAATCCCGCCCAAATTATTTTGTGAAAAACCTAAAAATTTGAAACCAAATGCTCGGTTGGGAAGTCTCTTTTTCGCTTTCGATTCTTTTTATCACTATTTTTTCCTCCCCATCTTTCACAAACCCTCTTTCTCTTGCTAATTCCTCCAAATAGGTACCATCTTGAATTTTTGAAAGGACTTGTCTAATTTGTTCTTGTCTCTTTTTTAATTGTTCAATCTTTGTGTTCAATTGCCAAAGTGTTTTTTCTAATTTTACCCTCTCTCTTTCAATTTTGAAATTGGAAACTATTAACGCTCCAATAAAAATTGTGTTGGCAAACAAAAGTAAAATTTGAATTATTTTTTCTCGTCTTCTCACTATTTAAATTTTATCAAAAAAGCCCAAAAGTAGGTAGTAGGCCGGATTCTGTTTCTAAGCCACCATCTGTCTGGGCCTGAGGTTTCCCCCAGGCTCAAGCGGCACTACTAGAAATTGAGATTTTACCCCAATTTCTAGTCTGCCTTGCACCCCGCCGGGATTTAGCCGTTTCACCCCTCTCTTCAAAAACTTGGGACTTTATTCAGAGGGCTAGCCCCGTCCCTAGGGCCCCATGCAGGTTACCCCGCATGGCGTCTCTGTTCGCACCCCTCAGATCACTCTGGCCGGGTGTTACCCGGAGCGTTGCCCCGAAAGGGGCAGGTGTCCGGACCTTCCTCACCCAGGAGAAAATTCCTGAGCGCGGTGGCTCACCTACTTTTGGGCAATTTTATTCTAACAAAGTGGAGGGTAATTTGTCAAGAATTTCTGAGACTATTTTGTCTGCTTCTTTGTTTTTTTTCCTTGATATCAAAGTAAATTTGACTTTTTTAAAATCCAATTTTAAGTTCCAAAGCTCTAAAAATAGGGGTTGTAGATTTTTTTCCAAAATTTTATACCTGCCATTCATTTGGTTAACCAAAATTTCAGAATCAGACCTAATTTCAATTTCTGTCTCTTTTGCCAATTTGTTGCCAAAAAGGGCTTTAAACTTTTTCAGGGCCAAAATCGCTGCCTTGTATTCTGCTTCATTGTTTGTAGCTTGGCCAATGAATTCTCCAAATTTTTTAAAACAAAAACCTTTTTCATTACAAAATAAAACACCGACAGCTGCTGGGCCAGGATTGTTTTTTGCCCCTCCGTCAACATAAACGATCATTTTTCTCATAAGTTTTCCAACAAACAGGCCTTGAACTTTTCTAAATTTTCGTTTTTTATTCTAAAGCCTGAAGCCTGAGGATGTCCCCCAAAGGAAATTAAATATTCTTTGCACTTTTGCATTAAAGCAACACTGTCTATACCTGGAGGCGCCCTTACCGTTCCTTGGCTTTCCTTTTCTAGTTGTTTGTAAATAAAAACTGGTTTTTTGTATTTTTGGCACAAAAAAGTAGCCACCGCTGAAATCGTAGTTAATGACCAATTTGGGCTCCCCTCAAAAATTATTTTTTCTTCGTTTAAATTTTTTGCCTCTATTTCGTTTAAAATCTTTTCTGTCTCTGCCTTTCTTTCTTTACTTTTTTTGAGCAATGTCTGAATTAGCTCTTCTGCTCTTTTTGGGTTTGACTCTGTTAAAAGTCTGTAACTGGCTGGCAAATTTTCTTCAACATCTCTAACGTTTAAAATTGAAATTATTTTTGAAACTTCTTTTGGCAAATTAAAAATTTTCCCAAAAACTCTAAAAGCCGGCCTCCAGGAATTTTTCATAAATTCCAATCCCTCCTCTGTCATGATTTTGTTTTCGTCTTTTTGTGGCATCATGTCGGCTAAGGTAGCTAAAGCTACCAATTCTAAAAAGTTTCTTCTCAAGGCATCGGTCATTTTTTCTTGCAAAAGAATTTCAGCTAATTTGAAAACAATTCCGACGGTAGCTAAATCTTTAAACTTCGATTTATCTCCTTCTTGTTTTGGGTCGACTATAATGTCTGCCTTGGGAAGTTCATCTAAAACTTTATGATGGTCAACGATGATGACAGAAAAACCATATTCCTTAGCTTTTTCCATTTCCTTAAAATTAGAAATTCCGCAATCTAGAGTAATCAAAAGGGCGGGAGCTAATTTTTTTAGAAAGTTTAATCCCTGTTCTGAAACTCCATACCCCTCAATTTCTCTATCTGGGAAATAAATAGCGTCCACTTTTTTTCCAAGGTTTAAAATTGCTTCTTTCAGAATTATTACCGAGCAAACTCCATCCAAATCAGCATCTCCATACAGAATTATTTTTTCTCCTTTTTCAATTGCCTTTTTTATTCTTTCTCCAGCCTCTTTTAAATTTTTAATTTCCATAATAGCCCAAAACTTCCAAACCAGGCAACCTTTTTCCTGCCAAAAAGTTAAACAAAGCTCCCCCCCCGGTTGAGGCAAAAGAAAATTTATTTGTCAATTTTAATTTATTTGTAAATTCTATCGTTTCTCCTCCACCTATTAAAGAGAGGGCCTTGCTCTTTAAAATAGCCTTGACAATTGCCTTTGTTCCCTTTTGATATTTTTTCTCTTCTATCTTCCCAAAGGGGCCATTCCAAAAAATAGTTTTTGCACTTTTTATTTTTTCAGAAAAAATTTTAATCGTTTTTGGACCAATGTCTTTGGGAATGTTTGTTTCGTTGTAACCGTCAACCGGTGCTAAAACTTTTTCTGGAAATTTCAACTTAATTTGACTTTTTTTAATTTCTTCCCAAATTGGATGGTTAACCAAAATAAAATCTGCAATTTCTGAAAATTTCTCGATCAGGGGGGCTTTATCTTTTATTTTTTTCCCTCCAATCAAAACGACCAATGGTCTTTGGTAATCTTTCAAAAACTTTTCAATGTTTTTTATTTCTTCTTCAAACAAAAATCCGATGGCGCTTGGTAAAAATTTTGGTACACCAACGATGGAAGCATGAGCTCGGTGAGAAACTGAAAAGGCTTCGTTAATAAAAATTTCGCCCAATGAGGCTAAATTTTTCGCAAAATTCTCGTCATTTTTTTCTTCTTCTGGACAAAACCTTATGTTTTCTAACATTAAAACTTCTCCTTCTTTCAAAAAGTTTATTGCCTCTTTAACTTTCTCTCCTAGACATTGGTCAATTTTCTTTACTTTTTTCTTTATCAACTTTCCCAGATGGGCTGCTACACAATCTAACCTTAACTCTTCAACTACCTTTCCTTCTGGATCTCCAAGATGGGAGATTAAAATTGTTTTTGCTCTTTTTTGATTTAAATATTCAATCGTTGGTAGAGCCTTTTTAATTCTAAAATCATCCAAAATTTTTCCTTTTTTTGTTGGGACGTTAAAATCGACCCTAACTAAAACTTTTTTTCCAAAAACTTCAAAATCAGTTATTTTCCTCATTTTTTTTCAAAAATTTTTCTATTGTCTTTTTAATTTCTTCAATATCTATTTTAACTTCTTTTTTAGCAACCTTTGGCCGTTCTGGCAAGGGAGGTGGATTTTTCATTAATTGCTCCAAGGAAATTTCTTTTTGTTTTTCAACTTTTTTCAGACAAGATTTACAATAAACGGGCCTTTTTGGATCTGGCAAAAAAGGCACTCTTGTTTCCTTTCCACAAATTGAACAAATCGCTTTGGCCAGAATGTCTTGCTTAATTTCCACTGGCTTGGTAGAGCTTGACCATTTTTCTATTTTTTCCTCAATCACCTCTCTTTTGGTAGCGTATCTTTCGTTGGAAACTTTAATTATTGTCTCTTTGTACGAAACCTTCGGTTTTTCAATTAAAGGAAGGGTTTGGGCCGAAAATGGAGCAGAAGCCACTCCGTCTATCATCAATTTAATGCAAACATTATACTTTGCCAAATTAACTAAGTCGTTGGCGGTAAATTCCGGAGCAAATTCTTTCTCTAAAAATTCAGCATCTTCAGCGCCAACTCTAAAACAGATTATCGTCCCAACATTACCAAAAATAGCATCTCTTACTTTGGTGCTTTTACCCAAAGGAGTTGTTTCTTCTAACTGACCTAGGTATTGATGGGCCAAAGTTAAAGAGAGTCTATATTTTCTCGCCTCAGATAAAATGTTGACAAAAGCCTCGGTAGCAAAATTTTGGAATTCGTCAACGTAAAGAAAAAAATCTCTTCTTTCTTCTTCTGGAATGTCAACCCGAGACATTGCTGCCAACTGAAGTTTTGTTATCAGCAAAGCTCCCAATAATCTTGAGTTATCTTCTCCGATTTTCCCTTTTGACAAATTGGCAATTAAAATTTTACCTTCATCCATCACCTTTCTCATGTCGATTTTTGTTTTAACCTGCCCAATAATATTCCTAATTAAAGGGTTTGAAATAAACTGGCCAACTTTGTTTTGGATTGCCGCGGTTGCCTCGACTTCGTACCTTTGGGTGTATCTTGCGAATTCGTTAACCCAAAAAGATTTCACCACCGGATCGGTTATTCTTTCAACTACCTTCTTTCTATATTCTGGATCTGCTAGCATTCTGTTAATACAAAGTAAAGTTGTGTTTGGGTATTCCAAAAGGGCCAAAATAGTGTTGTTTAAAATGTATTCCATTCTGGCTGACCAAACATCTGGCCAGATTTTCTTGAAAACTCCCATCAAACCAGAAGCTACCAAATGTCTGTGCTCTGGCAAAACTTTTTCCATGACATTAAAAGCTATCGGATAATCAATGTCAGCCGGATTAAAATAAATGACGTCGTTTATTCTTTTTCTTGGAATGTAATCTAAAAGCATTTCAGCAGCCTCACCGTGGGGATCGATAAATCCAATTCCTCTTTGAGCCAAAATATCTTGAATTGCCATGTTCATCAAAAGGGCGGTCTTTCCCATTCCGGTTTTCCCAATGATATAAATGTGCCTTCTTCTATCGTCCAGTTTTATCCCAAACCTCTTTCTTTGATTTCTGAATGTAGTTTCTCCTAAAATTGTAATGTCTTGCTCCATAGTTTATTTTGTGGGTAAAGATGGAGGAGGTCCAGCCTTTTTAGTTTCTACTCTAGGAAGGGTTGGAACCTTAACTTTAGCAGGAAAGTGGAAAATTGTAGCAAGTTCTTCGCTGCTTAAAATACAAGTTGATTTTGTTCCTGGCAAAATTCTATAACCGAAAGGAAGTAAAAACTTCACAAGAGGAGGGGGGGTGCCAGTTATATTCCAAGGAAATGAAGAGGGAAATCGCTCAATGGCCTCTCTCAATCTTTGTCTTTGTCTCAGATAAAGCCTTCTCTCTTTTATCCAATAGTGAATTCTTGTTCTTGTTCCTCCATAAAAGACAAGCCGGTTTAATCTTTGATGAGAAAATTGTTGGCTTAAATATCCCCTAAAAATTACACTATGAGCAGGGTTTGATGGTTTATCTCTCTGACAAAGATAAACTTCTTTTATCCAACACAAAAATCCAGATTTTTTAATTTTATTCTCAATGGCTGTTAAAACCTCTTTTTCCCCTCCTGTCAATCTCAATTCAGGAGCAACCAACTCTAAAGAGCTCCCCTCTCCTCCACCTTTTTTCGCCCCAAAGATGAAAGTTTCTAAAATTTCAATCAAAAGTGGTTTTGGCGGAGAAGGAACTTTTCTCCTTGCAATTTTATCCGCTTCTTTTTTCCCTTCTGCTACCCAATTGAATGGAACCTGATCTTCTGTTACCGGACAACAAACAATCTGAATCCAAAGTTGTTCCCCTGGCAAAATTTTTGATAACTGTTCCAAAAGAGTGTCAAAAGGATCAATTCTTTTTTCTTCCCTTACTCTTTTTTCTTCTTCTGGTCTTTCAAATATTATTGAATAAGTTGGTATTGGGTAATAATCTGGTTTCATCAGTGTATAATCTTCAGCATAGATTGTCCAATTTGCGTTGGGAATATCTTTTGGAATTTTTTCTGTATAATCTTCCACTAGAGTAAACTCAACATCCGGATATTGAGAATAGATAGCTGCTTCGGCTGCCGTTCTAAATCCTTCTGGGATTCTTAAAAAGATTCTAATGTCTCCTCCGAAAGAACAAATCTCAAAAGAAAACCAACCACCGGCCCCGCAAGGTAAGGCACCTTTGCACCATCTTTCTCTCCAGTTTGGGCTATCCCACATTCCCCAAAGCAAAGAATAAACACTCTCCATTGCTGAAAATGGCTTTGGTGTTTCTCTTGGTGGCTTAATTTCAAGTAAAATCCATTTAAATCGTTTATAAAAAACCTCCCATCTTATCCACCAAAAGTAAAAAAACCTAAAAGGAAAAAAGAAGATTATCGGGAAAAAAAACCACCACCAATTAACAAAAATTTGATAAAGCGAGATTTCCATGGTTTAAAAATACAAAAATAACTTTTAATAAAAATTCTTTCATTAAAGGGAGAAACTTTAAAAAAATGGTTGAAAAAGCTAGGGCTAAAACTCCAACCAAAAAAAACAAAAATGTATGTAAAAAAGAAACCAAAAAACCAACAAGCAAATATTTATCTTGATACCATTCTTTTGCCCAATAACTACAAAGGAAAAAAAAGACAGAGAAAAAAATTAGACTAGAAAGGTATAAAAGTTTAAATTTTATAGGTTCTGGTAAAAAACAAAAGGTGATGAAAAAAGCAGGAAACCCCCAATTGATGATTTTTTGTTCTACCAGGTCGAGCATTAAATCTCTGCGGTTTTTATCCAATATTTCCCGTCTTTATCTCTTACAAAATAATTCTTATTGGACAAGTTCACCAAAATTGTACTCTCTTTAAATAGTCTCTGTTTTTTAACCTCTTGAATTATTTCTTCTTTTGTCATTGCCCTCCCCTTCCTTTTTAAAATTTCCAATATCACATCTCTCAACTGTCCTGGGAAATATCCCCATTCTCTTAAAGCATAAATTCCTCTTCCAACAAGGACGAATCTTTTGTCTCTTATTAACTCATTATGAACCGTAGCTACGTTTGCGTTTGCAATTAGCTTTGCTATTTCACTAAAATGTAAAGGTTTTTGCGCTTCTTTTAAAACTAAATAGGCCAAGTCTTTCACTCCTCTTGGAGTGACTTCTGGCCATTCAATCAGGCCAAAAAAACCTTTTTTATTATCCTTTATCTTCTTTGAAATCTCCAAAAAAGAGCTCAAAACCGTTGGTTCAATTTCAACAAGCTTTGCCAACTCTTCGAGAGTAAAAAGCCTTTTGTTTTTTTCTAATTCCTGACAAAGTTTTTTTAAAATCTTTCTAACCTTCTCGCTAATTTTCTTTTCAAGAGCCCAAAAAGTATACACTTGATCATCTTCCTTTTCTCTAAAAAATTTTCCGCTAACTACCAAGAAAAATAAGAGTTCGTTTTTTGATTTCGGAGCCAATTCTTCCAACAACCTTTCTTCTTTTCTTGCTCCTCCCCACTTTTTTAAATAATTTTTAATCTCCTCAACTACCTTAGTGAATTTTTCTAATTTTGGCTCAATTTTTTTCAAAACAGCGTTTTGAATTTGTCTGACCCTTTCTCGCGTAATCCCAAAACTTTTACCGATGGATTCTAAAGTTTCTTTTTTTCTTCCTCTCAAACCAAACCTCCTTACTATTATCTCTTTTGTTTTTTCGTTCAAATCAGAGATTAATTCTTCTGAAATTTTTATAAAGTTCGCTTCGATCATATCTTTATTAGTTTATCTAATTTTGAAAATAGTGTCAATGCTAAAAAAATTTTAACCAAATTTTGGATAGCAACATTTTTTATATTTCATTGGCCTTCCGGTTTTTGGATTAATTTTCCCGCAAGGACAAGGGTCGTTGCGG